>DEYT01000131.1:0-44322 GCA_002364975.1 Opitutia bacterium UBA3151 | reverse complement strand
CCAGAGAATCGGACAGAAAAACTTGCCTGGTTCGAACGCTCCACTCATCGGATTCCCGTAATTTCTTAATTTCAATTCCTGCATCCTCCAGCGTCCAGCATTTGTCCATGGCAATCTTCGCCTTTTCCAAATCTATTTCTTTCTTTCCGGGAATTCCGAGGAGGAGGAAATTTGCAAAGTTTGTACTCTGGGTAGCTTCGTCCAAAGAACGAAAGAGTTTCTTCTGTAATTCGGACAAAGAGACGAACAAAGTCAGGGGTTCCCGCTGGTTCCCAAGAAGTCCAAAATTGCCAAAGCCCCCAGGCGGGATGATACCCCCGAATTCCTTGTTCATGCTAACAAATTTACTATCCCTTTCACCGGAAAGGGGTGCATCTCGGCTGAATAGACTGGGCTCTTCCATTCTCAGTATCAACCTCTTTCCGGTTTCACTTTTTAAGCGCTTACCCAGTCGTTCATTGACAAAAAAGGTCTCTCTTCCCCAGTTAGAAAACCCTTTTTCGATCGACTCGGTTCCTGTGGGAGCAAGTTTTGAATCGGGTGCTAATTTCCAAAACCTTGGATCCACCCCAAGAACTTGAACATTCGAAACCCGAGTGGCTCCATCGGGGGAAGTCAGCATCCCCCGGGATAAGACAATGGGGGCTACCACACTTTCTTCATCCGGGAGCTCTTCTTTTATTCTCTCTGCAAGGTCCTCCCGAAAGAATCCATCCGGGGAAAGCATCGCCAAATCCCCCTCTCCTATTCTCACTTCGGCCAGGGTTCGCAAGGTCGAACGAACCGAATCCCCAACCGTTAAGGAACCGGTCAAAACAATCCCACAAAGGGTTGCGGCTAAAATAATCCCCGTATTTTGCCTCCGAAAAAAGAGGAGGTTTTTAAAGATTAACTTCCAGGGACTCATTACCTCTCCTGCTTTAAGCTTCCCTCATTCAAATGATATGATTGCTTCATTTGACTAGATCCTTCCAGAGAATGAGTGACCATGAGCAGAGTCAATTTCCGCTGCTCATTTAATTGCTTCAATAAGTCGATGAGATGATCGGTGTTTTTCTTATCCAGTGCTCCAGTTGGCTCATCAGCAAGTAAAACAGAGGGTTCATTGATCAGTGCCCGGGCAACCGCCACGCGTTGCCTCTCCCCTCCTGAAATTTGACTCGGTAAATGATTCGCACGATGTCCAATACCCACTTCTTCCAAGAGGTTGGTGGCCCGGTTTTCAAGAGCTTCTCCTTGTAAGGAACCGAAACCAGCAAGGGCAGGAATCATAACATTTTCCAAAACCGTACAGGATGGCAAGAGGTGATGGGATTGAAAAACAAAGCCAACGGTTTGATTGCGGTAATGGGCAATCTCTTGCTCCGTAAAAGAATTGAGTTTCTTTTGATCAACCTCAAGTTCACCTTTCGTTGCCTTGTCCAATAAGCCAATGATATTAAGCAAGGTGCTTTTCCCAGAACCGGATGGCCCGACAATGGCTACGGAAGCTCCTTTTTCTACGGAAAGGTTTACTCCGGAAAAGACTCCCACAACTTCATCACCGTCGGGTGACGGGTAAGATTTTGAAAGGTTTGAGATTTCAATCATTTTATTTTTTATTTTATTATGTGCCGGGCTTTATCCAACGCCTCGCTTTCATTTCATGCCTGGGTAAAGTTCCTTCCTTTTCTGAAGTAACTGGAATCCGTAAGGAAAATGATTCCTGTAAGGCTTGCTCAAGGTCCTCAGCAATAGGAGCACAAGATTCAATTCTTATTTTTGCTTCCATCATGGAATCATATTCTTCAAACCGAACCTGATACTCTAAAATTTCTGGAAAACTTGAAATTACCGAATCGACAGAGGATGGATATAAATTTACCCCCCGTACCACAACCATGTCATCAGTACGGCCCAAGATTCCACCTTCTAAATCAAAAGTGGGTAATCCGGCTCCATCCTTGCCACGCTTTACCTTGACTAGGTCACCGGTTCGATAGCGAATAACCGGACAACCTACCCTACCAAGTGTAGTCAAAACCAACTCGCCTTGTTCTCCATCCTTCACCGCCTCTCCGGTTTCCAATCCGATTACTTCGGGAAAATAACTTTCTAAAATAATTCTTAACCCCCCTTGATTCCCAGGAATTTCATAGGCGACTGGGCCAACTTCAGTCATTCCGTAGTGATCGTGAACCTTAAGGTCATTTCCCCAAGCCGAAGAAATTTTCTCCCGAAACGGGGACGAGCTCCCACCAGTTTCTCCAGCCACAATCATCGAACGAAGTCGATGCTGGGTAATATCCACCCCAAGCTCCTTGGCGGCATAGGTAAGCCGCATAGCATAGGTCGGGGTACAAAATAAATATTCTGCCCCGTGTTCAAGAATTCCTTGAAGTCGCTGTTCCGTACTTTGTCCACCGGTTGGAATACATATACCATCTTTTTGCTGTACCGCTTCATAAGCAGTCCAGAAACCAAGAAAGGGACCAAACGAGAAAGCAAAAGAACAACGGGATCCACTCTCGATACCGACCTCCTCCAGCACATAATTCCAGTTTCCCAACATCCATTGCCAGTCTTCACATGTATCCAACCAGGACATGGGCTTACCAAGGGTCCCACTGGTTTGAGAAAATTTTTTATATTCAGAAACCGGGAAGGTCAGGTTTGTCCCATAGGGAGGATTCTCTTTTCGGTCTAGAGCTAAATCGGACTTGCTTGTAAAAGGACAATTCTGGACTAAATCCGAGAATCCATCCCATTGATTCCAAGATACTATGCTGGTACAATGCGTTTTTTGAAAAGGATTGGAACCTGCAATCTTTGCCAGATTTTCCCGAAAGCCGGACCAACGCTTACGCTCCCACCTTTCGGCCACTTCAAGGTCACCGTCTGGGACGCTCATCGCAAAATTGCCTGCTCAGGAATTCGATACCTCTGGAGCAGGAGGCGACTTAGGCGGTTTGGGAGCATGTTTGGTCGCCAGATATCCACCGACTGCGGCCAAGGCGATTCCCAATAAGAAGGGCAATTTAACATGAGGCCAGTTTCCTTCCTTAGTCGTACTCACGATCGCATTTACAATTGGAGCACCCGCAAAAATGACCGACATGATCACCGGCACATAGGCAGGGGATGCCATCTTTCCAAAAGCCAATAAAACTCCGAGAGCACCAATAGCTCCAAGCGTGCCGGCGATTAATGACCATTGCCAGCCCTTGGTAGGAAAGGTCCAAAAGGCAACATTTCCACCCTTTAATTTCAGGATGATCAAAGGAGCCACCACCGCGGTCAAGAAGTAGGCCAACCCTACCCAAAGAAAAGCCATGATTCTCCCGTTTTCCTTATCTCCCATATTACTCGAGCCAATGTGCATGCAAACCCCGTAGGTACCCCAGCACACGACAGTTAATAGTGCATAATGTAAATAGTGCATGAAAATACTATCTACACATGGTCACTGACAGGCAAACGGAAACGCTTTATTTTTGAGGTTTTTTGTCGGGCTTATTTAGCAAGAAAACCGACCATTATTGGCTGAACTTTGCTGATCTAGTTTGGAAAATAATTATTCCATTCCTGCTTATTCGCATTCCAGTAGGTCATTCCAGGTAGGCCTGACTTATCTCGTGCCAGTACGAAATAAAGTCAATTTGCCTCATCATCAGAATAAGCCCAAGGGAAATGGTCTGACCACATCCAGCCCTTTGGAGATGCCTTCTTTTGATAAACTCGTACATCATTTACAAATACTTCATACGCATTGCCTCAATCATTGAATGATATGAAGCCATACCAATTAGGCCGTATGGGGTAACAAATTCATGAACCACCACACCGTCACTCAAGAGATACCCTTTGGATGGGGCATGAATGAGGCCCAGCTTATCTCAAGTTCACAATGCCCCATCATAGCTAGAGCTTCCAGTATCGTCTCCAATGGGTGGGGGTTCATTTTCATATCCAAATTGCAACCCGGATCCCTGAACCCCAATATCCAAGTTCTATACCGACCGAACGCATGGTTCCATTTGGATTGAATCAAAACCCAACAATGCCAACCCGGGTGAAGTCGGTGCGTTTGCCGGAATCATAACTTTCGCTTCGATTCCATAAACTTCAGTGGCATTAACCTCAGGTAAGCTGTGCATGGTCAGTTGTGGAGTCATGTTATTTACCTAGGCATCAGCACTTCTCGGATTTAAACTCACTGGAGTATGCACAACACCCGAGCCAGAAAGCTTCAGATATCTTAACGACACGGAAGCATGATGTGCTCCCAACCACCATGCGGTAATCCACATACTTCCGTTTAATTCGGATCCATTAAAATCATCATAGGCTTCTAAATTGTATTCTTCATCGGGATTTTGGGGCTTCTCAGTAACTGTAAAAGTTTGGGTTCGTTGATAAATAAAGGAATTATCCGTTGAATTTAATTGCTTCCGAATCAGGGTTCCGGTGGTGGAACTTTCAAATTTATAGACCTTTAAAAATAAGTTTGCTTATAGAGAAGGCCAGAAATTTGAAAATAGAATTCGGTCAGCAAGGACAAGGGAAAGCTTACATCGAGATTTTCGAGGTCACCACCTCGGGAATCATAATTGGAGTCATGCTTTCCTTCGCAGGATCAAATCGAACACACGCAGCCACCACTTCCCCAACCGCCGCTTTTACTCGATTTCCATGTTCTTCCTTCCAAAATTGAAAGGCGTAGGAAACCGATCGGTCTCGGATTTCGGTGATAATTAATTTCACTTCCACTTCTTCCTCAAAGCGCAAGGGGCGTTTAAAGCGGCAGGAAGTCTTGACCCTAGGCCAGCCAAAGCGGCCGTTTTCATCTTCCATGTCCACGGACAGCCCAAGGCTACGCAGGAATTCATGTTCGCAAATCTCCATCCAACGATAAAAATTGGTAAAGTGCATAATACCAGCTAAGTCGGTCTCGCTAAATTCAACGCGTCGAGTGATGGAAAATTCGGTGGTCATAAAGGTTTGGTTCAGGATTTGGAAACTGGAAGAGGAAAAAGTAATTGATCAGTCAAGGCGACTGCCAATTTTTCATTGGCAAAATTTTCTGATACCGCACGGTGACCCTGTAAGCCCATTTTTTTTGCTTTCATCGGGTCGCTCAATACATCTTCCAAGGCATCGGTTAAGGTGCCATTCTTATCGGAGTCATAAACACAACCACCCTGGGTTATATTTACGAGTTCCGGAAAGGAGCCAGCGTTGGGTAAGACTACAGGTACTCCCGCCGCCATGGCCTCGACCACATAAAGTCCAAAGGCTTCAGGATAACGGGCAGGTACCGAGAAAATTGTCAAGTTCCTAAGAAAATCAAGTTTTTGTTCACGGGTTATATTCGGCCGGATGGAAAAAGAATCTTCCAGTCCTGCCTGGATTAATTTTCTTCTTTGTTCTTCAACAAACGGTTCATCTTCCGCTGTCATTCCACCCGCAATTTCCAGTCGTAAGTCAGATAAATTTTCCAATTCTTTTAACTCGATAAAAGAATCCACAAGCAAGTCCAATCCCTTCAGGGGACATAAGCGAGCCAAGTACCCTAATGCCGGAGTCTTTTGAGATTCTAAAAGAGGTTCAAAACCATCCAGAGTGATTCCATTGGGGTGGTAAAGGACATCGTTTTGAGAAATGTTGAGCCGATCTGCCATGAGGTTTCCAAAATATTTACTGGGTGCAATACAGCCATCAAGCTCGACAATATCATTACTCAACAGCCTCCATGCTTCCGTACGGTATTGGGGCAGCAAGGAGTCCAAAAAGGCATCCTCGCCTTGGAGGAAGCCGAGCACGGGAATCTTCAATTCGCGCTTTAATACTTTCCCAATGGCCGCAAGCATGATCGTGGAAAGCAGAATGACATCGGGAGTACCATGTTCCTTGAACCACTGAACCACTTTATTTACCTCCTTGAGCAAGGGTCCGTCTTCCCCACGGAAGGTGGACAGGGTAATTTCACCCAAGTCTTTACTGGATGTCATTCCACTTCGGGCCGCAGCTTTCTTCAACAACCACTTACTATCAAAGGCCTTATCGATCCAAGCAGGTGTTTTTCGAAAAAGGGAAAACTTATGCTGCAAGTACACATTAATCCCTCCAAAAAAAATTTCCTGTTCACCACCGGCAGGTTCCTCATCCAAAAAGTGAGGTAGATAAGTAGGCAATATAGTAACCTCGTGCCCATTGGCTATGAGTTGACGGGCAAGCGAATTGTCCCGCATGCAGACTCCACAGTAATAATTGCCCGTACCGGGCGTTAAAAAAGCAAGCTTCACGAAGAAGCTTGCGCTAGACCATGCTCGACCGGTTCTGGTAACTTGGCAAGGTCAGCCATAGAATCAAAAAGCTCCTGAAAGTCTTGGTCATCCACATTTCCAATCAAGCAATCGGTCAATGCAGACCGGAGATGATCTCCACGCTTTACCAAGTCGCCAAAGCTGAAGTCTGGATCGTAGAATGCATAGACAATCTTTCGCATCGTTTCGATCGAAGACTGCATCCGTTTTCCGTAATTTTCAAAACTGTTGGAGGTAATGGGGTTACCAGTTTGTAGGGCTTGGCCAATTTCATCAGCAAGCAGCGCTCCACTTTTGAGAGCTAGAAAAACACCGGATGAAAACACTGGATCTAAAAAGCCGAGAGCATCACCAGCAAGCACAAGACCATCGACCGCACAGTATTTATTTCGGTAGGAGTATTCACCCGTGGTCCGGTACTCTCCAGTCTGTTCCCCCTCTGCCAAATGTTCCTTAATCCATTGATTGTTCTGCACTTCACGTTGGAAAATTTCGGCATGATCTCGAGTGGAGCCATTAAACAAGTAATCTCGCTCGGCCACGATGCCCACACTCACCATATCTCCACTGAGTGGAATGTACCAAAACCAGCCTTTATCCGGTAGGTAGGCAACTGTGGTTGCACCTTCATCCAGTCCCGGATCTCTTTTGGCATTTTTGTAGTAAGTCCAGAGAGCAATTTTATTAAGTTCCGGATCCCGTACTTTCCACTTCTCCTTGTGAGCGGCAAAACAATCCCGACCGGATGCATCCACTACAATAGGTGCACGAAGTTCCAGTTCACCCAGATTCTTTGAAACCACTTTGATCCCTTCCACTCTGTTATCAGAAGATTTGATCAAGTTCTTGGCCTTGGTCTCTTCCATCACTTGGGCACCATTCTCCCGGGCTTTATCCATGATCATCTTATCAAATTCAGATCTCCATACTTGCCAGGTGGTGGAGGAGGGATGATCGAAGTGCTGAAAGAAATAAAAGGGTTGTGAAAGGAAGCCATCTTCCCGGACGAACTGAACACAATATTTTCGTGGGTTCGCTGACTCCATCAAGTTTTCAATCAAACCAAGTTTCTCGAGCGGGAAGTAACAAAAAGGCATTAAAGATTCTCCCACATGGTAGCGGGGAAATTTTTCTTTTTCAACAACCAGAACATCATGTCCTTTTTCGGCAAGTAAAGCAGCGGTGGAAGATCCTGCAGGACCTCCGCCCACAACAATGGCATCATAATTGGATTTTTGAGATATCATAAATTATTCATTCAATATTCAATGTGCTAGTTCTCAAGCTCAATTCTCATCGAGCGGAGGTAAAATTTCAACTATTCTGGCAATAACATCTCCATTAAAACCAGTAATTTCATTACTGCGACCAAATAGTTCATCAGATTCTATATCACCAAAAGCTTCGACAATGGGGCCATCTGGAGAGACTTTTAAAAATGCCCGAGGAGCACTGGAATATGGAATACGATGCTCATTTAATAATCCCCCCAGTGGCTGTCTGGCTTCCACGACCAATGGGCATAATTCATCCGGTAAATGTTGGAGAGCGATTTCAATCGCTCCATATTCAACCGCAAGATCATTCTCTTGAGTCTTAAGCAAAACTTCACGAAAATAGAATTTCCCATCACTGGATGACCGAAGAGAAGAGACTACAAGCTTAGATTCATGGTAGGCTTCCAAGCGAGAGGTCATGTCGCCATCATGTACCAGCAAGCTTTGGTAAGGTTCAGGAATCTGATCCGGGTCAAGTTCTGCAAAACTCAACTTGGGAAGTTTACGAGCCATACGCATCATACTGAGCGGATATAAAAGATCTGGAAAATGAGGCATGGTTTAAACGTAACGAGAGTCTTGATGTTGGGGTAGAAAGAGATCGTGTAATTTTGAATCCACTCGGAGCAGGGCATCCCGTGATAATCCATATTCATCTCCATCCTTGATTAAATCACCCATTTCTTTCCAGTTCTGAAAAAGCTTTCCGTAGCGTTCTTCCAGGTCGACATCGAACTTTTTTTCAAAGTATTCACGATTCACTTTTCCTAATTTCCACTGCAAAATAAATTCCCTTATGAATCTTTCCTCTTCGGTGGTCATCAGTGCCCTCCGGATCACGGGGGTGGAATTTTCCATTGCCTCACAATACTGATCGAAGTGGGTCAAATTTTGATAATGAATTCCGCCCAAATGCCCAAAGGATGCAACCCCAAGGGCAATCATATCTGCCCCGGACCATAAACGATCCCGGTATACAAACTTGGTAGTTTCAGGATTTTTTACCGCCGTGCAGGTACTTGTAATCGAATAGCCCGCTTCCTCTAGGCGCGAAAATGCTTCGGTAACCCACTGGCGTTTTTGGGGCCAATCCGCAACTGGTGCGGACAATCGGCCTGCTTCCTTCATATTCTTATAAATGGTTGTATTAAAGGGAACTTCCATCTGATAAATCGTCACACAGTCAGGTTCCAACTCCAGAGTGCGGTCGATACATTCCGACCAATTCTCATCGGTTTCTTCCAGCATTCCCGCAATCAGATCAATGTTTATATTCTCGAAACCAATTTTGCGGGCCAATTCATAGGCAGTGTAAACTTTTTCGGAACGATGAGCCCGGCCATTGGTTTCTAAAATATGGTCATCAAAATTTTCAACTCCCAGGCTCAGGCGGGTAACGCCAAAGTTCTTAATCGCCTCCAACTTTTTCTCGGTAAGGGTTCCAGGTTCGCATTCAAAGGTTACTTCCTCGGCTTCATCCCAAGGTATGATTGCTTTCATCTGGTCGGTTAATTCAGCAAGCTGTTGGGCAGAAAGATAAGATGGGGTTCCCCCGCCAAAATAAACAAATTTTGGTTTACGGTCTTTAAAATAGGGAGCATCGGCATACTGTTTCAACTCTTTCATCGTTGCCGATAGGTACCTTCTTACATCTTTTGAATTTTTGTCGGTGTAGACTCGGAAATAACAAAAATGACAACGCTTTCGGCAAAAGGGAACATGATAATAAATTCCGAGAGGTTCGGTTCCCGGGGTTGGGCTGTTCAACATGCTTTCAACACATGGAATATCATCCTCCTTCCAAAATGAAAAGGGAGGATAATTGGACACAAAATAGTTTCCAACCTTGGTTTTTTCCTTGGTGTGCCGATCTGGTTTGATTTCGGTTTCCTGCATTAACGCTTGCTTTCCACTTGAAAGGCATAAACTTTTCCATCTTCACAACCAACGATAATTTTATCTTTGGTAATGGCAGGAGTGGAGGAAATAGATTCTCCAATTTCATAGGAGGTAATTTGTTTCCCCGTTTGTGCCGATAGTAAATACAATTTTCCATCCATTGAACCAAACACTAATGTATCTCTCGCGAGTACCGGAGAACTATCCACTCTCCCTCTTGCTGCAAACCTCCATTTTTGTTTCCCCGTAATTCGATCGATGGCATGAAGCCCCTTGTCACGGCCACCAATGAAGACGGTGTCTTTATTCACGGCTGGCGAGGAGAAATAGGGAAAACTTCTTTGCTTATAACTCCACACTTGGGATCCGGTTGTAAGGT
The DNA here is from genome assembly GCA_002364975.1 of Opitutia bacterium UBA3151. Classification (GTDB taxonomy): domain Bacteria; phylum Verrucomicrobiota; class Verrucomicrobiia; order Opitutales; family Seribacteraceae; genus Seribacter. The sequence goes on along the minus strand of DEYT01000131.1, from coordinate 34,462 downwards.
CGAATGCCATAACCGAACGGTCCATATTTCCAACATACCCCACCCCATCCGAAACCGCGACGGAAGCGGCAATCGGAGCCTCTACTTCCACCGACCGTACTGCTTTTCCATCTTCCATTCCGATGATATAGAGCATGGAGTCACAACCTCCGAAAACAACATAGCTTTGATCAAATATCGTAGGTACTCCATTTACATAATTCTGGGTTTCAAACTTCCAGATCTTTTTGCCTGTCTTGGCATTCATGCAATGGACGAAATTGTCATAACTTCCGACTACGATTACCTCATCTTTTGTTTTGGGTCGGACCGCGTAGTTCGCAGCTCCCATAATTTCCCCATCGGTTTCATACTTCCAGACCAGTTTTCCGGAATCCGCCTGAAGGGCGTATAAGAAACCATCGGTGGAACCAATGTAAACCATTTCATTGTGCACTAATGGGGGTGCTTCAATGGCCATATCAGTCTTGAAGTTCCACTTTTCTTTTCCACTTTGTAGATTGATTGCATGCAGCACCCCAAGATCAGATCCGACAAAAGCAAGTCCATTGGATACCACCACGGAGGACTTCAAAAATTCTCCGGTTTTAAATACCCATTGTAATGAAATTTGATTCCCCAGGGTAGCATTGGATAATCCTTGGAGGGCTGGATCTCCCCGATGGTGGGGCCATTCATTACCTTGATCCGTTTTGGATTCTTCTGCCGATGAATGCAAGCCATGGGTGACCCCAAAAAGTAAGCTCCAGAATAAACCAATTTGGAAGGCTACATGCATAAAACAACTCTCATTCATTTGATCCCAAATCGCAAGTGCTTGCGCTTAAAAGCTGTGCATAAAGATTTTGGAATATGGAGGCATCCATTGGTCGAGGGTTAAAAGTGGCGGTCCATTGTTTAGATGCATCTTTGGATAAAATGGGAAGGTCGGAAGTGGAAAAACCAAGATCATAAAGAGATTTTGGAAATTCGGCTAATTTCAACAACTCATGTACTCGTTGAATCAGCAATTGGGCAGCCTCCGAATCGGTAGCTTCCCTGGAAGCAAGTTGGATCGCTCGAGACAGTTCTGCATAAACCGAGCAGACTTCGGGCTGTTCGGCATTGTATGCCATTACAACCGGTAAGGATAAACCTACCGCAATTCCATGAACAATTCCCTTATGGGCAGTTAGAGGATTTGCCATGGAGTGGGCTGCGCCAAGCATACTTCTCTCAATCGCTGCCCCTGCATGGGATGCACCTAAAAGTACCTCGCCCCGTGCATCCATATTGTCCGGGTCCGTAAATACCAGAGGTAAATTTTTTTCAATGAGTTGAAGGGCAATGCTTGAGTGCCTGAAGGAGTCTTTATTTCTTTTCAGAGTAACGGCAGACTCCAAGGCATGAGACAAGGCATCAATTCCAGTGCAGGCCGTTACCCGATGGGGTTGAGAAAGAGTAAGGGCAGGATCAAGTATGGTGAGGCATGGAAGAGCCTTTGAATCACCGCAAGCCATTTTCATATGAGTCTGATCATCTGAAATCAATGCAAAGGACTGACATTCACTCCCTGTTCCAGAAGTGGTGGGAATGGCAATCAGGGGAAGCATCGGTTTACTCGCCTTACCAACGCCCCAATAGTCTGCCATTTTTCCACCATTGGTAAGAATAAAATTACACCCCTTTGCGGTATCCATCGAACTTCCTCCACCGAGACCAATGATCAGATCTACCTCGGAAGATCGGGCAAATTCAGCACATGCCCGAACACTGGAGTCCGTGGGATTTTCAATGGATCGGTCGTAGAGGATGGTGTCTACCCCGCAATCCGTAAGGTTTTCATGAACCTTTTGAGAATGCCCCGCTTGGGTCAAGCCCGTGTCTGTGACCAACAAGGCACGGCTACCAAGAGCCTTTGCCTTTTGGCCAAGCTGTAAAATGGAATGCGGGTCAAAAATTATTTCCTGAGTAGATTCATCACTTTCAGCAAAAAAAGGAAGACCGGCCGAGGCCGCCGAGGCTGAGAATTCCATCTTTTACTTGGGGTGATTTCCTCAGGCCGCCATTCCGATGGAACGACGTTTGTAAAGGAATTCAAACATATTACCTTCATGGGGTTGGTCCCAGGAAATTTTCATGGTTGAGATCGGTCCAATGTTTAAGCGTTCTATATTGCTGGCTCCAAGCAATTGGTTCTTAAAGCTTGCGTCTTTGGTAATTGCAGTAACTACAAGGGTTGGCCCAATCGCAGAAAGCATCCGATTTTGGTCTACTTCCACGACACTGGCGTATGGACATAAGAACTCTCGGTTCGCTAGGGGATGATCCATGGACTCACAATATGCGATGGTAGGACGCAAATAAGTACCTCCTTCTGCTTGTAAGAGGCGGGTACCATCGCGGTAGGGAGCGGTGGCGTCCAACGCTCCCTTTTCGGAAAAATCAGCTTCAAGTGTGGAATCAATCCACTCACCCATCTTGGGATTAGCAAACCCAGAGAGGACTGCATTGGGGTCATCCACGGGAAGAGGCTTCAGAGGGCCCAGTCTTTTTCCGAGGGCATCTGCAATTTCTTTTGCATACTTAGGTACAATCACAGCGGAAGCATTAACGCAACTTCTGCCCCCATTATCAGAAATGGAAGATACCATAACATCCAGATACGCTTCCCAGTTTTCGATCTCGTCATCGCCAATTAAAATCTTACTGAAACCTGGGCCATGGACTTGAACTCCAGGATCTCCCGCATACAAATCGGTTGTGGATTTGTCACCAAATATTAGAGCCCTGCCACAATGTTTTAAAATATCTCCCGCACCCTCATGATCGGTGGAATAAAATCCAAAAGCTTCTTTGGGGCAACCAGCGGCAATAAAGGCTTGGATTAGACGATAAGGAGTCCATGGCTCTTCCCGCCCCGGCTTCATAACAATGGGTATCTTTAAGGCAATTGAGGGAAGCCAAAGAGAATTAACCGCTGGTGAATTGCTTGGCATTACCAAACCAAGAGCTTCGGTGGTCGGGAAAAAGCAGACTGGGGAACCTCCATGCTCACCATATCCCTGATCAAGGATAGAAAGATCAATGCCACGGGTAAGTCCGTTCAGGATTAGGTCTACATGAGTCAAAGCATAATGAATTTTATCCATATTTCTTTGCACCATTACATGTGGCAAACCGCTCGTGGCAGAGAGGGTCTCCATGTATTCTTGTGCAGATTGCATCATGCCCCCTTCTCCGATTGATAAATCCTCCTTGAGAAATAATTCACCCGCTTTGGCACTGATTTCAATTAACTCACGGGTGGAAAATTTGCGGAGTGCATCCCTGGCTTGACCCATAGATTTTAGGTCTCGCCTGATCACGCCTGCATTCACTTGGCTTAGCGTAGCCTTCGTGGTTCCATCCCGGTAGTCCTTGACTGCGGAATCGTTTAAACTGCGGTATGGAACACCAAACCGTAAACATGGAATATGTGGAATACTCATAATTAATAAACTCCTTCTACTATTTTCTTTTCCATCGCCCCAAATGGACGAACTTCTGCGACCCCGTCCCATGGTGCTTCGCTCCAGGGTTTTCGCCTAAGGGCTTCATCGCGTTCTAAAAATCGTGGCATGAAAAATTCTTTGGTTAAGGTGGTGAGCTCTACCCTGCCCCAAGTGCCATAATCCACAGCCTGATTGGTTTCGGGATTGATCACCCGTAGTGCCGCACGGGGTTGGGGTGCGTAGTATGCAATCGAGTAATCATTTTCTGCACTGATTGGATGGTGCCTGGCAAGACCCATCAAAGTATTTCCGTAGGTAGGAACAAATCCGATCTTTCCACCTTCACAAACTTCCTCTACCAAGAATCGGGCGTATTGTTTATCCATGGTAGTGCCTCCACAGAAAACGCCTTTAATTCCTGCTCTTACTAAATCCTTCCGTTCCGCAAGAGCTTCTAACAATTTCGGGGTTGTAAATAGAGCACTGACTTCGCGATGCTTTAAAATGGTTAGAGCTTGGTCTACGACATGATCCATGTAGGCCCGAGCCTGATCAAATTGATGGTTGGCAATCAGCCTTTTCACCCAGCGCGGATCGAGGTCAACAAAGTAACAGGAACATCCTCGCTCATTAGCCAAATGCTCAATGGCAAGCCGAAGGCGCCTTGGGCCAGTGGGGCCCACCATCATCCAATAATGGTTCTTGGGAAAGCATTCATCGCTCAAGGTTTCCGAAAATGCCGTGTAATCTTCCCTAAAATCATCCCAGCCTATACGTTGCTTGGGCATACCCGTAGTTCCACCCGTTTCAAAAATATTAAAGGGACGATTCTTATAAGCTTGAGGTACCCAAACTTTGTTGGGTAAATCACGCAGCCATTCGTCTTGAAAGTTGGGAAATTTTTGACACAAGTCGTCAAAAGTTTTCACCTCTTCAAGGGGATTCCAATCCTGCTCTTTTGCCCAATCGAGCCAGAAGGAACACCCGGTTTCGTGGGAAAAGTGCCAATTTATAATTTCTGCAACATGGGCATCCAGTGCAATTGCTGCTTCTTGAATTTCAGTTTCGTTTGCCATTTTTTATGGGTAAGTTGGAAATCTTAATAAAAGATTCTTATTAGGATATAACGCTTGAGCTCTAGATAAAGTTCAGCTGGTGGAATCAATTTCAGGGAAGAATTTCCCCAATGTCTTAAGAGACGGAGGGGAAGTGACTAAAGAAACAACAATCATTGCGACCGACGACGCCCCAAAACATATGGCCGCTGGAACGATCCCGGAACCCACGAAGTATTCACCTCCGTACCCGGATAAATGAAAGTAATACATCCAGGTCACAACCGCTGCTAGGATGCTGGCAACCGCACCCTGTTTCGTGGCACGCTTCCAATAAAGTGCGGCAAAAACAACTGGGAAAAGGGCAGAGAATCCACTAAAGCACCAAATGGCTAAGTCGAAAACATTTGCGTCCTTTGCCAGCATTGCCAAGGCATAGGTCAAGGCCACGATTACAACGATAAAAACGCGGGCAATGAGAATAATTTGCTTATCTGTAAATTTATTTTGTCCTGCTCGATGCACCACGATGTCATTGGTGAAAATCGTTCCCAAACAAAGAAACTGGGAGTCTAGGGAAGACATAATCGCAGCCAAAACTCCTGCGGTTAGCAAACCCGTAAGTACCGGATCTCCCACCAATAAGTTGAGCATTGCTGAAAGCACTGCAGGGGGAGGAATACCCGGGGGCAAGACCCCGCTCGCCCAAGCCCCAACTAATACACAGGGCACCCAAACAATCATAATGCACAATGGATGGGCAATCACCGTAAGTTTAAAAGACTTGGCGCTTTTAGCAGTGAGCCAATGTTGAAAGAGATGGGGGAACATACCAACACTCAGAGGAATGAATAAGTAGGTAACAAAAGTAAGAAATGCAAACCCAAGCTCTCGCTCAAAAGGTATAAGTTCCCCGGTTTTTGGATTTTTTTTCTTAAATTCAACGGTTGTGGGCTCCCGCCAAAAATGGGGTTGTTGATCTGTAAGGTTTGAGTTTTCGGAATCCAGCACCTTCCCAACAACTTTAGGAGTTTCATTCTCCAAAAGTTGATCCTTTTCCTTGTCGAACTTAAAATCCTGAACGACCAGGCCGCTTTCATTCACCCGAATAGGAACTTTTCCCGCTTTCTCCAAACCGCCCAATCCATCAATGATAAATACAAAGGCAACCAGCCCCATGATCATAAAGACAATGGTTTGTAAAGTGTTGGCATAAGCAGCACCGCGAGAGCCTCCCATAAAGACATAGGTTAGCACAACCAATGATACCACTAACCCAGTTAACCAAGGTGGGATGCCACCTAACCAAGGTGGTGCGCTTGGGTCAGTAAATAAAAGGGGGAATGCTCCTGCAGTAACTGGTTCAATAACCTTCCCTGCTCCAATAATTCCAATCAATAAGTAAGGAACCACTAAGAGTACCAGAATAGGAAAAAGAAGATATCCCAATCCATTCGATTCAAACCGAGCTCTAAAAAACTGAATTTGGGTAATATAACCATATTTCTTACCAAAAGCCCAAAGTCGAATACCAACCAGAAAGAAAATGGCCGCATGTACCAACCCACTGATGGACGCCATTAAGCCATAAGTTCCAACGCCACGCTCAAAGGATTTACCAGTTGAACCAACCAAGGCGAATGCAGTCATAGTGGTACCAAAAACACTCATGAGCAGTAAAAAAGGGCCAATGCTGTGGCTGGCTACAAAGTAGTCTTTACTCGTTCCCCTAAACAAGCGGTTACTGAAAAAGCCCAGAGATAAAAGGAGCAGGAGATAGCAGAGAATGACAATTAAGGTGGTCATGATTTCTAGAATAAGAAATTATGGATGGGAAGATTTGTCGTCGGAATCTGCAAACTTCTCAAGTTCTTCGGGCCAAGCATATTGGATGGCCAACCAACCAAGAACCGAGCAAGCCAGTGAAAATCCAGCGTGATAAGCCAAGCCAATGGGTAAAAAGCCAAACACCAAAAAAGACTCCTCCCACCACCAAAAATCTTGATGTAGAAAAAACATCAAGACGAATAAAGACCATACCAGTAACTTGCCCATAACTTTCTATATGAGTATTATTTTCCAATTGCGTAGAGGTGAGTCTGAGTAGCAACATAGAGGGTACCGTTCGCAACCACCGGGGAGCTATAGACCGGAGCCCCCATGTTGACCGTTTTCACCTCTGGTTCTTTTTTTCCATGATCGAGAATCAATAGATCGCCATCCTCATTTCCTAACAATAATTTACCCGCTGCAACCAGGGTGGATCCCCAAATTCGGCTGAAGGAATCATAAGTCCAATACACTTTTCCAGTTTGAGCGTCCAAGCAGTGAATAATTCCAGCATATTCTGCTAGGTAGACCAAGTCATCCATTACGGAAACGGTCGAAATCGTGCGTCCAGCTTCAGTGTATTTCCAAAGTACATTGCCGCTCTTCAAATCAATGCATGAGAGTCGACCCACTCCGTCCCCATGTTCAGGATCTTGTCCGATCGCAACATAGATCTTCTCATCATAAAGCACTGGAGTCCCAATTAACTCACTGGGACCAGGTGGGGTTGCATAAGGTACCTTCTTGCCACTCTTATCGATTCGATAATGAGGCTCATTGCAGTCCACTTTCCATTTGGGTATGAATAACTCGTACCCATCTTCATCCGCTTTGGTTTCCGTTGGGTAACCATAACAGAAGCCGTCGGTTCCACCCCAGACTAGAATCTCTTCACCCTCTACTTTTCCATAAGTCAGGGAGGACCATGCGGCATGTAGAGCATTTTCACTGGCACCCGATCCATCTTCTCCCAAAAGCTCCCCGGTATTTTTGTCCAAAGCAATCCAACTAGGAGATAAAGGACTTGGAATATTGGTATGTGACCAATCCACTCCATTGGATGTGGCTACATAAACTCGATTCCCAACGATCAATGCGGACGAACTGGTTACATTATGGGGAAAGACTCCAAGTTCGTCTCTCATATCATACATCCAAAGTATATCCGCATCCATTTTTTCGTCCAGAGGATCCTGCATGCCCTTGGGCTTAACATATTCAGCCTCTTGTTTGTAGGGACCGTCATTTCCATTGGTAAGTCCATGAATATCTAGGCAAACCACCTCACATCGATTGGTCACGACATATACTTTATCCCCGTCGATTGCCGGAGAAGAACAAACCCCGATATATTCCCAGTCACTCACTTTTCCAGCACCCAGTTTTGGGATAACCAGTTGCCATTTGAGTTCCCCGGTCTTTTCATCAAGACAAAGAACCACACCCCGGTCGCCTTTTTTCTTTGGGTCTCTGGGTGATTCGTTATTGGTACCTACAAAAACACAACCATTTCCAATGGTCACATTCCCATAGGCTTGAGAGCCCAGTTTTGCCACCCACTTTACATTCTGGGTAGTGGAAAGATCCACTTTTTCATTGTCATCCATTTCTCCGGGATTGAAATCCATCACGACTTCCTTTTCTTGAGATATCATATTTCTGGAACCATTCCCTCCCCAAACCGGCCAATCGGAAGCAAAGGAGGCAGGTGCGAACCCAAAAGTTAAAAAAGCAGTGGTTAAAATATTGATTTTTTTCATATCGATTCGATTACTAAATTAGGGGTTGTAAATAATTTTTACATTATCCAAGTATACTTTTTTCTTACTCTGTGGCGACATTGCATATAGTCCGGGAGAACCATGCAAATGGGGAACTTGATGAGGAACTTCCAGGGTCCAAGCTTCTGGTTCCTTACCTTCTCTTGGCCAAGCTTTGGCGCGAATTAGCCCGGTTCCATTCTCCATGATATCAACCCGTGTTTTCAAACAATACCAGGTTTTAGTCTTAATTGAGAAGGGAACAGCATGCCGAAAGCGGTCAAAATTGGAGACCACTTCGAGTTTTTGACTGTTTCCAACAAGAACGAAAATATAGCGTTGGTTGATCAAGCCAACATTTGACTTTATTCGTCGGTCTCCGTCCGTCATTACCTCTGCAGACATGGTGTAATTACTCATATCCTTATGCCCAATAAAGTTTATAGCTCGTTGGAATAAAACCCGGTCTAGGGTATTGCCGACCACATGATTTCCATCTGCTACTTGTACTTGCCAGCGCATCCTTGCTCCCAACCAGGATAAGGGAGGATAAGAAAACTGAATTCCATCTGAACTCTCATGAACCAGCTTAAAGTTTTCTTCAAAGTTCTCCTCATAAGGTAAATCCTGTAAAATTCTCCCCCTGGTTACACCGTATAAATCTCCAACTTTCACCCGCAAGGCACCGGCAGAAAGTTTAGCCCCTCTCTCCGCACTCAAAATGCCACTAGCACTGATGTACGCATCCACTTCAGATTTTACTTTTGCACTTTCTGGGATCCATTTTTCCCAAATCATATCCTCTTTAATCTGTTTGACTCGATTACCTGACTTATCCAACCCGTACACTTGGAACGCTTGTGTGTCCCCCGACTTAAGTGCAAATTCTGCAGGCACTACTTGGAGGGAAATAATAGGGCCCGTTCCTTCAACTACGGAAGAGGGCTTTGCCACAAACGGGGGTGCCACATCTGCGGAACCGAAACAGAAAAGTTTTCGTTTGGTTTGGATAAAAACTCTACCATGGGCAACTGAGGGAGCTGCAAGGCAAGCAGAACCCAGATCCATTTCACTGATTACTTCACCAGTATCGCCCTTATCCACCACGATAAAGACTTTGCCATCAAACATAGGTACATATAATTTTCCTTCCGCCCAAGTAGGAGATGCATGAACTTGATCAGGAGCAAGTTTCAAAACCCAATGTTCTTCTCCAGTATCTGCATCCATACAAACTAATTCACCCCGCTTGATGGTCGTATAAATTCTTCCATTCTTGTAGACAGGACTGCTGGTAAATGCTTCCATCGAAGAATTTCTCCACGCCTCGTCCTCTTTTCCTAAAATAAGTAATTCTTCCCCCACTACTGGAAGGTTGGACGGCTTTTTGATAGCGACCATCCTTCCAATTACACTGCTGTCCAAATTTTCTTTCCCATGAATTGCAACCACTTTATCTTTGTGCAGAACCACTCCTGAATTAACGCCACCATGTGACATCTGAAAGCGCCAGAGTGGTTGTCCGGTTCTGGCATCAATGCAAACAATGTTACCACATCCTGTGCCACTGTAAAAAACCCTTCTCCCATCCGGTAAATTTTCGAAAATAAGAGGGGAAAAAGAACTGTCTTTGGGGGTTACACCTGGTGTGGATGACCAGACTAAATCTCCGCTGGTCTTATCAAAGGCATAAAAGCGGTCACGAGCAGGTCCTTGTTTACCCCAATTTGCAGTGATGGCATGAATAATAACCAAATTTTCATCCACACACGGACCCCCCGTTCTGCCATTTGGAAAAGTTAATCGAGCGAACTCCTCCATTAATGATCTCTCCCAAAGCTTCTTCCCTTGTGAGTCGTAACCAATCAGCAGACCTGGGCTCGTTTGAAAGAATACATTTCCCGTAGTTTGATCGACACACGCAGCTCCTACTCCATAGCGATTATAAACAATATCGCTGATGAAATCACTATGCCTGCGATCCCATAGAATTTCTCCATTTTTAGCGTCGAAACAAACCAAAGCCTCCTGCAATTCATCTTCCACTCCATAATAACCAAATTGATAAGCTCTACCTCCTGCAATAACCGGGACGCCTCCTCCTTGAATCTCATGAGTCCATAAAAGGCTCGCATTTAAATCCTTAGGCAAGCCTGTCTGGGTCGAAACTCCAGTACCTACCGAACCTCTCCAGTAAAGCCAATCTGCATGATTTACTAAAATTTCAGAACCAAGGCTTGGTTCGATTGGCTTACACGACTGCAAAAAAGCGACTCCAACTATGGAGCAAAAAAAGTTAAAGGGAAACAATCTCATAAAAAAACAGTGGGTGGTTATTAAAATTGCAAATTAAAGTTAGTACTTGTACGTAGTACTTTGTCAAACATGCTTCTTTTTCTTTTTTAATTTTTTTATGCAGGGCTTACAGGAACAGCGACTACCCCCATTATTACGAAATTGTTGGATCAAGCTGAATTCCGCATTACAAAAGAGACTTCAACCCTTAGGAATTACTCCCGATCAATACATTGTTTTGAGATGGCTTTATGAAAAGCAGTCTTTTCAAATAAATCAATCTGACTTAGCCAAGTTGATGTTTACTGATGCAAACAATATTTCGGGACTGACATTGCGAATGGAAAAAGCAAATTTGATTTGCCGATCTAATTTAGCGTCAGATAGGAGGCAAAAAGTCTTAAAATTAACCAAACTTGGGGAATCTAAATTTCACGAATCCAAGCCGATTGCAAAAAGTTTGGAAAGTAAAGTTCTAGCTGTGCTGAAACCATCAGAAAAAGAAGATTTTAAATCGCTCTTATCTCGATTGAGTTCTTTTTTGAACCATAGTGATTAATCCTCTTTTCCCATTGCTAAGCAAACCCAGCGACCCTGACTACCTCGACAATGCATTCTTCCGTTTGCATATGTAGGTGGCGTCCAGTTATGTTTTCCAGGCAATACCTGAAAGCTTTCGAATTCCTCGAATTTTTCATGGGTGGCATTCGCAAGAGTAAGTGCCCCCTCGTCACTTAGGATAACAAGAGTTTGGTTCACAAGAATTAGAGTCCCTACCCCAAAGCCTTTCTTTTCCCACTTCTTCATTCCCGTTTCAATTTCTAAACAAAATAAGGTCGCTTGCCTCGCTCGGGTTCCAGCCTGTCCATGAATTCCAAATGCATACTTTCCTTGGCGCACAAGACTAGCCATTTGAGAGGAAATAGATTCGGATTCCCATTGGGAGCTCATTTGATTATTATCCGTTTTTACAAAAGCTGCCCCTTTTCCGTAGGCACTCGATATTAAGAAGGAGTTTTTATACTCCAAAGGTTGAGCTGCATTAATTCCATATCGCGTTTTATGTTGATATTTAGTGAGCTCTAAGCCATCTGACAAACGATGCAGAGCCAAACCAAATTGATTAAAGACAACAATTTCATTGGGATTTGATCCCCTTTGAAATGGGGAAGCATACCCTGCCCCATCAGAACCTCTTTGCCAAATCACCTTTCCATTCGATGAATTTAGGGCAGCCAAAGATCCTTTTTCGCCTCCGGTCTGAAGAATCATCTTCCCATCAAGCAGAAGTGGGGCACCAGCAAACCCCCATGAAGGGCGCTCTCCCTGCAGATCCTTTACCACATTAAGGCTCCACAAAATTTTTCCTGTTTCCAAATCTAGAGAATAAACATCACCTTCATGACTCTGAATAAATACTCTGTCTTCGAAAACGGTTGGGGTTGCCCTGGATCCTCCTTGAAAATAATCATCTGCTTTTTTACATGGATACTGATGTTTCCATAAAATTTTTCCATCTTTCGCGTTTACACAAAAAAGGGTATTTTTTCCGTCTTGATATCCTTGCGTGAGTGCCTTCCCCTTATATTCAACGACACTGGAATAGCCCAACCCTACATCTAATTTCCAAAGAGTCCGAGGTTCCTCGCTATTCCATTCCGTCCTCAGTCCTTGTTCTGTCGTAGTATGAGTACGATTAGGACCACCATAGGTTGGCCAATCATCCCCAAACAAGGTTGAAGACATTAATAATTTTAAGAGTAAAAAAACGCGTAGTGGCATCGAACTACGATTTTCAAAGGATTCCAAAAGTCAATGGAAAGTGCCAAATATTTACAAAGGGCCAACGGTTTTTCCGTCAGACATGGTGAGATTAATGCTCAAAAGGTCAGCATAATTTCCCTGAGTATTTGGCAATAGTGCTTGGGGACCCTCCATTTTTGCAGTCAAAGATACCACCAAGAAATCTGTGCCCTCTGGCACGATAAATTCAGAAGAAAGTCGTTCCCATGAAGCTTGATCCGAGTCGGCAACCAAAGCATTGGATGTGAACCCCGTAGACATTTTATTCATACCCTGCCCACCTTCCAAAGCGTGTACAGATAACTCAAATTCAGTGGAATCATGTGTTGCCGAAGCTCCTTTATTGAGAAATATTTCGGCATCTAACTTCGTTTCAGTAGTGTTCGAAATTTCTCGAACATCCAAAACCTGCAAAGTCTCCTGAACTTTTGCCGTTTGCAAATCTACATTCACTAACATTTCGGGTAACTTAATCATAACATCCCCTTTGAAAGGCAAAATCCCATTCTCTGCAGGCACACTCATGTGATCGGAACGATTCCAAGATCGTACTTGATCATGATAAGAAATCAGAGCATTGGAATCAAACCTTACATTTTTTTCTAACATCTCGATCGCACGGCTGGCTGAATTTATTGATCGGGCATCTTGAATCAACGGTAGATCCAGAGCATTGCGGTAAATAGTGGATGTAAAGCTAGAAGAACTGGACACAGTTTTAAAATTTGTAAGTCCCTTTGAATCTTCGAACTCACTACTAAAAACCTCGATTTTGGATAATTCCTGATTCCCTGATTTTGGATGATTACTTATTAACCAGCCACAAAACATTGCGACTAATGCCGCCGCAGCGGAAGCGAATATTGGGAAATAAACTACTTTTTTCTTCGATTCTTCCGTATTTAAATAATCAACTGCCTGCCCTATCTCCCAATGCAAGAGCGACTCCTGTAAAATAAGGGATGAATATCGCTTCCTCAAGCCAACATCTGATTGGATGAGAAGTTCTAGTTCGGCAACTTCCAACGAAGAGGCTACTTCGTCTAGCATTTTGGAAGTCAAGAAATCAAGACGGTCGTGATTTTTTTTCGCATTCATAGGATATGTACCAAGCTTTTAGCGGAAATCCCTTTTTTAATACATAAAATGTTAGTTTTTTTATGAATCGATCTCCGCCTCAATGATGGGCATTTTTTGTTTCACACAGGTGGCGAGGTTCTGACGAATCCGATGTAACGTTGCTGAAACAGATCCCAAGGGTCGATTGACCAACTCTGATATATCTTTCAGGGGTTTTTCTTCTTTAAATCTTAAGCGGGCAATCGATCGCATATGTTTAGGCAGCAGATCATAGCAAACTTGAAGTGCCCGCTGGGTAACATGGAGTCCAGTCGAGTCAAAATCCTCTTCAGCCATCGCATCGACCAATTCATTACTAAAACTAATCTTACTTCGCCTTGCCTTTGTCATATGGGCCATGATCTGAAACCGAGCAATACGAAAGGCCCAGCCCTGAAAATGCCCCTCTGGGTCATATTCGTTTGCTTTTTTACAAAGAATTAAATTCGTCTCTTGCAAAATATCCTCGGCATCTGAACGGTTCGGTAACAAGGAAAGAATATAAGCATACAAAGACCTTTGAATGGCAGTTAGCTTCCGAGAATATTCAAATGGAATCGATTGATCATCCACAATTTAATTGGAAATGGAGAGATTGATTTTGTCAATTCTCTTGTAATCAATCAATCAGACCAATCAAAACACAAGGGTTGCAATCCATAGGAATCTAATTTGAACTACTTCAATGCAAGCATGGCATTGCATAGCGATCATTACTATTAGTGTAATTCTTTTCATTTACGGAACTTTTCGGAATGAAATTGAAGATCATGTTTACGAGCAAGAAGTGAAAAAAATTATGGAGACAGTAAGTGCTTCTCCTGAACCGAAAAATACAACCGTTCTGGCTGAAGCAGAAACCCTAGAAAAATCGATTGTCGATTCACCCGCGTGGGCCGAATTTGGAATCATCCTAAAGTGCCAAAGTTTAGAGATGGCTGCACTTCATGCTCAAGCACTGAAAAGCAATACCTTTCTGTCTTTCTTCTATGAACAAATTAAAAGTTCCACTACCGCAAGTGAGTTGATTTTCTCCCCCTTTAAAAGTGAATTCTTTATTGAAAATGAAGAAGGTATCCTCCGATCCCTGTTTTCGGCCCACACAACCTTTGAGGACGATCATCTGGTAAAAATAATCTGCCGAGGCCACTCTGCAAAAAGTGCCAAATTACTAGCTACCCTGATTCTTGATTCATACGAATTGGCTCTGGTCCAAGAGAGAGTAGACCAACCCTTGCCTGGATCGTTACTCGCCCAATCCGATCAAATCAAGCAGACCAATACCCAAATCTCAGAACTTAAAGAACAACTTTCACAAGAAAGCCACGGGGATAAACGATTAAATGTTGAAGCCATCGCCCTAAAGTCAGAAATCCTGATGCTCGATCAAGAATTGGAAAGGTTCAAAAGTACGCTTCTGCAAATTGACCAATTGTTTAAAGAGGGAAAACCAGTATCTAAGTATCTTGAGGTGGCGGATCTTTCTGAATTCGGAGTACTGAAGGAACTGAATAATAGCATAAATGAACTTCAAAATATGCTTCAAGGCAATCCCCTCGAGAAAGCAGTACGGGCAGAGGTAAAAAAGAATATACAAGCAAATCAATTACTTCTTGAAAATGAAATCGCTCATGCGATCGAGGAGATAAAATCCAAGTTAGCTGAGGGTATTTCTCGCAGAAAAGTTTTATCGAGTCGTATCGTGGACTTGCACAAGGCTGGGCTACGAAATACAAGTGGCAATGTTAAGTACAGATTATTGAGTGAACTTGAAGAGAGTTTGGAAAAGAAATTACCTGTATACCGGGAACAATTTGCTCTCTGGAAATTAAGTACCTATTCCGTCATTCAATCAGCTTTTGTGGAATAAACTGTATTCGATAAAATCGTTAATCTTTTGATATTTTCGAATCTACTTGGAGATTACAATCGGATAGATTATCTTCAGGCTTGACTCAAAAATGGATAAAAAAGCATTGCGGTTAAGAAATTGGATAGATATCCGCCAGTTCCGACCTCCGGTTGTAGAATCTCTTTCCAGTTATGATTCCTCGATGTGGTCTGGAGACTGGCGGGCAGGTGTGAATGTAGCACTTCTATCTATTCCCCAAGGTATGGCTTATGCCTTGGTTGCAGGCCTCCCCATAAGTTACGGGCTTCTTGGGTCTGCGATTGCCGCGATTATGGGTGGTATTTTTGGAGGAGGCCGATTTATAACCCTTGGGCCCACAAATGCTACTGCAGTTTTACTTTTTGGAGTCTTTGCAGGCATCGGGCTGATTCAGGCCAATGGAATGGCTTCCTCGGATGCATTGCTTTTGCTTCCATGGATTTTAATTATCTCTGCTCTATTTTTAATATTCGCAAGTGTTTTTAGAATATCGTTCATGATTCAGTTCATTTCCCGGACTGTGATTACTGCTTATGTTACCGCAGCCTGTTGCTTGATCATAGCCAATCAATGCAAGCATCTTCTTGGTCTTCAAAATTCTTCTAGTGAAGTTCCTACTACTTTTTTTAAAATCATTCTTAATGCCTTCCAAAGTCTTCAATCTTTTTCGGTTCCAGCACTGACGCTTTCACTCATTACGGCCATCCTTTTTTTACTTTTACAAAGAAAATTTCCTTCCCTACCAAATGTTGCCATCACTCTTGTCCTTAGTTCCTTGGTTGCTATTGGCCTCGAAGAAATAAATTGGAAAATAACTAAGTTGGATAACTTTGACCTCGCAGGCTCTTTTTTAACTTTCTCAGGAACTTCTAACTTTACCAACCATTGGGAAACCATTCTTTCCGCTGCCTTTGCGGTTTCTCTGTTGTGCTTGCTCGAAGGCTTGTCCATCGGAAAATCACTCGCTGCTCGGGCAGGTTCGAGGTTAGATAGTAATCAAGAGGCCATGTCCATAGGATTTGGTAATTTAGGATGTGCATTTTTTTCTGGAATGCCTGCCTCCGGTTCCTTGACTCGATCCACCTTGAATGTTCAATCGGGAGCAAGGACCAGTATTGCTAATTTGGTTGCAGGTGGACTGATCATATTAGTATCGGGGTTCCTTGGAAACTTTATCTCCTATGTACCGCTTTGCTCCCTTGCCACTTTGGTGGTATTTATCGGAGCTTCACTAATCAAGCTTCGGCAGATCAAGACGGTGTCTAGAGCTACAGGATCGGACGCTGTTACTTTTGTGGTAACTCTTGCTGTTGGGCTACTGTTCTCTCTCCAAGTCGCAATTTTTGCAGGTATGCTCACCTCTATCATGTTGTTTTTAAGAAAGGTAGCTGAGCCAGAATTAAGGGAATATGGATACAATGAGAAAGGAGAGCTTGCCGAACTTTCTTTAAAAAGTAGAAGGCCGGAACCAGAAGTATCCATTGTTCATGTTGAAGGAGAGATTTTCTTTGCAGCTGCTGAATTATTCTACGAACAAATTAGAAGAGTCGGAGAAGATGAGAATCTTCGAGTCCTGGTTTTAAAACTGCTTAATGCGCACCACTTGGATGCCACTTCGGTACTGGCCTTGGAAGAATTACTCGAATATTTAAAGGAAAAAAACTGCCATGTTTTACTCTGTGAAGTGAGAAGAGACGCATTGAGAATTCTTCGGAACTCTGGAGTTTTAGCTCGAATAAATCGGAAAAATGTTTTTCCCCATACCTCAAGTAATCCAACGCTCTCCACTGCAAAAGCAATCAAAAGAGCAAAATTTCTCGTTTCCGGAGAGAAAGCTAAAGTAACTATTTTTGCAGAAAGTCAAAAATAGATTTTTTTATTTTTACTTCTTAACGCAACTGGCTTTTTCTCTTCGCCTTCATTGCCTCTACATTTTCGAGAAACTCATCATGTGTAAAATTTTCGATCGACTCTTTTTCAAGTTCCAAGAAATGCAGATGCTCTTTGAGCTCGGCTAATTCAGCAGCGACAAGCTTACTTCCATTTTCTGAAATCTGACTGTTTAACTCTTCCAACTCGCTGTTTACCTTTTTTAAATCCTGTTCTTGTCCCGCTTCTTCTGCCCCTACATTTTGGGCGTCGAGGAAGCGAGTGTGATTTAAATCATTCACCGCGTTTTGCTCCTGATTTAATCTGCTAAGTTCTTTTTGAAACTTCGCAATTTTATCATTGATTAAGGCATGCTCTTCCGAGTTCTTTTCCAGATCTTTTAAATCTTTCAAATCTTTTTTCAAAGAATTTAAGCGAATTTCAATGTGCTTTTTTTTCCAAGAAATTTTCTTTTGTTTTTGAGAAAGTTCTTTTTTAGGTACCAACATTTGCTTGGCTGACATGAAGACTGTGTGCCCACTATCTTCAACGGATTGTAATTCTTTTCTAAGGACTTCCATCTCGCCACTTACTTCTTCAAGTTCTAACATACTTGCTCCTTCAAGCCTGAGCTTCTTTTGTTTTTGAACGAGTTCTGCCAACTGGATTCTTATCTTCGATCGAAGTGCTCTTTGCTTGGCGTTGAATTGATTCATAGGTATTATTTCAAAAGGAGATATTCTTTTAGTGTTTTGTATTCAAATGGCAATCGTAGAACGCAGTAGAATTTTCCAAAATCTGCTTAGCAAAGTCCTGCTCGTTGAGTCCCAGTGTGGCAGCAGCAACGGATCCCAGAAAAGGAAGATAGGATGGTTCATTTTCTTTTCCTCTTTTGGGAATTGGGGATAAATAAGGACTGTCAGTTTCTAACATCAAGCGGTCTAAATTGGTTGCCCGTAACGCTTCTCTTAAATGCTCGTTTGCCTTATAAGTAAGGATACCCGTAAAAGATACCCAACCACTTCGATGGTTAATTTCCATTATTTCTTTCGTGCTTTCTGAAAAACAATGAAAAACCACTTTATTCCAATCCACATCACTTTCATCTATGATGTTTACACAATCCCTAAATGCATTCCTTGAGTGGATGATAACCGGTATCTTCAATACCGAAGCGATTTCAAGCTGTTTACGAAAAGCTTCTTTTTGAAAATCAACTACTTCTTTGGCTAGACGCTTGTCTTCTGGTAATCGGAAAAAATCTAATCCGATTTCTCCCAAAGCAACCGGAGCTCGATTCATACCCCAATAATCGCAGAGTGTTCTTAGTTCATTTTCCCAGGTACTGCCAACATAAGAAGGGTGTAAACCGACGGTGTATTCGATTTGATCACTATATTTTTCTACAAGATTTGCATACAGCTTCCAGTCCTTGGGCGAAGTACCCACGGTGATCATTTTTAAAACACGTGAATCAGTCGCCCTTGAAATGACATTTTCTAAATCTTCTCGATCAGAAAATATTTTCAAATGACAGTGGCTATCGAACCACATCTACTCGACGAATGGGAAAAGAGTTGTCATGATGAAGAATATAAAAAAAAGTTAACCTTATTCCCAACACTTAATTTATGGAAAATGTCATTATTCTAGGCACTGGTTGTGCCGGGTTTACTGCCGGCATTTACACGGCTCGAGCAAACCTCCGTCCTTTAATTTTAGAAGGCAAGCAACCGGGTGGTCAATTAACCACAACTTCTGAAGTTGAAAACTTCCCTGGATTTCCTGATGGGGTTGATGGGTTTTCATTGATGGATCAATTGAGAAAGCAGGCCACTAAGTTTGGTGCCCGTGTTGAACATGCTTTTGTTGATCGTGTTGACTTTTCCGGTGAGAAGAAACTGCTTTTTGCTGGAGACAAAAAGTTCGAGGCAAGTGCAGTTATCATCGCAACTGGTGCCGCTCCTCGCCTCCTTGGTATCCCAGGAGAACAAGAAATGTACGGCGGCAAAGGAGTTACCACCTGTGCTACTTGTGATGGTGCCTTTTATCGTAATATGGAAGTAGTGGTGGTAGGCGGTGGAGATTCTGCTTGCGAAGAGGCTCTATTCCTGACCCGTTTCTGTAGTAAAGTTACCTTGATTCATCGCCGTGACGAATTACGGGCTTCTCGGATTATGGCCGAGAGGACAATTGCCCATAAAAAAATTGAGGTTGTCTGGGACTCAGCGGTACAAGAAGTTTTACCAGATGAAGACGGTATGGCACGGGCGATCACGGTTAAAAACCTTAAGACCGAGGAGGTAACTGAAATTTGCTGTAAAGGGGTTTTTATTGCCATTGGGCATGTTCCCAATACCGCTCCCTTTAAAGAAATTCTAGAACTGGATGAAAACGGATATCTTGTCCCTGACAGCAATAGTATGGTCAAAACCTCCATTGAGGGAGTTTATGTTGCAGGTGATTGTGCAGACCATGTATTCCGGCAGGCAATCACCGCTGCAGGAATGGGTTGTCAAGCGGCGATCGAAGCTGAACGCTGGTTATCTGAAGGAATGTAAGATCCGTGTCACAAAGATCTTTTTCCGGAAATTTAATTTCCCTTTTAACGGAAACGGTAAAGCTAACTCCGGACCAGACTGCAATCATTGAGACTAGAGGGGGAACTGAATCTTCCAAAAACTTTCAGGAACTTTATAAGGATGTTCAAAATTGTGCTGCCTACTTAAATTCGAAAGGTTTGGAAGCGGGCGATAAAGTTATTCTTTTTGTTACCCCAGGCTACAAGCTCACCATTCTTGTCTTCGCCCTTATTTATCTTGGTGCCATTCCGGTGATCATCGACCCAGGCATGGGGATTCGCTCTGTGCTTTCCAGTATACGCTCCACGCTCCCAAACATACTCATTGGTATACCTTTGGTCTACTGGGCTAGCTTTGGATTTTGGAAGACTTTTAAGTCAGTAAGAAAAAAGATTTTGGTTACGGAATCTCTTTTTGACCGAGAAATGACTGCCCAATCTGCTACAAACAACTTTGAACAAGTAAGCCCTCAAAGAGATGATTTAGCTGCCATTGTATTCACTTCTGGTTCAACGGGTCCGCCAAAGGGTGTGAGATATTTGCATAAAAACTTCAATGCCCAAGTCCACTCGCTGAAAGAAAATTTTGGCATTCAAAGAGGAGAAATAGACCTTGCTACCCTTCCGGTTTTCTCCCTATTTAACCCTGCCCTTGGGATAACCACCATTCTGCCAGAATTTAACCCTCGAAAGCCCGCTGCTGCAAATTCAGAAGAAATTGTTCATGCTATTCAAAAATTTAAGGTAACAACTGCCTTCGCCTCGCCAGTGATAGGGAGAAAAATTTTAGAGTACTGTACTTTAAACAAAATAAATCTACCTAGAATGAAGAGAATATTTCTTGCGGGTGCACCCTCTCCTCCTTCATTAATCGAGGATCTTTCGAAAATTTTAGGAAATGGAATTGTCTATATTCCTTACGGGGCAACCGAGGCATTGCCAGTTGCCTTCAGTACCAGTTCTCAAGTAATCCGAAATGCCAAAGGTGTTTTAAGCGGGGGTGGCTCGTTGCTGGGTCAGGCGATTCCAAAAGTAAGCATTAAAATTTTCTCTTCTAGACTAGGAGGTTTTTCCATGTCCTCGCTGGAAGTTACCGAATGCAAGCAAGGAGAAGTTGGAGAAATTTGTGTATCCGGAGATATTGTGACCGATGGTTATTATCGAAAACCAGGTGCCAGTTTCGATGCACGGCTTGAATTCCGAGGCTCGATTTTCCATCGCATGGGCGACCTTGGCTACTTTGATAATGATCATTGTCTTCGATTCTTAGGAAGAAAAGCAGAATGTCTCATCACGGACAAAGGCCCGCTTGAAACCGAAAGGTGTGAACCCATGATTAATGCATTTCCCGAAGTAAAGAGATCGGCTTTGATTGGGGTTGGGCCACCTAGGCAGCAGAGCCCGTGCATTGTAGTTGAGCTTGAAAATAAAGAGCTAAATGGAAACGCAAAACAATCCCTGCGCATAAAAGTGCTGGAGGCATTAAATAATTCCTTCCCAAAATTTGGATTTAGTCGAGTTGTATGGGAGGATAAAATACCGGTAGATGCGAGACATAATGCAAAAATTCATCGCCTTTCGCTTTCTAAAAAATGGAATCTTTTGATCGAAAGAAATCCGAAATTTGGATGTAAGGTATGAAAGTTGTTATTACCGGAGGCCTAGGATTTGTTGGCCATCAAATCGCTCAATCTCTTCGCAAGGAAACTGAAATCAATGAGATCATTGCTGTTGGAAGAAACATCCATCCTCCCCCATCCAAAATTTTTGATGGCTTACGCTATGTGCCCTGTGATCTTTCCAAAGACAACCTTAATTATTCCTGGCTGAAAGACGTGGATACGGTTTTCCATGTTGCTGCGAAGGCTGGGGTTGGAGGTAGCTACAAAGAATATTTTCATGCTAATTTTGTGGCTACCAAAAACTTAATGGAAGGCTGCAAATCTTACGGAATCCAACGCTTTATCTATACCAGTACACCAAGCGTTGTGTTTAATAATCAAAATATTCGAAATGGCAACGAGTCCTTACCCTACTTAAAAGCTCCGATTTCTCCCTATGCTTTCACTAAAGCAAAAGCAGAACAATTGGTGCTCAAATCCCACAGGCCCAGAAAACTCCAAACCCTTGCGATTAGGCCCCATTTAGTTTGGGGGAAAGGAGACCCGCATTTGCTTCCCAAAGTCATTACTCGTCATCGACAAAAAAGATTAAGAATCATAGGTGTTGGGAAAAACAAGATGGATCTTACTCATGTATCAAATGTGGCTCATGCTCATATTTGTGCGTACCGTTCATTGAAGAAAAATCCTAGTTTGGGGGGGAAACCCTATTTTATCGGCCAGAATGAACCTGTTGAACTTTGGCCTTGGCTCAATGATTTATTTAAGGGTTTAAAAATGTCCTCATTGAATAAAAGCATTTCCTTTAGAAATGCTTATATTTTAGGTTGGTTCTTGGAGAAAATTTGGGGGGTATCCAGGCTTACCGGCGATCCGCCCATGACAAGATTCGTCGCGTCTCAACTTGCTCATGACCATTGGTTTTCCAACTCGTCCGCAAAAAAAGAATTAAATTACGAACCGGTAATAAATATGAAAGATGCCATGGAAGATACCTTGCCTTGGTTGAAATCTCTTTAAAGTTTTTAGTTGATTCGGTTGTAGTCATTCAAAACACAGCCCACGCTGACATTTAAATTCAAGGAGTTGGCAGAACCCAACATTTTTAACCGTATCCACTTTTTAATTTTCCCTTTCCAGAATTCCCCCAAACCTTTGCTTTCACTTCCGAAGACAAGAACGGAATTAGCTTGGTATTGAAACTCATGAGAACACTGATCTGCTTTTGCACTCGTGGCTACAAACTCAAGTCCGAACTTCTCCAAGTACTCGAAAATTTCACCTTTTTCGCCAACCGCCAAATTTACATTTGCTAAAAGCCCTCGGGAAGAACGAACCACATTGGGGTTAAAGAAGTCAACTCGGGGTTCCGATAGAATAACTGATCCTGCGCCCAAAGCTTCAGAAGTTCTGAGAATGGCACCAAGGTTTCCTGGTTTCTCAATTTCGTCCAAGAGCAAGATGGGTTGGTTCAACTCATCACATTTCAAATTCGACAATCCAAGATCCCATGATTGCACAATGCCCACAACTCCATCTGGATTCCGACGATAAGCCGCTTTCAAAAAAGCATCTTCTCCCAGTTCTTGAAGTTGAAAGGTTTCACTCTCTTTCCATCTCTCAATATCTTTCATCGACCCCGAGTGCATCGCTAACCTTGAATTGTAGTAGATCTCGCTAACTTCTTTACCCGCAGCCATCATGGTTAGTAAATCTTCGATCCCCTCAACAAAAAAAGACTCTCTTTCCCTTCTTCGACGAGCAGATTCTCGCAACTTGACCAGCTCTTTCACCGATGGATTTGATATACTTGTGATTACTTCCGGCACGATTTTATAAAAAGGGTTTTGCAAGAAAAGAGCGAGCCCGATACGAAAAGTCGATGACAAAAAAGGTACCTAAAGGATTTAATGCTCATCCATACCCCTATCATCATGAAGTAGATTTAAAAATTGAAACCCTAACCAATCTTGGCTTCGGGATTGCCAGAGATGATGGGTGGGTTATTCAAGTCCCTTTTGTAATGCCTGGAGAGCTGATACGGGCAAGAATTTATCGAAATCACAAAAATTATTCG
Organism: Opitutia bacterium UBA3151; assembly: GCA_002364975.1. Classification (GTDB taxonomy): domain Bacteria; phylum Verrucomicrobiota; class Verrucomicrobiia; order Opitutales; family Seribacteraceae; genus Seribacter. The sequence goes on along the minus strand of DEYT01000131.1, from coordinate 11,087 downwards.
GATGCAGATTCTATCGAGATTCTTAAGTCTTCACCTGATCGGGTTGATGCAAAATGTAAACTTTTCGGAACTTGTGGTGGGTGCCAGTATCAATCCGTTAACTATCAAAAACAGCTTGAATGGAAACATAATCAAGTGGTTGAATGCTTTGAAAAAATTGGCGGGCTTGAACTTACCACCATGCCCACCTTTCCTTCTCCTAAAACTTACGGCTATCGTTCTAAATTGACTCCACATTATGAGAAGTCAAGGGAGGGAATGGAGAGAAAACTTGGATTTCTTAAGCACGGATCCCGGAGAATTCTTGTTGATGTTCCAAATTGTCCAATCGCAACCACCTCCATTAACGAATTTCTTCCTCAGGCAAGAACCGCACTTTTTAAGGAAACTAATAAAAAGGGCGGCACCTTATTATTACGGGATGTTCAGGAAGGCATAGCCACTGATCCCAAGGAAGTTGTTTCCGAAAGAGTTAACGGGATGGTGTTTCAATTTAAGGCGGGAGAATTCTTCCAAAATAACCCTTTTATTCTTCCTGACCTAGTTGATCACGTCATCGAACAAGCAAACCCCGGAAATTCTATCTCCTTAATTGACGCATATTGTGGCGGAGGTTTGTTTAGTTTGTCCGCTTCTCGAAGATTTCAAAAGGTTGTCGGTATCGAAATCAGTCGCGAGGGGTTTGAGGGTGCCCGTACCAATGCCCTGCTTAATCAAATCAAAAATGCTGAATTCTTTTTAGGAGATGCTTCCTCGATCTTTCAAGAATTACAAAATATACCCAGACCCTGCTCCTTGATCGTCGATCCTCCACGTAAAGGATGTGATGCTAATTTCCTCAGACAATGCATCGAGTTTAGACCCAATCGAATTGTTTATGTTTCATGTGATCCAGCAACTCAGGCAAGGGATGCAAAAATCCTTACGGAGGGGGGATATCGCATTCTCCAGGCTCAGCCTTTTGATTTATTTCCTCAAACCAGACACATTGAAAATGTGCTGACTTTAGAAATTTAATTTCTTTCCCGATTTTTCCGCCATTCCAAACTTTCAAATTCTAAGCAAAATGATTTACGCTCTTGATGAAAATGTTCAGGCCATTTAACTTCTTCCTTTTCGGTTTTGAAAAGTCGTGCAAGCTGATTTGTGAAACTCTCACCAAAGCTTGATGGATCGAATTTGGCTTTTTCTATAAACCCTAAGTCTAGGGTGCCTTGGAAAAGTATGGCTGATTTTGTTCTTTTCATAGCCGCTCCCGCAATTTTCTTCTCCGACTTTCCCGTCATTAAATCTTTTCCCACCGGTTCCTGAAAACAGTCGCCCGGGATTCCAGTCTTTTTTTTTGCCGGGCAGGGCTGAAGAAATGTTTCAATCGATTGATCTGCCAACGCATCAGCAATAGCCCGATGAATCTTTTCATAAAGATCAAGGGATGGCATTGAAAAGGATGGGTGTCGACGAGGCAAAACTAAACAATAAGTCCAATCTTTTCCATGCCTCACAATTCCTCCCCCAGTGGGTCGACGAATAAGCCGCTCAATGGACTCTTGAGTCTGGTCTTCTACCCACTCCCAATTCTGTCCATATCCGAAACTGATTTCCGAAACTTTCCACTGGTAATGCCTAAATATCGGCATTTCCAAGAATACCGCTTTTTTTAAAAGCCACCAATCGGTAGCCATATTCTCAACACCTTTCTCGGTCAATGCAGGGTATATCTGGAGGCTCAAAATAGTTTCTTCCTAAAATTTATGGACATAACGGCTGGAGTCATCTGCATGGTTTCGGTACCAATCAAAAAGATCGGAAGGCAGGGTGAGTTCTTCCATTTGGTCCAGTAAAGTCGCAGGTTTGGTTTTTAATTTCCCTGCAAGTGGAGCCAATTCGAATGTTAAATGCCTCGGCCGGGATTCCCTCTCTGGATGATCTTTGAGCTGGCCTCTTTGAATTCGTTCATGGGAAAACCCAAAGCGATCAAGAATTCGCAGTCCTAACTCATACCTGCTAATCTCCTCGGCTCCCGACCAATGGAAAAGCCCATTCAAGTTTGGTCTCTCCATAAGTTCAACCATTGCACTGGCCACATTTTCTGCTGAACATGGGTGCCTAATTTCGTCATCAAATAAAGTAAGAGGGGTGCCATTTGCAATCGCTCTTAAAATTCTTTCATGCGGGCTTCTCGTTGCACTGGGGCTATTCCCATTGATCAAGGTAATACGAAGAACGACTAGATTTTCATCAGTTACCGCCAAAACCCCTTTTTCGGCATCTAGTTTTTGGATACCATACTCACCCAGTGGGTTTGGTATATCGGTTGACCGGTATGGAGAAGAAGACCCATCGAAAACCATATCCGTAGAAATATGCAAGTATCGAGCACCCAAATGGGAAGCGATCTCGGCAAGCCTGATCGCCCCGTCTACATTAATAGCTCTTGCAAATTCAGGATTTTTCGTTACCGCGTCCGGGGATGAGATCGCCGCACAATTTATAACTGCATCTGGCCATTCGTCTAGCAGCTGTCGGGTCAATTGTTCGGAATCGGACAAGCAAATTTTTTTTGAATTTTCAACACTCACTTGGTTGGAGTAGGGTATACACGAGTGACTTCTTTCACGTAGTGCGCTTGAAACTGCACTTCCCAGTAAACCACTTGATCCAAACAAAGCTACTTTCACAACAATTAGAATAAATAAACATCTGATTCCTACAACCAAGGAGTTGATTTTTATCCTTTTGCTTTTCCTTGAACTACCAGACTTTGTCCAGTAGAGTAAAAGTTTATATCAATGAATTATTCCCAACTTGCGAATTCTCGCATTCTGGAACAACCGACTTACCAACCTGGCAAACCCATCGAGGTAGTCGCTCGTGAACAAGGATTCAAACCTCATGAGATTTGCAAACTGGCCTCCAACGAAAACCCTTGGGGAGCATCGCCTTTAGCATTGCAAGCTGGCCATGAGGCACTTGAAGGAGTGCACCGCTATCCCGATGGAAATGGAACATATTTAAGAGAACAACTGGCAGAGATACACGCTTTGTCCCCTTCTCAATTTATTCTTGGGAACGGTTCTAATGAAATCATTGAATTAATTGGCCATGTTTTTCTAAATCCAAAAGACGAAGTTCTGTTTGGTGAACACGCATTTGTTGTCTACAAATTGGTTGCTTTGCTCATGGGTGCAAAACCCGTATGTGCCCCCATGACCGATCTCAGGCATGATCTCCATTTGATGAGAGAAAAAGTAAATCAAAATACCAAGCTCATCTTTCTTCCCAGCCCAAATAATCCAACTGGAAGCTGGAACAGCGAAGAGGAAATCATTGAATTCGTTTGTGGGCTACCCGAGCATGTAATCTTTTGTTTTGATGAGGCTTATGCCGAATATTTGGATAATCCACCCAACTTAAAGGCATTAATCAATGAGGGAAGAAAGATCATTGCTTTGCGAACCTTTTCAAAAATTTATGGCCTAGCTGGTTTAAGGATTGGTTACGGATACGGTAGTGAAGAAGTAATCCGTTTGCTTCAACTTGCCCGGCAACCATTCAATGCAAATTCCATCGCGATGGCATCAGCGATCGCTGCCCTCAAAGATCAAGACTGGGTTGAAGAATGCAGAAGCAAAAACAATCGGGGTTTGAGACAGCTTGAAGAAGCATGTGACTCTATGGGATTACCATGGGTTCCAAGCAAGGCTAATTTTCTTCTCATCAAGATCGGAAATGGTACCCAAGCATTTCAGGAGTTGCAAAAGATTGGAATTATTGCCAGGCCAATGCCCGATTCGCTTCGGGATTACATTCGTATTTCAGTCGGCACTAGCCAAGAGAATAAATTCGTTATTGAAGGACTGAAACAGATTCTGCCTCTCTTAGGAAAAGTATGATTACCGAAACCTTGGCTCTGGGCAGTTGCTGGGCTCTTTTAATCGCAAGTTCCGCATGCCTTGGGGTGTACCGTTCCTTGATCGACCGAATTCGATCCGGGCTCTCTCCGGCCCCGTCCGAAGAAAATACTCAGGTTGCTAAGTTGATAACCAAAGCTCTATCACTCCCTAATCACGAAAGACCTTTTCATTTTGAGGCAGCATTTCTATCCTCTCTTCAAATTTTATCTGGCTTTTTTCTTCTAAAAATATGGATGCCCATATCTTCTTTTTATTGGGCTCTCTTCTTACTCTCTATCTTGGTTGAGAGAATTTCCACATGGTTATATCCCCGTAGAATTTCTCAATCCACAGCTTTAGACACCCATTTAAAAATAGGGTTATTGCCGGTACTTTTCTTCACCCTTGTGTGCAAACCTATCGTGATCTTACTTTCGATTTTGGAGCACTTATTTCTGTCCTCCAAACAAAAGAAAATATTAGAGGAAGAAGAGGACAATGAAGTCGCGGACCATATCAGAATTGTGGGCCGAGAAGGTACCAATTTGGATCCGGACGTTCTTGAAATTATGGGAAATACCTTGGAAATGAGTCAGTTAAAAATTAAGGATGTTATGATCCCCAGAAATCAGGTCCAAATTCTTGATTTCAATGATTCCTTCGAAAAAAACTTGGAAATTGCAAAATCTTGCGGCCATACACGGCTACCTCTTTGCAAGGGTAACCTCGATGATTGCTTGGGCATCATCCATGTTAAGTATGCATTCCGTACAATAGCGGATTCACTTGAGAACTTTGATTTGAAAACAATAACCAAGTCCCCAGCATTACTAGATAGCGAGGAATTACTTCCGTTCGCATTAAAAAGAATGATGAAACTGAAAGTTCACATGGCACTGGTACGGGATGAATTTGGTGGAATCGATGGAGTAATCACCCTCGAAGATATCTTGGAAGAAGTGGTTGGAGAAATCCAAGATGAATTTGATTCAGAAGAAGAGGAGGTCGAAGAAATACAAGAGGGAGAATGGAAAATTTCCGGGCTTACACCTCTCCATGAACTGCCCAAAGCGTTGGGCATGGAAGAGGAGGACGAAGAACTTACCAGTTTAGGAGGTATGCTAACCCGAGAAATTGGAAAAATTCCTGAATTAGGAGAAACTTTTGAATTTCCTAATTTTGAGGTTGAGATTTTGGACGCCGATGAGACACGAGTGCAAAGCGTAAAAATTAAGCTGAAGAAAAAAGGAAGTTAATTGTTCTTACGCTCTTGGAAATAAGATTATTTTTTCCTGAAGTTTTTTGCCAACTAAAGTACTTCCCCAACCCAATTCATCTTTCCAGATTTTCGTGGGCTCCAAGTTCATTCTTTGATGGATTTGGGCATGCACCTGAGGCATTACCGGAGAAATTGCCACACTTGCTAAACGTAAGGCTTCAACCATAGTAGCCAAGCAGGTACGCAACTCTTTCTTCGCATCTGGTTCATCGGATTTTGCCAGTTTCCATGGGGTTCTATCATCAGCATACTTATTGATGGAGCGAATAAAACTAAAGGTTTCTTCTATACCCAAATTGAATCGAAATTCACGAAAGTGCTCGAGCATACTATCCCGAGATTTTTCCCATTGAGATTGCAAGCACTGCTCCAAGCTTTCATTCACTTCTGCAGTTGGTACTTTTCCATCTTCATAACTATGGACCATATGCAAAAGCCTACTTAAAAGATTTCCTAGATCATTTCCAAGGTCTGCACGATATCTTGATTCAAATCGTTCCAGAGAAAATTCTGCATCCTGACCAACGGTCATTTCCCTCATTACAAAATATCGGAACGCATCGGTTCCATAACGATCGATCAAACTAAGAGGGTCCACGGTTTCACCCGTACTCTTTGACATTTTTTCTCCGGATGTTGTCCACCACCCATGAGCCAGAATCGACTTTGGCAATGCGAGCTCACTAGCTTGTAGCATAATTGGCCAGTAAACCGCATGAGGTGGGGTGAGGATATCCTTTCCGATCACATGTAAATCAGCAGGCCAATAATCGTCTGAATGATAATTTGAAGAAGAAACAGCGGAGTAGTAATTTACCAAAGCATCAAACCATACATAGGTAACAAAATCCTGATTAAATGGAAGAGGTATACCCCAAGAGAGCCGATCCTTTGGCCGAGATATACATAAGTCATTCAGCGGTTCTTTTAAAAACTCCAAAACCTGAGACTGGCGGTATGCGGGGAGAATAAACTCCGGGTTGCTTTTTATATGCTCTACCAGCCAATTCTGATACTTACTTAACTTAAAGAAATAATTGGTTTCCGTTATTTCGGTTACCTCCCCAAAAATTTCTGGCCATTCCCCATCCACCTTGTCTTTTTCTTGGAGAAACTGCTCTGCCCGTGTGGAATAAAAACCTCGATATTCAGCTTTGTATATTTCTCCTTTATCAAAAAGGGCCTGCAAAATTCTCCCGACTACTTTTTGATGCCTAGTTTCCGTCGTACGAATGTAATCATCATTGGAAATCTCTAGTTTAGATAACATCTCCTGAAATTCATCTGCAATTCGGTCACAGCGTTCCTGGGGTCGAATACCTTCTTCTTTAGCACCTTGCTGAACTTTTTGCCCATGTTCGTCAAGGCCAGTCAAAAAATGAACTTCCCGCCCTTCCAATCGCATGGTGCGGGCTACGACATCTGTTAATACTTTTTCGTAAGCATGGCCTAGATGAGGGGATCCATTTGCATAATCGATCGCTGTAGTAAGAAAAAACTTTTTCATATCCTTACCTATTCACTAAAGTACAAATTCTGAAAGAACCACCTCAAAGCTGATAAGATTTGTTTTACATGGTTGACTTCAACCACAAGCTTTTAAGAATGAAGACTTTCTAGTTTGTGCTAGAAACTAACTTTAAGGTACCTGCAATCTTTTCGTGGGACCTACAAACTGACACCCTTGTCAACCCCCTTTCCCATAAGCATGAGTGAAACGAATTCATTAGCATCTGAAACCATTGAGGTCGAAGGATTGCTTGAGCTAAACGATAATAAGTCGGGCTGTTTACTTGAACCCTCTCGTGGAGGAAAAACAACCCCTTATGATCCCTTTGTACCTCGTGAACTCATTCGCCGTTTTAAACTGAAAAAAGGTTCTATCATCAAAGCTGATGCCATACCTGATAACTCTCGGGCCAATCCCAGAGTTAAGTTCATACATACAGTTGATGGTGCTACCTTGGGGGAGCGAAAAAAATTATTTCGATTTGATCAACTCACCACAATTCAACCCATAGAAAAGCTCAACCTTGAAGTAGAAGATGGAAGGATGACGACTCGGGTTCTAGATCTATTCTGTCCAATTGGAAAAGGACAACGTGGACTGATTGTCGCTCCTCCCCGAGCCGGTAAAACAACGATCCTACATGATATTGCAAAAGGTGTGAAAGAAAATCATCCGGAGTGCCACCTTATGGTTCTTTTGATCGACGAACGTCCTGAAGAAGTAACTGATTTTAAACGGACCGTTCCTGCTGAAATTTATGCATCTTCCAATGACGAAGAAGTCAAAAGTCATTTACGGGTTGCTGAGCTTGCGATCGAGCGAGCAAAAAGGCTTGTGGAAGCCAAAAAAGATGTAGTCTTACTTTTAGATTCAATCACTCGTTTATCGCGTGCTTACAATGCCGCGTCTGGAAAAAGTGGTAGAACCATGACCGGCGGCCTTGATGTACGAGCCCTTGAAAAACCGAGACAAATTTTTTCTTCCGCAAGAAATTCGGAAGAGGCTGGCTCTTTAACCATTGTTGCTACGGCCTTGATTGAAACTGGCTCCAAAATGGACGAGTTAATTTTTCAGGAATTCAAGGGAACGGGAAACAGTGAAATTATTCTGGACCGAAAGATCGCTGAGCTTCGCTTGTGGCCCGCGATCAACCTTGCTGCTTCCGGAACTCGAAAGGAAGAGGATTTAATGGATCCCTTACATTTGGAAAAAACTTCTTTTCTAAGGCGTGCAATGTCTCCAATGAAAATTATTGATGCAGCTGAATCACTCATTGATCGAATGTCTTCCACCTCTTCAAATGAGGAATTTTTGGAGCTTATTCAGACTTCATAACTCATTGACAAATCCCGCTATTCTCGGCATTTTCACCCCTTTCCTTCTTTATTCATATTGGCACCCGATGCATAACTTTTCTGATCAATGTCTAGACCTCGCGAGAGCACTCTTAGGCAACAATCTCAAGCACATTAACGAAGACGGAACGATCACATCTTCTAGCGGTGAAAAGAGTCGCATTGATGAACCCGGACATGCTGCCTTGGCCATCGGCGAATTTTTTCGTGCCACGGGTGACGTTGAACTGGGGGGCTTTGATTTATTTGATCTATCCGCTCGGTGCATCACCCACCAAGCTTTTGCAGAAGAAGCAAGTGACAATGGAATGGCTTATGCCGCACTCGGGCTTCTTTCCTTTGGAGCATCTAAGGAGAGAAATTCAGTCTGGGAAAGATTACTTGATCCAACCAGAGAAAAACTCGATGAATGCCTTCTCACTAGGACCGAAAGAAGAGATCATTACCAAGCTTTTAATGTGGCTAAATCGGTTGCTAGGTACAGTTTTGGACTCACTAAAAAAGACGACACTGGTAAGGTCATCGACCGCTATGTCGATCATTTGCAAAACCATAGTAGCAGTGGCTTTTTTAATGATGACGAGTCAGGTCAATCTGGAGTATTTGATATCTACGGACTTCTTTCATTTGTCTTCATCAGGCAAGCCCTTCAACTGCACGCAAATGTTCACCTGAAAGACCGAAAGCTTCCAAAACTTCGAACTTTTGCAGAAAAATACCTCCGCATGCTTCCTGACATGACCAGACAAGATGGCCTAGGCTGGAATTATGGGAGATCAGTTGGGGCTTATGGACAGCTCCACTGCATTAGCATGATTTTACAGGCAATGCGTGACCAATGGGTCGCTCCGGAAAAAATGCCTCTTTATCTAGATGCTCTACGCAGACTTTTTCAGTACTTCTTTGTTACCTACTTGGATCAAGAAAATGGGGATCTTATAATCCGCGATTCTGAACGAAATACGGTGGACAATCATACCACCCGGATTGCGAATTTTGACGCTGCCCGATATCTCTGCCAATGGGCTCGTTTGGCCAGAGTGATTGGTGGCTCCCTTGCTGTTCCTCCAACTAAACGATCGAAAACTGCTGGACGATTTGTGATCTTCGACAAGTCCCACAAAAAAGAACACGGCTTATTTTTATTCCGTGATGAGAATATTGGCTTACAATACCAGCTTCCACTTATAAGTCCCACTGCTACAATTACTTGCGACAACCTCGCTTTTCCTCATTGCCCCGGAATTTTCGATTGGCCTACCAACCGATACCTGCCTGTAATGTTGCCTGAGCTCACTTTTGGAGATGATGTTGTCATTCCTTCATACTATGGGAAAAATTGTGTTACTGGAATCGGCATGAAAAAATCATTTTATCTTCGTTTTGAACAGCCCGATCTGGTCAAAACTGATGGTTCCTTTGCTTATGGATTGGGAAGTTGTAGTGTCCAATGGAACTTTGGAGACGGAAAAATTACTTCAGAATTCGTATTCAAAGTTAAAAACCAAATTTCAATGGATAAAATGAGGCTGGCACTCGTAATTGGTTCTCCCCATGAAATCCAGCGACTAGGGACTACCCTTCGTCAAGGAACCGAAGGACTAAGAGCCAATGTTGAAAACGATGATTTTCAGGCCAAATGGGGTTCCTTTGAAACAGTAACCGAAGACCAAAATTTCCGCGGCTACGCAGGAAATATTCATTACATTCAATACTTAGTTCGCGACCATCCTTTGATTATGAGACCTGGGCAACAATATAAATTAGTTATGTCCTACCATCCAGATGTTGCGTTTGCAGACGAATAAGATTTTTACTTTTTAGAAATTCCTTTATATAAGGAAATGCTTTCTGCCCGTATTATTCCTTGTTTAGATGTCGATGCCGGCCGTGTTGTTAAGGGTGTAAAATTCAAAGAGTTACGAGACGCGGGTGATCCCGTTCAAATTGCTCAAGCGTATGAAAGACAAGGAGCGGACGAATTAGTTTTTCTCGATATTACCGCCTCCAGCGACCAGCGAAATACTATGCGTGAGGTCGTAAAAGAAACGGTAGCCACCTGCTTTATGCCGGTGACTGTCGGTGGAGGAATTCGCAACCTGGAAAATATACGGGATATGCTCCTTTGTGGCGCCGACAAAGTGAGCATCAATACCGCAGCCATTCTAAACCCAGACCTTATCAATGAAGCGTCCAATAAGTTTGGGAATCAATGTATTGTGGTGGCGATTGATGCCAAAAGGGGCGGATCCGATACAGGTTGGTTGGTCTATACCCATGGAGGAAGGAAACCAACGGAGTTAGATGCTGTGAAATGGGCTCAAGACGTGGTCGAGCGGGGAGCCGGTGAAATTCTACTCACCAGTATGGATTGCGATGGTACTAAAGAGGGCTTTGATTTAGAACTTACCAAAGCAGTGAGTGAAGCCGTCGAGGTCCCCGTAATTGCCTCTGGTGGGGTTGGAAAACCTGTGCATATGGTAGAAGGAATTAAGTTGGGTAAAGCAAGTGCGGTCCTTGCTGCAAGTATCTTTCACTTTGGAGAGTATACCATTGACCAAACAAAAGAGGAAATGCGTGCCGCTGGAATTCCGGTAAGGTTGTAAAAACACTTATTCACCCTTAGTTGCATTTTTCCAGGAAGTGAGGGCATTATCTCCAAGGGTAAGAATTTCATCCTTTCCATTTGCGGAAATTACTTTTCCTGCAGGATCAAGAATGATTAGACTGGGAAGCGAAATAAATTCAACATCTAGGATCTTCTTAACGGAATCCTCCAAATTTTTCGCATCTTCCGATCGGTTTCCTAAAGCAGGCCAAGGCATCTTGAATTTTTTCATGTAATTTTGTTGAGCGGTCTCACTGCCATCTCCACTAATTAAAACTACCTCAAATTTTTCAAGGTTTTGATTTCGAAAAGTTACGAGCCTAGGATTAAATCTGCGACAGGAACTACACCAACTTGCAGAAAAATAAAGTCCAATGATCTTACCCTTAGTGTCATCCGCCTTAATTTTGCCTGCGGCATCATACATAATGCCTGGTAACAA
>DEYT01000041.1 GCA_002364975.1 Opitutia bacterium UBA3151 | reverse complement strand
CCCATTGCAAGAACAAGCGGGACTGTGATCGGTCCAGTGGTTACGCCTGCACTGTCCCAGCCAAAATTCACGAAGTCCTCGCTCGATAAGAATGTAATAATAATCAAAATGCAGTAAGGTGGAACCAGTAGGTACCAAAGATCGAGATTAAATGCTATTTTGGCAACACCTGTTGAAATGCCTATTGCTACCCCAGTAGCTACGGTTTGCATAAGTAAATTCTTTTTAAATGCACCAACGGTTATCTTTTCAACCGTGGCTCCAAGTGCATTCAAAGCCGGTTCTGCTAAGGTTGCACCGTATCCAAGAATAAATCCAAACAAAATAGCCAAACACTTACCTGCCGTGGAAGAAGCAAACATGGGCTCTACAAAGCCCTCTGATGCCCAAGGTTCAATAGCAGCAAAACTCGATACAACATTACCTCCTAGCTGTTCGCCCAACGGTGTCAGTCCGAGTGCAATACCAAGATTAAAGAGGCCCATGCCAATAATCGCACAAGTAATACCGACGGCTAATTCGTCCAAGTACTTGGGTCGCTGCCGCAAACCTACCCAGAGAACAAACAATAATATCGAACAAAGAGGAAAGATTGCCCAAATTGCACCTTCGATCGCTCCCCTATCCTGATCGGGTCCATCAAGTACAGCGTCTGGGTAGTTTTCACCAGGCTTATTATAGACGGTAATCCCTTCATCATTAACAGAATATATGTCTTCACCAGGATCAAGTATACCATTCCCATTTGCATCTTCATCAGGTTTGAAAAGATTCGGAAAGAAATCAAAATTGTTCGTCATTGCTTTCACAATCTCCGTATCTGGGTTCCAAACCTCCTCTGGTGTGGAAACTCCGTCTCTTACAATAATTGATTGAGTACTTGCAGGTTGTACAACAGAACGAGAATTTTCATCTTCGGAGTCCAAGGGTCTTGCTTCTAGCAAATTACCTGAAATTTGAGTCTTCAAAGAGTAGCCATCCGGCAATTTACCAGTTTTATCAAGAGAAGACTTTACTTTGGTCAAATCTTCCACGGAAAGAGATCGTGCCATTTCACTTCCGGTGGCACTGCCCGCAGATTCTAATCTCCTTTTGGCAACAATATCTCCAAAGCGTTGAAGATCAGGGTCGTAGTTTTTTCCGTATTCACCAGCATTCTGATGCCACTCCGCCTCTGAATAGGTAGCACTGTAATAATTATCAGCTGAAAAAAGGTATAGTGCATAGCATTTTACAGCAAGGATCGGAAATAGGGAAGCAAGGGTAACAACTCCAAAGCCAGTATTGCTAGAACCTCCAGTAGAAACAATGCGACAAACTCCTATCCCAAGTGCGAGGACAAGGGGAACGGTGACAGGACCGGTGGTAACCGCTCCACAATCCCATGCTAAACCAAGTACATGCTGGAGTCTTGCGTCCGAAAATTGAAAATAAAGAGTTCCCAAGGATAAAACAACGACACCGATATAAATGAAGGGCTTAAGAGACCACCCTTTATAAAACCTCAAAACCCCAAGAAGAACCGCAATACCGACACCAACTCCAACGGAGTATACGAGAGTTTCTGCACCGGTGTTGAGAATAGTCCATAATAGGGGTGCAAGAGTAGGATCAACCCCAGAACCTGCTGCCCGTAATACTCCAATTGCCGGTTCCGCGAAGGTCGCGAAAGCACCTAGAACGAATCCGAAAGCCAAACTCGTAGGAAGACAGGGAATACCAAGAATTTTTTTCCTAGGCAAGGTCGAGCCAAGGGTCTCGCCTAGCGGCATCAATCCAAGCCTCAAACCTTCCATAAAAAACGCCAGACCGATAATCACAATAATTATACCTGCTGCAATCATCAGTGAATACACAATGGGCAAACCAAGAACGAGGACTTGGAACACGATGAGATATAGTATGATGAACCAAACACATTGGATTTGCTCAATAACTTTGTCTTTGGAAAAAGACAGAAGAATACTAATCTTTTGCTGAAGGGTAAGTTGAAGTTTCTTTTGATCAGATGATTGTTGAGCAGCCATAATTACTAATCTTTCTTGTGTATTAAGATAATGTTATGAATCGTATAATAATAATTTCAGTCGAAAGTAAAAGCTTATTCCAAGCTAATTTACTCACTCCATGAAGCGTTTGCTAAAGTTAACGAAACTTTATTAAGACCATTTTCTATATTGATCGGAACATTCCATGTAACTCCCACCTTACCTAATGAAGCACAACCGATAATGAAATAATCACCCGGCGTTAAATTGCTAACCGTAGCAGCTCCATTTATGTCAGTCCTTACCCTTTGTCCGTTTTTATTGTCGATCTCTTGAAGTAGACAATTCCGAATTTTCTTTTGTAAATCAGGATAAAGAAATGAATTTTTACGGGCTTGTGCCCAAAGTTCAGAATAACTTTCGACTCCGGAAAAATTGAGAAGGGATACTCCACTCTTGTTCAGGAGTTCGTTTAAATTACCTCTCAATATGAAAAACTCTGTGTAAAAAGCTTCCTTACTCTTACCATTGTAAGATGTGACTACCGCATCAAAATTCAATGTACTCTCACTAAATGAAGAAGGGATAGATACCGAAGGGATTTCCGAGAGGTTTGAATATTTACTAGGTTCAGCAAGTATAACTTTGGAAACAGGAGTTTTCTCCAAACTTGAAATCCTAACTTCTAAAGAATCATTACGAAGCCTAAGGTCTTTAATCTCATTGGATTTAAGTATAAGGCTATTTTTTAAGTTCTTTATCTCCGAATGAAGGTCTGGGTTTTCTCCTATTCTAGAACTATTTGCACTGGTAAATTTACGGAATTCGTTTGAGGCATCCCCCTTTATTCTCCGAATTTCAGCTAATAGTTCGTCATTTATAGTGGAAAGGGATGCAATCGTTTTATCTTTGTGTTCATTAATTTTCCTGAGCTCTTCTATGTTTTTTTGATGTTCAAGAGCAGAAACTTCCAAACTTTGGAGGGCTTTTTCAGCTTCCATATTTTCGGAAATCACTTCATCCGTCGGGCGGGATATCGAATTTGTATTGGAAGATGCAACCGTAGGCAAAACTAGATCATCTAATAATTTAGAATTTTCTGTCCCTTCAGCACCCGAGACAACCTCAGCTTTCGCAGTATCCCCTTCCCTTAATAATGCTTCCAGATCCTTAATTTTGGAGTTTGGTTTGGAAATCAGTTTAAGAACTTCGTCACTCTGAGTTTCTGAAGGCGAGCTATCAGGACTTTCACAAGAAAAAATAAATACCGCTAACATGGATATTATTAGTCTCAAAGAACACATAATAAGTTTTCGGAGCATCTGAGATTACCAAATTAGCAATCGCTTACATTGCAAGCACAATAATTCTTTGATCAACTTGTTATTTACAAATATGTATTTTGTGAAATATTGAAAGTTATGTCTCAAGTTACCCCAGAAGAGGCTGATTTATTAAACCATGAGAATCGTTTTCTTAAACAAACGATTCTTACTTTGCGTGACGAACTAGCGAAAAAGAATTTTGAATCAGAAGATTTGATCCAGACCAAGGCTTCAGAATTTCAAAAGGAAATTTCTTTTTTCAAATCTAGCATTGAAAAACAAAGGGCTGATCATGAAAGCTGCCTGATTGAGCATGATCAAGAAAAGCAGGCACTAACTAAACAATTTCACAATGAACAAGCACAACTTCGGCAACTTGTTCTTGATCTTCGTGCATCACTAGAAAAAAATAAGAACGATTTTCAAGAGGAGAAACAATCTGTCATTTCAAAACACTTTGCTGAAGCAAAGGATCTAAAAGCTCAGATAGAAATACTTAGGTTGGAACTCGACCACAGCAATTCATTGATTGACGAGACTCGTCAAAATGCAATTCGTGAATCGGCAAAAGAAATAAATCAGCTTAAGGAGTCTTCTCTTAAATTAAGGGAAAAAATAGATCTTCTTACCTCTGTCCATCAAGAGAAAATTCAAATCGTTGAGGCGAGAGCTTCCTCCGAAGCAAGTGAGTTACGAAAGGCCCTGAGTCAGCTTCGAGAAGAATTGGAGGAACAAGAATCAATTAGGCAAGATGCAGTCCAAAAAGCAGTCTCAAGCAAAAGCCAAGAAATTAAGACCCTCAAAAACTCTATTCAAACAACAAGAGAAAAGCTGAATAGAATAAAGCAAGAAGAGCAAGGAATTGCCCAAAAGAAATATTCAACTTTCAACCTAGAAATCAAGAATTTTAAAGAAACGGTCGAAAGAATGAGAGTTGAGCTAGACGCTAGGAAACTTAAAGAAGCAGCAGCGATTCAGTCCGTTAAAAAAGAATCCTACGATGAACTCAAGCAGTTGAAGATGACTCTTATTAAAACAAGGGAAAACTTAGAACTTCAGAGAGCACGGGAACAAGAACGAATCCAAAAAGCAACGGCTACTGCAGAATCTGAAATTAAAGCTTTGAAAAGCACGATTGAAGAACTTAGGGAAGAGTTACAAAATTCAAATTTTGAGAAAGAAGATGAAATCCAGAAAGTTCAAAATACTTATCGATCAGAAATTTCTATTTTGAAACAATCATTGGCTGTAGCTAGAGAAAATTTAGAAAGCTTACAAGCAAGGCAAGAAGACAGGCTTCAAAGAGCTTTATCTTCACTCAATAATCAAAATCATTCCTTACAAAAGACCATCGAAGAACTGAGGATAGAAATCGAGAAAGAATCATCAGAAAAAAATGCGATTCTGCAAAAACAAGAAGCACTAACAAATAGAGAAATTCAGCAACTTAAAGCAGCGTTGGCTAAAACAAGAGAAAACTTAGACTGTCTAAAGGCAAAATCTGAGGATGAAATTCAAAAAGTAGCATCTTCTAAAGAAAGTGAAATTATCTCTCTAAAAACTTTAACACAGAACCTACGTCAGGAATTAGAAGAAACCAAGTTTGAAACTGAAAGTCGCGTCCAAGAAACAAAAAGTTTATTTCAATCGGAAATTAAGCAGTTGAAGAGCTCCCTTGAAAGATTGCGGGAAAAGCTTCAAACAGCTCAAGACTCAGAAGCAGATAACATTCAAAAGTTTATTGTTAAATCTGAAAATGAAAACAATAGCCTTAAAAAAACGATTTCAGAACTGCGTTCAAATCTTGAAGAATCCGAGTTTAAACTGAAGACAATTGCACAAAAAACTGAAATTAGTAATTCGGCACAGCTAGAAACTATGAAGAAAAGTCTGGTTTCCACAAGAGATAAGCTTGAAAAAGCTATTCAAGATAAAGACAGCTCAGTGCAAGATGCTATTGCTTCAAGAGAAGTTTTAATCCTTCAACTACAAGCAAACATAAAACAACTTAGAGAAGATGTTGAAAAGCATTCAATAGAAAAAGAAGATGCTATACAAAAAGCCACTTTTAAGTTAACAAAAGAGAATTCACTCCTTAAGGATTCTTCAACTAGGCTGCGTGAAAAACTACAAACCGAAAAAAACCTTCGGGATGATGCGATTCAAGATGTTAATCAAAGAAATTTGAACGAAATTAAAATTCTACAAGAAAATCTTTTAAAAATTAGAGAAGAGCTCGAACATAGCGAAATCAAGCAACAGGAAGCGGTTCAATATGCTATTAACTCGAATCATAATGAACTGAATCATTTTAAAAGAATGATTTCTAATTTAAGAAACGAGATGGACAATGAAAAATTGAATTTTGATCAAACTAAACAAAAGGATCTTCAATTAAAGAATCAGGAATTTAAACAATTACAATCAACAATAGTCGAACTTCGGACGAAACTTGAGACAAAAAATGGCAGATAAAAAAGACAATCAAAACAAGTCTAAGAGAACCTCTCGGTTTTCAGACATGCTTCTACAAGTCACGAATGACTTGGCTAAAACAAAATCGCTAGACGAAGCACTTGAAACTTTAGTCAAAATTACCACATCAACAATCGGTGCAGAAAGAGGAACTATTTTTCTTAACGATGCATCTACTGGAGAGTTGTACTCCAGAATTGCCCAAGGTAACTTCAGAAGAGAAATTAGAATTCTCAACACAAAAGGAGTAGCAGGATGGGTGTTTTCTAAAAATCAAGGGGTGATTATTCATGATGCCTATAAAGATGAGAGGTTTAACAAGGCTGTTGATGTTAGAACAGGATTTAGAACTAAAAGTATACTTTGTGCCCCACTTCGAACTGTTTCGGGTGAAAAGATTGGAGTCTCTCAGATTCTAAATAAAATTGACTGCGAATTTGAACAGGAAGACCTAGATCTGCTGGAAGCAATGACGGAACAAGCCGCTATCGCAATTCAAGGAAATATAATTGTTGAACAAATTGAAGCCGCTAGAAAACAGGAATTGGAATTCCTGGATGTGGTATCGCAAGTCTCCTCCGAATTGGAACTCACCCCACTTCTTCAAAAAATCATCACCACTATATCAACTATGTTGGATTGTGAGAGGGCCACTCTTTTCATTAATGATGAAAAAACCAACGAACTCTATACTGAAGTTGGAGAAGGTCTGGATGAAAAATCAACCATCCGCATTCCCAATCACCTCGGAATATCTGGAACCGTGTTTACTTCAGGAAAAGCAGTTAATATACCTCACGCCTATGCAGATCTTCGTTTTAACCCCTCGTTCGACAAGCAAACCGGATTCTTTACCAGATCGATCCTTTGCATGCCTGTTTTCAGCAAAGCAGGAAAAGCAATAGGTGTTAGTCAGGTTCTCAATAAAAGAGGTGGAGCTTTCAACGCAGAAGATGAAAAAAGGCTAGCCGCTTTTACCTCTCAGATATCTATGGGTATCGAGAACGCAAAGCTCTTTGATGATGTTCAGAGTCAAATGAACTACTCGCAGAGCATTTTATCAAGCATGCATGATGCGGTCCTCACCCTTGACGAAAATGGCGTTATTAAAACTTGTAATCCAGCTGGTCTACGCATTTTGAAGATTCCCCATGAAGCTGCTGTTCTCGAACAAAAGGCCTCCCTTCTTTTCGGAGGTCCTAACGAATGGCTCCTCAAGAAACTCGAAGCTGTCAATGAAAACGAGGAGTTTCTTGACGCCGAACTTCAAATTGAAGGGGAAACTCTATCTGTTAACATAACCCTCACTCCTCTACTTGGTAAAATCAAATCCAAAGATGAGGGTGAAGGAGATACTGGGGGAGAAGGAATTCTGACTTCAAAACCAAACATAATCGGAGCTATGCTTATGATCGAGGACATCAGTTCCGAGAAAAGGAT
The DNA here is from genome assembly GCA_002364975.1 of Opitutia bacterium UBA3151. Classification (GTDB taxonomy): domain Bacteria; phylum Verrucomicrobiota; class Verrucomicrobiia; order Opitutales; family Seribacteraceae; genus Seribacter. The sequence continues at coordinate 5,386 of DEYT01000041.1, read as the reverse complement.
GAAGTCCACGATGTCCCGCTATATGGATCCCGAATTGGCTGACCAGTTAATGACGGCAGATGGGAACAACGAAGATGTCATGGGTGGAAAGCAGAGTGTTGGCACCGTTCTGTTTTCTGATGTACGAAGTTTCACTACCATCACAGAAGAATTAGGCGCTCAAGGGACGGTAAAACTACTAAACGATTATTTTACTATCATGGTTGACTGCATAACCGATGAGGGTGGAATGCTAGACAAATTTATTGGCGATGCAATGATGTGTATATTTGGTACGCCTGTTCCGCATGACGATGACCCGGACCGGGCCGTTCGTGCTGCTATTCGTATGATGACGGACTTGAAGATCTTTAATGATAAAAGGGCAATGGAAGGAAAAATGCCCATCGATCATGGAATGGGTATAAATACCGATTCGATTGTCTCTGGTAATATTGGATCTCCTAAAAGGATGGATTATACTGTAATTGGTGATGGAGTAAACCTAGCTGCTCGCATAGAGAGTGCATGCAAACAATATGGAGCTCACATTCTAATTAGCGAATTCACTTACAAGGCGGTAAAAGCAACCTATCGAACTAGGCAGGTTGATTATGTTATCGTAAAAGGAAAAACTGAACCGGTCGGGGTCTATGAAGTATTGGATTTCCATGACGAAGAGTCTTACCCAAACCTTGTTGAAGCACTTGGCCTTTTCAACGATGGCTACCGCACATGGAATCAGGGTAAATGGGATCAAGCGATAAAACTTTTCAACACAGTTAAAAAGATTAATCCTGATGATAAATCAGCCCAACTATATATTGACCGCTGTAATCACATGAAAAAAAATCCTCCCAAGGGTACCTGGGACGGGGTATGGGTAATGACTTCCAAATAATTAATTTTTACAATTGATGAATCCACGTGCTCACTTAGAAAAAGCAATCGCTTTGGATCCCAAATATCCTAAGGCATATTACAGCTTAGGTCTCCTCAACAAAAAAGAAGGAAATGACAACGAAGCGTTAGAAAATTTTAAGCAAGCAGTTTCTATTGATAAAGACTTTGCCGAGGCTCAATGCGAATTAGCAATTTCTCTAATGAAAAAAAATGAACTCGATGAGGCCCGTAATCATTTTTTAAACTCCTTGGAAATTAACCCAAATTATGCTGATGCGTATTATCATTATGGGTTATTGCTTATAGAACTAAAAGATCACGAAGAAGCGAAAAATACTTTCGATAAAGTAACTGAGATTGATCAGAACTATTCAAGTGCTTACTTTTTCAAAGCACGAATTCTTACTCATCCAGATGATTTTGAATCTGCCAGAAGCAACTACGAAACTGCGATTGATATAAATGAAAAATTTGAAGAAGCCCATTATTATATGGCAAAACTCCTTATCGGTGGAGTCGCTACCGACAAGGAAGGTACAATCGTTGATAAATCCAATATACCTGAAGCAAAAAAACACCTTTTAAGTGCTTTAAAATTGAACCCTAAAAACGCAAAAGCTTTATATAATCTAGGAAAAGTCCATATTATTGAAGACAGTTATTCAAAGGCTAAAATTAATTTCAAGAAAGCAATTTCAGCAGACAAAGAATACTCAAAAGCACATTTCTTGCTCGGGACCGTTTTTCTTCAAGAAAACGACAATCGAAATGCAGAGAAGCATCTAACAAATTCAATTAAATTTTTTGAGCAAAATCCCAAGGCACATTTCAAACTTGGGGAGATGTATTACAAGGAGGAGAACTTTCAAAAAAGTGAGGAACACCTAAAAATATCTTTATCAATCGAAGACGAAAATGCTTACGCACAGTACTACTTGGCTAATCTTTACCGGAAGGATGAAGATCCAAACTTGGCCAAAAAGTACTTCTACCGAGCTTTAGAAATAAATCCCGATTTTGCCACTGCCTATTATGACCTAGGAAATCATTGCCTACAAACTAACGATAACAACGAAGCAAAAATTCATTATCAAAAAGCAACCGATATCGATCAAAACTATGCACAAGCTTACTTTCAACTGGCAAAAACATTACAAAACCCATCAGAATTTGATCAAGCCTTCAGGAATTTCGAAACCGCTCTAGAAATTGATTCTGGTATGACGGAATGCCATTATCACTTTGCTAACTTATTAATTAAAGGCGAAAAACTTAAAAATGATGGCACACTTGTAATAGAACCAGATTTAAATAGAGCCCAGTTTCATCTTCGTAAGGCAATCGAAATAGATGCCAATTATTACCTAGCTTATTATAAACTTGGTAACTTGCTTGGCATGCTCGAAAAACACAGCCTAGCGTACGAATCCTATATTAAGTGTATACAGATTGAAGAGTCTTTTGCAAAAGCTCATTACAAAATAGCAGTTCTACTCATGAGCGGGAAAGTAGATGATAAGTTGTTAAGCACCTAGTGGGTAATAAACAGTTTGAATGTAGAAAAAAAAGTAATTTTTCATCTCAAAAAGGCTCTTTTTTATCTACCAGATTATCCAGAGGCCTTGCTGGAGCTTTGTAATATTTATTTCGATAATAACCTTAATGAGGAAGCCGAGAAATTATTGGGTAATTATAATAAAACAAATCAAACCGTTGGATATATTGAAGCACTTATATCAATGAATAAAGGCAACTATGATGATGCTAGCGATAAGTTATCAAAAATCATTACTGAAAATTCTGAATTAACATATTTAAAAACAGCTAGGGAGCTTGAGACAAAAAGAAATAACAAGAGAAACCTTAGCAAATATTTGGAAATGTTAGTAGATAGAGTTCCGGAAAATGGTTGGTACTATCTAGAACTCAGTAAACTTTTAAATCCAGAAATTGATTATCAACGCATTTGTTATCTGCTTGACACAAGTATTGAACTCTTAAAAGAAAAACTTGAACCTAAAATCTCAAAAATTGAATTTCTGTGGAAAAATTCTATTTTTCTCACAAATACAAAATTTCGAAAATCAAACGAGCAATTAATTGAAGAACTTGAAATCCTTTTAATCACTCACCCAAATAATCAAAGAATAATTCGCTTGTTATCGGAGATTTATATTCAAGAAAATTCATATTCCGATATCATTCGAACCCTAGATAAAATCTACAGAAAAGATGACTCAAAATTAAATTTTATTATCGGAAAGGCCTTCTTTGAGAAAAAGGATTTTAAAAAAAGTATTATTTATTTAAGTCGTATAAAAAAAGATCCAATCTACAACTTTGATTCTTCATTTTTGAAAAGTATCATATTTCGAATTTTAAAGGATTATAAAAAATCAATATCCAATCAAAAGATTGCCTATGAAGCTTATGATAGTCATCTAAGAGAACTCGAATCTAAATATAAATCTTTAATAGAAAATAATGATTTTCAAGGAGCAAAAACTGTGATTCAAGAAAAAAATAAAGCAAGAAGGAATATGTCTGAATTATGCCTCGATATGTACTTGCATCACGAAAAAGATAAAGGTTCACACTTTTACTTAAGTCAATCCATAAATATATATTCTCAGAATCACAAAGCTCTGTACTACATGGGATTATATCATAAGAATAGATGTCTTAATGAATCCTTAACTTATTTTATAAAGTCTTTACAACTAGAATGGGATTTTTATGAAGGGCATGTACAGATTGCTGATTGCTATGAAGGAATTGGGCAATTACAGGAGGCTGCAAAACATCGCAAAATATCAAATCAAATTAGAAGCTAGCTTTCTTTTATAATAGACTGAAAATCTCTCCTGAAAGCAAAATAAGAAAAGGGAACGCTTATCAGATAAATCATTCCAAAAGCTAGTAATGTGGCCCACATCTCCTTGATAAAGACAGCAACTATTAGACATACCACAATAAGCACAGGGAGAGCTTTTGTAGCTGATATATTTAACCTCACATTCCTTAATGAGAATGTAGGTAAACTGGAGATCATTAAGACTGCAATGAAAGTGACCCACAATAGAAGAATCGTAGAATAGTCTAGTATATCGAATGATAACCTAAATCTTAGACAGACAAACTCGACTGACATGGGTAATAATACTAAGCCTGCTGCTGCTGGAGAAGGAACTCCAATAAAGTAATTTCTGCTTACTTTTGGTTTTTGCAACTCTTCTTGTGACATAACATTAAAGCGAGCTAATCTGAAGGCACAGCACATAGTATAAAGTAAAAACGGAATCCAGTACCATCCAAGTATCTCGTATTCAGGGGGAGGATTAGATATCATGGAATCTTTTATCCACAAAAATAAAATTATACTCGGAGCAACTCCAAAACTTATTGCATCTGCAAGACTATCAAGTTCCGCACCAAAGCGGGAAAAAGCTCTAAGTAGTCTAGCAGAAAGCCCATCGATCATATCGAAGCATGCCGCAACCAAGATACATATAACTGCATTTTCCCAATCTGAATCCAATGCAAAGCGAATTCCGGTCAATCCAGTGCATAAACCAATTGTCGTAAAGATGTTTGGTAAAAGCTTAGAAAAAGACAGTTTTTTTGCTTTCGATTTTATTGGAATTTCTTATTACGAAACCAGAAGATTACAAGTTCTAAGGTGCCTTCTAGGAACGCTATGTTCTAACCCATAGCTTCTGTTAATAATTCTATGCCACAATTCTGCGTGTGCTTTATCATGGGGGTTGGAAATTCCTGATACAGTACAATCAAATGAATCTGTGTAAAAGATAAAATAATGGTTACCAAATTTGGTGTTCTCAAGCTCAGGCATTAAACTTTTGCTATTAATGGAATTAAATTCTTTGATTAGAAATTCCGTGTGGCTTATGAATCCAGAAGAAATTTCTACTCGGGCTGTTTTAGGAACGTCATTAATCAAGTTAAGATTCCTTATGTCTGAAAGTATTCTAGATACGCGAAGCATAACTCGACTTCGGTAGTCCAAGATATCAATGTAAGTTGCAGTCCCTCGATCCGGAAACCTCGCTAAGCGAAAAAGAAACTTACCAGATTTTGGTCTAGGCAAATTGAGTTCTGCTACTATAGTAGAAGAATACTTTTCAAGAATTTGGGGATAAAGCATCATGTTAGACAAACGATTAACTTATAAGCAGAAAAGATGCCAAGAGGTTTCTAATCGGTTTTCTCATTCTGCCAAGTTTCTTTCCATTCTTTCATGCTTTCTTCTTTTTTCTTCTTGCCGTAAGGAATGGGACCCTAATGAACAATTTCAAAATAATGTTGAGATCCTTGCAAAACAAAAAGAACAAGACAATTGGCATAAAAAAAATCAAGCAAAGGAAAACCTAAGCAACCTTCATTCAAAATTGACGAAAAGTATAGTCCAAGGGTTAAACTTGAAAGAGTTACAAAATATCGTTGGGGAAAATGCATCCATCTTAGCTCAAAAAGAACAAAACGG
>DEYT01000121.1:4234-15591 GCA_002364975.1 Opitutia bacterium UBA3151 | reverse complement strand
GTCGAATGATTTGAGAGATTCCTTTCTTCTGTTTTGAGAAGAAGTATTTGCAATTTCCACGGCTTTAGCTGCCTCATTAAGCAGCATTTTTCGTTCCGGAGTTATGACTTCTATCATAGGAGCGGTATTACCCTTTCTCGTTTGCATGCCAGGATCGGCATTGTTATTGTAGAAGGCATAAAACTTGAAGTATTCTTCCTGTGAAATGGGGTCATATTTATGATCATGGCACTGGGCACATTCCATAGTCAGTCCCATCCAGACATTCCCGGTGGTTTTTACTCGATCCACGACATATTCGACCCGGAATTCCTCAGCAATAGCTCCCCCCTCATCGGTGGTGGCATGGTTGCGATTAAAACCGGAGGCGATTTTTTGATCATCCGTGGCATTAGGGAGAAGATCTCCGGCCAATTGCTCGATCGAAAACTGGTCGAAGGGCATATTGTTCTTATATGCGTTCAGGATCCAGTCCCGCCAAGGCCACATATCTCTGGGTCCATCATCATGAAAGACGGAAGTGTCTCCATAACGGGCCGCATCCATCCAAACAAGGGTCATACGTTCAGCATAAGCATGGGAGGCAAGTAAACGATCGACCACTTTTTCGTAAGCATCCGGTGAATGATCAAGTAGGAACTCCAGTATTTCAGAAGGGGTAGGGGGTAATCCCGTGAGGTCCAAATAAATTCTTCTGAGTAAGGTCCTACGATCGGCTTCCGGGGAAGGATGAAGGGCATTTTTTTTGAGAGTTTTTAGAACAAAAGAATCAATCGGGTTGCGGACCCAGTGGGGAAGGTCAGTCTCGGGTTCTTTCTGCTTGGAGAGGGGCATGAATGCCCAGTGTCCTTCCCATTTCGCTCCCTGCTCAATCCATGCTTTTATTGTTCTGATTTCAGTCTCGGTCAGTTCCTTCTTAAACTCAGGTGGAGGCATAACCTCATCAGGATCATCGGATGTGACCCGGTGCCATGCTTCGCTGTCTTCCAAGCTATTTCGTACAAATGCAACAATTCCGTCTCTCTCTTTGAATGCTTCCTCCTCCAAGTCAAGTCGCAGATTTGCCTCGCGGGATTTTTCCGAGGGACCATGACAAAAAAAACATTTGCTTGAAAGGATTGGGCGAACGTCGCGATTAAATTGAATCGTTTCGGCCTGACAGAATGCACCGAATGTCAGGGTGAAAAAAAGGGAGATTGCTAGTAAAGAAGAGGTAATAGGAAAAGATTTCTATACTTTTAGGCAGAAGGTTTTCAAAAGTGTAAAATTATGCTTTCTAATAGTAATTTGTCATCAAATTAGGACAATATTTAAATTTAAGTTTTATGCGGTATTAGATTCAATCCTTCTTTCATTTGCTCGAACAATTTCTTCCAATTCTGATATTCCCATTGTCTCAATTCTAAAATCTGCTTCAATAAAAATTTTAGAATATCTATGACTGAAGAAAAAAAATTAGAAGAATCATCCACTGAGAGTGAAGAACTCGCTTTCGATGCCGTTGACCTGATGTTAGACGGGAACTTGCAAGGCCAAATCAATTATTCGCTGGTTAAGGCGATTGCAAATGCACTCAATGAAAAAGCTCAGATTTTAATTGAAGCCGAAAAAGGTTACCAACCCGTGGAAGATGAAACTTTTGCAGAAGCGGCCATGCCTGAAATCGAAGCCATGGCGAATGCGGTTCTCGACGGTTGTGTTGATTACTCTAAAGTTCGATTTTGGGAGGCCTGTGAGACTGCCGAAGTGGCTTGGGAAGAGACCAAAGACGAAGAAGGAAATGTGGTGCAGAGAGTACCTTACGGGGACTCATTGGAGAAGCCCCGACCTGGCAACCGTTTGCTAGCTAACCTGAAACAAATTCTTACTTGGCTGGAAAATGTCCACGCCGCACACGAGAAAAATGGTATGGGTTGGGTTTCCCCTTATGGATGTCCAGAAGATGGACAGCAGTCTTATGAGAATCGAAATCAATCTATTGAAAAATTCAAGAGCATGATCGCCGGGATTCAATCCAATTTTGATTTCTAAAAGTCCTCGCTTCATTCACGATTGGTTGTGTAAACCCTAGGCACTCGCTTGGTTATAGAGCAGAGTAGTTCCCAGGGAATGGTGCCAGCATCCTCGGCAAGTTTTGTGAGCAAAATTTCCTGGTCCCCTTGTTTTCCAATCAAGGTGACAGTTTCTCCCACTTCAAGGTTGTCTGGTGCATCGGTCAAATCAACCAAGGTTTGGTCCATCGTTACCCTGCCCACAATAGGATATCGATTTCCACGAATTAAGGCATCTGCTCGGTTTCCGCAGTGTAATGGAATGGCATCCCCGTAGCCCGCACTGATAATTCCGATATTTGAACTCTTTTGCAATTGATACTGCCTGCCGTAGCTCAATGTGGTCTGGGCTGGTAGCTTTTTTATAATCGCAAGCTTGGAGTGAAAGGAAAGAACTGGTTCGACTTGAAGCTTGGAAAATAAGCTCTCTTTTTGCGGAGAAACTCCAAATTGAAGAAGCCCGATTCGTACCGAATTGAAAATGGAATCTTTTTTCAAGTTCAGGAGGGAGGATGAATTATCAGCATGCACCATCAAATTCTCCCTCTTAGCTGCTGGCAAAGCATCATGGATTTTCTGAAATCTACTTCTTTGTAAGTCTGTGAATGCAAGATCTCTCGGATCTGCAAAATGAGTCAATAAGCCACATAATTCGATCTCTTGGGTAGCGAGTGTTTCTGCAATCAATTCTCCTGCCTCTTCCCACCATGCTCCTAGTCGCCCCATTCCCGAGTCAATTTTAAGGTGAATTTTTATCTTTTGCTTTCTTTTTCGGGCAAGAGCGGCAAATCTTGGAAGCTCTGAAGCCGAAGATAATGTAGCAATTAAATCATATTCCAAAAGTGCGGAATCCTCATCTTCCAGAAGCGGACCGAGCACAAGAATGGGCCAGCCGGAAGCCATTTCACGAATTTCTGCAGCTTCTTTGATATTTGCGACTGCAAAAAGATCCACGCCGCTCTGCATTAAACGAGCTGCGGTTGGCAGGATACCATGGCCATATGCATCCGCCTTCACTACAGATACATATTTCATGGGTTGGGGCAGGGCACTTCGAATCAAATTGAGATTTCTTTCCAAAGCCGCAAGGTCGATTTCAGCCCAAGACCTCATGGTATTAATGTTTCCTTTGAGAAGATGCCTATCAAATTGCTCTTGGGACGGGTCGCCATTTTTGGAATTCTGCGGGTCTTGGGGCATAAGGAGTCGCAAGCTCACAAAGTTTTGAAACTGGAAGCAAGTCATCCAAGCCCCTTACTTGATTTTTTAAAGAGTAGGGGATCTTTTGGGTCTCTGGAAGGTCGTCCACCGAGCTTCTTGGGTCAGGCAAATGCATGCTCTCAGGAAAGCTCGAAAGTGCGTCCTCTGTTCTTAGGATTTCCTTTTTCCCAACTGCATTCTTCCCGGTACGGACAAATCGATACCCCTTACGAAAAGGGGCTTGAATGGAAGCTTCAGTTCCGCACATGACCTTTCCTAAATCGAGTGCGTTATACATGTAAACTCGAGGAGTAGGGTGGTTGGCCCATTGGAGCGTTCGGATAAAAGCACAGCTTATCCGAAGACCAAGGGTTGAACCTGGCCCCTCGCAAAAGAAAATGGCATCCACGGATGAGAGTGTCTGTTCAACTTCTTCCAAAGTTTTCTTGGCGGAAAAGAACAAGCCTTCCAACGCTTGCTTTTCAGAAGTATTAAAACTTTTCCAGTAATTTTTTCCCAGTACCCCAACTTGAAGAATTGGAGTGGATGCATCGACTAGAAGCGACAGTTTTGCATCAAATGGCTCAGATATGGCGTAGTCGTCCAAAGTGGTAATTTAGAAAAGATCCTGAATTTGGATTAGTATCTGCGGCGAAGGTTTGTCGGGGGAATTCCGAGTTCCTCCCTGTATTTGGCAACCGTTCTGCGTGCCAGTTTAATTTCTTTTTCTGCAAGCAAGTCAACAATTTTGCGGTCGCTCAATGGCTTGGAGGAATCTTCCTGTTCTATAATCGACCCAATGATTTCTTTGACACTTGTGTTCGAAACTGTGTCTCCATCCTTCCCGAAATATCCTGGCGTAAAGAAATATTTGAATGGGAACATACCATGGGGGGTGCGAAGAAATTTATTTGCGATGGCACGAGAGACTGTTGTTTCATGAACATCGATGGTTTCTGCAACCTCAGACATGGTCATGGGGTGCAACTTGGAAACCCCCACATCAAAAAAGTCAGCCTGTCTTTGAAGGATTTGTCTGGTAATTCTTTCAATGGTATTTTGGCGCTGGTCAATGGAATTGATCAAAAATTTTCCGGCCCGCATCTGGTTTCGGACATATTCTTTTTCCTTACCAGAGAGGGCGCCTTTGGTAATGAGCTCCTTGTAGGTTTTGTTGATCTTAAGTCTTGGAATGTAGTCATTATTCAAGCTGATCACCCATTCACCACCAACTTTTTCAACGGTTGCATCTGCAGATACTGATTGGTTATTGTCCTCGGAAAATCGACGCCCCGGAGAGGGATCTAATTCAGAAATTTTTTCTAAGGCTGAATGGATTTCCTCCGTTGATTCCGCAAGTTTTCTGGAGAGTTCAGGAACCCTGCGGCGGACAAGTAGTGGAAAGTGATGCTCAACGATCGAATAGGCAGTGCAATCTTCCCAGCCACGGGCATCCATTTGTTTGAGGAGGCAATCCCGCAGATCGACGGAAGCAATTCCAACCGGTTCAAAGGTTTGAAGAATTTCTAGGCCTGACTGCAAGTCTTTCAAGGCAATGCCAGAAAGTAATCCGATGTCCGAAAGGTTTGTAGGCATGAATCCATTCTCATCGAGGCTACCGATAAGATATTCACACGCTTTGCGTTGACCATCCGTGGTTTCAATAAGCTTTAATTGATCAAGAAGATGTTCTTGAAGAGAAGTTTCAGTAACCAAGGAATCGAAAAAGAATTTTCTTTTTTCATCCGCTTCCGAATTTCCAAATTTCGCCTCTCCTTCATATTCACTTTCAAAATGTTCCCGCAGATCCTCTTCCATTTCATTGAGAATTGAAAATTCATCGGAAAAATCCATGTCGTTCAGATCTTCTCCATCCTTTTGGTCAAGATCTGCATCTTCTTCCTTGGAATCAAGTTCCTCCTTCTTTTCTTCTGGAAATTCTTCAGCCTCTTCGCTCTCGATCTCATCAGGAGAAGGTTCATTGGTATCGGCATCTAAGCTGTCGTCATTTGTCCCGAATTCCTCAAGTAGCGGATTGGTTTGCAATTCTTCAAGAATGGCAGAGCGAAGTTCTAGGGCAGGAACTTGTAAAATCTTCAAGGATTGCCTGAGCTGTGGAGCCAGGACAAGATTCTGAGTCTGTTTTTGTACTTGTCGAAGTCCTTGAGACTGCATGGCTATTCAGTTTGAAAGTTTAGGATTCAACAAGTTGAGTTTCACCATTAAACCAACGAAGGGCAGCGTTTTGCCCGTCTGTACCAAACAAATCACTACAATAGGCGGCTAGTTTTTCGTTGGTGGGTCCATAACCATCCCCGTAAATGAAATTTTCAAGACCTGTAAGCATTTCCTCCGCTGATTGAAATCGACCACCTCGAGATCTCTCCATGGCCCGGTGAAGGATATGATTTAGCCTTTGATCCACATCGGACCTTACATCAGTAAAATTTGGGAGCTCCATTTCCAGAATATTCTGTATGGTTTGGTTGGAGTCTGCAGTCTCGAAGAGGTTATATCCAAGTAAAAGCTCGGACATTACAATGCCGCAACAAAACAAATCTGCTCGGTGATCGGTTATTTCACAGCGGGCTTGTTCCGGAGAAAGATACTCATCCTTGCCGGCAATGACTTCACCTTCCTTATTGTACATAAGGTCTAGGGCTTTTGCGATTCCGAAGTCAGTTAGTTTAACATCACCCTCCTTTGCCACCATGATATTCTTTGGGTTAACATCACGATGGACGATTCCCAGCAACCTACCATGCATATCTCTTTTTCGATGGGCGTAGCCTAAACCCCGGCAAATGCGAGAGACTATAAAAACGGCAAGATCGGCAGGGACATATTGTTCGGTTTCTATATGTCGGTCTAGAAACTCTTCTAGATTCCAACCCGTCACAAATTCCATGGTCATGAAGTATTGTTCGTTGATACGACCAAGATGATAGGTTTGAACGATATTGGTATGGATGAGGTCGGCTACAAGCTTAGCTTCTCCGATGAAATTATTTCTAAATTCTTCTATGGATGAATATTCTTCGCGGATCAATTTAATGGCTACCACTTTTCGAAATCCGCCAATTCCACTTTGCACAGCTTCATATACTAAACCCATTCCGCCTTCGGCGATTTTTCTTGTAAGTTCGTACTGTACTTCGTTAAATATGTTTTTCAAAGTATTGCTTTGGATGATTCTCGAAAACTACTTCCTTTCTGCTTTTCGTTCAAGAAAACTTTTTAGTATTTTGCTTAATTATACAAGAATGGCACAAGAATAGCTACCATTTTTTCGAAATTTGACTTTTTTTGTTCACTTTGTAATCATTAACGGATGATTAAACTCACTAACTCCGCGATTTCAAAAGTTTCTTCCATGCTCAATGATTCTGAGGATGGAAAAGTACTCCGGGTTTTTATAGAACCAGGTGGATGTTCAGGTTTCGAATACGGAATGTCTGTAGATTTTCCGAAGAAGACTGATAAAGTTGGGAGTTGTGATGGCGTTTCCTTTGCAGTTGATGCAGACAGCTTGGAATACCTTGATGGTTCCGAAGTTCACTTTGATGACGGGTTGACCGGGAAGGGCTTTGAAATCCGAAACCCCAATGCTCAATCCACTTGCGGGTGCGGAAAATCTTTTCACTAATTTTTTGCATTTCTGGTTTTGGGTTGCCAGTATTCCGTTCCTCCTCTTCGGAAGGCGAAATTGAAATTGCCGGTCCGACTCAGCACTCTTTAGTATCTGAGATTGCAGTCACCGATGCAAAGGAGAGCATCTGGATAGCATGGCGAATACAACGTGATTTTGGCTGGCATACTTATTGGTTGCACCCCGGTGATGTCGGGGTTGCTCCTTCAGTAGAGTGGATTTTGCCTGAGGGAGTAACAGCTGGTTCGTTGCTCTTTCCAGTTCCGAAGCGTGTGAAAATGGGGCAAATCGGAGCACATGGACATCATGATGAAACGCTTTTCCTCTGTGAACTGACTTTTTCTGATTCTTGTAAGCTGGATAATGGCTTAATTATCGAAGCCAAAGTGGCTTGGTTAGCATGTTCGAAAACCTGTTTCCCTGGATACGCTAACTTGAGTCTTACCATCCCAGTTGGCGGGCAAACAAAATTAGATGGTCGATGGAAGGAAAAATTCGATGACTTCCGCAAAAAACTACCCATAGAACCACCCTCCGAATGGCATCTTAAAGCTTACGAGAAAGGAGATAAGTTCCAATTAGTCCTACCGGACTTAGGTCCTTCATTTTCAGGTTTGTATTTTTTTAGTGAAGGTCAAATCGTTCGTTCAAATGCAATGCAACCGGTACGATTTAAAAATGGAAATTGGGAGCTTGAAATGACCCGCTCTAGTTGGTCTCCAGAGAATTTAACCAGGTTGCGAGGTCTTTTATACCGAAAATCTGGATGGGGGCTAGATCCAAATTGTAAGTTCTACAAGTTGGATGTACCTTTACAAAAATTTGATCAGTAATTGCTACTTGAAGCAACCTACATCTCGGTAAGGGTTTCAATACCTAACATTTCCAAGCCTATTTCCAAGTATGTCTGAGTGGTTTGACAAAGAAGAAGCCGGATACCTTGAACCTCAACTTCGGGTACCATGACCTTATCTTGGTTATAAAAAGAACTGAAATCCGTGGCCAATTCGAAGAGATAGGTACATAGGAAATGGGGCTTTAATTCTTGGGTGGCCTGCTTGATCGCAGTGGGGAAGAAAATCAATTTTCTTGCTAGTTTTCTTTCTGCTTCGGTTTGGGGTAGGCCCGCTTTCTCTATCAGTTCATCGGGGGAAGTATTAAGTTTGCGAAAAATGCTATGAACCCGGGCAACTGCGTATTGCAGGTAAGGAGCAGTGTTTCCCTGCATTGCCAAAAGTTTTTCCCACGAAAATACATAGTCAAGCGTTCGATCTTGAGAGAGATCTGCGTACTTTACCGCTCCGAGCCCGATCGCACAGGCCCTTCTTCTTATTTCTTCCGGGCTTAATTCGGGATTCTTTTCAAGCACCATTTGCGTGGCTCTTCTAATTGCTTCATCAAGTAAGTCGACCAACTTGATAGGTTGTCCATCCCGAGTTTTGATTGCTTTGTTGTCTTCACCCAGAATTGTACCGAACCAAACATGAGAAAGGACAGGGATCTTTCTTGCTTCCGCTTCAAACCACTTGCGACTTGTAAGAAAAAGTTGTTCGAAATGGTCCCTTTGGCGACCGTCGGTAACATAGATAATCTGCTCGCTTCTCCACTCCTTGGATCGGTAGGAAAGGGTGGCCAGATCCGTGGTTGCATAATTACTCGCCCCATCTGATTTACGAATGATAAAAGGTTGCTTTGCGAAACGCTTGTGTTCGGGGTGAAAGACAACGAGAGCACCATTATCCTCCTGGCAAATACCATGCGATTCGAGCGATTGATAGATGCTATCAACTTGGTCGCGATAAAAACTTTCCCCATGGGCATGGTCAAAGGAAACTCCAAGAAGATCATAAACTTCCTCAAAGGATTCCATGCTAAGGTCGCGAATTTTTTGCCAAAGCCTAAGGTTTTCTTCATCACCTCCTTGTAATTTCACAAGTTCTTCCCGAGCAGTTTTAAGGGCTTGCTTATTCTCCTTAATCCACTGGTTGCCAATGCGGTAAAGGTTTTCCAGCCGTGCGATTGGCTGATCACCCAAGTTATTCAAGTCAATCTTTTCCCGCTTGATTGCATAAAGTAAAATCCCAAACTGCGTACCCCAGTCTCCGAGATGGTTGTCCTTGGTCACTTGATGACCATTGAGTTTGAGAAGGCGTGATAGGCTCTCACCGATGATGGTAGAGCGAATGTGACCGACGTGCATTTGTTTTGCGGTGTTCGGGGATGAGAAGTCCAGAGTCACTCTTTTTGGTTCTTTCGTGGCCAAGGCAGCTTCAATTTGCTCACGGTGTGAGAATGCCTTCAACCATTGATAGAGGCAAGTGCGGGCAAGTTTGAAATTGATAAAACCGGGACCTGCAATTGAAACCTCCCATTCCTTATTCTCGGGAAGAGAATCGATCAATGTTTTGGCTAAGTCTCTGGGATTGAGTTGTTTTTTCTTAGCAAAGGGAAGGGTGCCATTCGCTTGAAAGTCTCCAAATCTTTCATCGGCCACTCTTATCTGCGGATCGAATTCTGAATCGAAAACTGGGATCGCCTCCGCGGTCTTGATTAATTGATCATGAATTTCTTTTGCTATGTCGTACGACCTTTCCATTCGGTCAGAAAACAACGATTTCCTAGGCTGGGGTCAAGTTAAGTCCAAAGAAAATGCTCGACCAATGGACTATTTTTTAGTATAAACGCATATTGCACTGAACTATTCACCCCTTTAATTCAGTAAGGAGTTAAATACTATGCCAACGGCCAAATCATCCAAGGATTCCCCCTCTTTCACATATTTGATCGAGAAGAAAAGAGACGGAGGTGAATTTACCGACGAAGAAATTCGCTCAATTGTAGATGCCATCTTAGACGAGGAAATGCCTGAGTTTCAACAAGCAGCGTGGGTAATGACTACCTTTTTTCAAGGAATGTCTGCTCAAGAAATCGCTTATTTTGCCGAGGAAATGATGCTCTCGGGTGAAGTGATTGAAATGATGGATGTTTCTCGTCCAAAAATCGAGAAATATTCAACTGGTGGGGTCGGTGACAAAACGACTCTTGTTCTTGGTCCCTTGTCTGCTGCAGCTGGCGTAGCCATGCCGCTAATGAATGGGGATGATGAAGAATTCCTTAGTTCCAATTCCGAAAAGCTTAAAGCCATTCCCAAGGTGAAAACTGCCATGGGTCTTGAGGAATTCTCGGCTCAGGTTCGTAAGTTAGGTTGTGCTTTTGCTGATCTTCACGAAGAAATTTCGCCGGTTGAATCTATACTTTATGAATTGCGAAAGAAAATTGGAGCTATACCATCTATTCCATTCATTACTGCGGGTACCCTGAGTCGCAAATTAGCCGCGGGTGCCGAGGGAGTGGTCGTAGACATTAAGTGGGGAAAAGGTTCTTTTATCAAAAATGCGGAAGATGCCAAACAACTTGCCCGTGCTCTTACTCGAGTCGGACGCACTCTTAAAAGGCGGTGTGTTGCTTTGGTAACTGATAACAACCAACCGCTGGGTACCTGTGTTGGTCCATCCCTTGAGCTTAAGGAAGCGATTGAGTTACTGAAAGGCGAAGGTCCGGAAGACTTACAGGATTTAGTGATGAAGCTCGGCATGGAAATTGTACGTCTAGCTGGAGTCGCTGGTTCTACTCTTTCTGCAAAGCAGACCGTTCGTAAACATCTGGAAGATGGAACCGCTTTGGAAAAACTTAAGGATGTCGTAGAATTCCAAGGTGGAAATTCCAAAGTAATCGATGACCCCGAAAAGCTTCCCAAAGCCAAGCATACCAAGAAACTGCCTGCTCCTAAACGTGGATATGTTCACACCATTGATGCAGGACAACTTGCCCGTGGTGTTCAAATTCTTGTTCATGGAGAAGGCAAGAAGTTTGACCCTGCTTGTGGAGTTGCAGATCTCTGCAAGGTGGGCACCCAAATGAAACAGGGTGAACCTCTCATGATCATTCATTACAACGACGAGAAAAGGTTGAAAGTGGCCATGGATTATTTCAAGGCTGCCTACCGCTTGGCCCCAAAGCGTCCAAACCCAGCACCTCTAGTTGTCGAGCGAGTTGCCTAGGAATTCATCAAATATTTTAGGGCGACTGAATCAGTCCCCCCAAAAAAAGCCTCCCCTAGCGGGAGGTTTTTTTGCAAAATTTAAGGAAAAAGTAGGGTCTCAAACTCGACCCAAATAAGAACGATCCGAGGTACTGATTTTTATAATGTCATCCTTTTTGATAAATAGTGGAACTTGAATGGTGATGCCACTGGTTATGGTTACAGGCTTGAGCACATTTCCGGCAGTGTCGCCCCGGATGGCATCGGGAGACTCCACGACTTTTGCTTCCACGGAAGCTGGTAATTGCAAGCGCACCGGATCACCATCAACCAAGAGAATATCATAAGTATTACCTTCCACAAGAAAGCACTCATCTTCCCCAATCATCTGGTCACTCAATATGCTATCCTCGTA
>DEYT01000121.1:0-3843 GCA_002364975.1 Opitutia bacterium UBA3151 | reverse complement strand
GTGGTGTGCATGAATTCAACATTATCTGTTGAACGAAATTTGGTCGTGGTGGTGGAACCACTTTGCAAGTTGCGTAAGGTGGTCTGAACGAATCCAGCCTGCCTGCCTTGGGTGCGATGCAGCATTTCCAAAACCAGGTGCGGAGCTCCTTGGTATACGATTACACGTCCTTTGCGAATGTCTGTAGGGGATGCCATGTGGATTACTTTTGCTTGTGGATTTTTAAAAAGGGTAACAATGATAAAGAATTCATTGTCTTTATTATCTCCGCTTTATACGAAAAGTTCGTTAAATGACCAATCAAAAGTCCAGTATCAATTTCATTTCTTGGAATGTCAACGGCCTGCGGGCCTGTCGGAAAAAGACCTTCGATAATTTTATCGAGGATGTTTCTCCGGATTTTTTATGCTTACAGGAAATAAAGCTTAACCAAGATGTCATACCGCAAGAAGACTTTGGGTATGCCTTTCAGCACTATCATTTAGCGGAGAAAAAGGGGTACTCTGGCACCGCGATCTTTTCCAAGGTTGAACCATTGTCCGTATCCGAAGATTTTCCAGATGGTAAGCATGAGGGAGAGGGCCGGGTAATCACTTGTGAATACGATGGCTTCTTCTTGGTAAATGTATATGTGCCCAATTCCAAAGGCGATCTCTCCCGGCTTCCTTACCGGTACCAATCCTGGGATCCCGACCTCAAGGATTATGTAGTAGAACTACGGGCAAAGAAACCAGTGGTTTTATGTGGCGACCTAAATGTGGCCCATCGGGAGATTGATCTCGCCAACCCCAAATCCAATCGTAAAAATGCCGGGTTTACTGATCAGGAACGGGAAGGGATCTCAAATCTTCTTGCGGAAGGCTTTCTCGATACCTTTCGCCACCTTTATCCTGATCAGGAGCGTGCCTATTCCTGGTGGTCTTATCGTGCCGGTGCCCGCGCTCGAAATGTTGGTTGGCGGATTGATTATTTTGTGGTTTCAGATGATCTAGCCACCTCAGTCCGGGATGCCACCATACTTGCCAAGGTAGAAGGATCCGACCATTGCCCCGTAGGTCTCTCACTTACTCATGCATAGAAATTTATCTTGAGTTTGTCGCAAACATCGATTTCTGCACTTTTTGATCGTGCAATTGCAGTAGCCAAAAAAGGCTGGGGCAATACCCACCCCAATCCAATGGTCGGTGCATTGATTGTTGAAAATGGTGAAGTAATATCCGAAGGCTTTCATTCCGCGAGCGGTCAAGCCCATGCAGAAGTAGAAGCCTTCAAAGCTTTGGGTCGCACACCCTCAACGGATGCATCCATTGTCATTTCCCTCGAGCCCTGCTCGACTCATGGAAAGACTCCGCCCTGTACCAATGCGATTTTAAATTCCGGTATTCAGTCGGTCTATGTTGCCGGGCTCGATCCCAATCCCAAACACGCTGGTAATGGAATCGAAATTCTTCGGGAGAAAGGTTTAGATGTCGAGCTTGCGGATTCTGAGACCCAGCAACGGGCCGCACGACTGAATTTCATCTTCAATCACAACATGCAAACAGGACGGCCATTGATCGCCTTGAAATTGGCCGAATCGGCAAATGGGAAACTTGCAGACGAGTCGGGGCGACCCAGTCGGGTGACTGAATCCGAGGCCCGGGCAGATATGATGAAATGGCGTCGTTTATTCCCCTCGATTTGTGTGGGTAGCGGAACTGTGTTGTCAGATAACCCAGAGCTTACTGCCCGTTTGCCCGATGCGACCTTTTGCCCAACTCGCCTGGTCGTCGATAGCGACCTATCTACCTTCGATCCAAAGGTGTCTGACCGCACCCTCTACACTGACGAATTTGCAGGCAGGACCCGCGTATTGACCACCCCAATCGGTCTGAAGAAAAATGCTCGGTTCTCTCGTGCCAAGCAACTTGGGATTTCGCTTATTGAAACCGAAGTTTGTCCGCGTGGGAGGGTTCCTGCTCTCTGTTTTCCATCCATCCTGTCAGAACTTGGACTTAATGGTATATACTGTGAAGGAGGGGCCAAGCTTGCCGAATCCATGATGGAAGAAGGCTTGGCTGACTATCTCTTTCGCTATCGCTCCCCTAAAGAATTCCTTGGCCCCCGGGCTTTAGCCTCCCCGATTGCCAAATCCATTCGTTTACGGGATGCTCTCGAGTTAGAACTTGGCTCGGATCACTTAACCCACGGATTTTTATAATGAAAACCATCTATCTCGCCTCGGGTAACGCTCACAAACTTCATGAATTACAGACTGCTCTTGATCAAGCTGGGCTCGCGGTGCAAGTCTTTGGACCCGATAAAATCGGTGGGATGCCCGAGGTTGAGGAAACCGGCACCACCTTCGAAGCCAATGCCCTGCTCAAAGCTCATGGTCTTCAGGAGATGGCGGATAAAGATGCCTGGTTTCTTGCCGATGATAGTGGCATCGAGATCGATGCCCTTAATGGTCGCCCTGGGGTGATCTCTGCTAGGTATGCCGGCGAACCCTGCGACGATGAAGCCAACAACGATAAGGTATTGGAAGAAATGAGGGAAGTGTCAGAACGCGAACGTTCCTGCCGATTTCGATGTGTGCTTGCTCTTGTTGGTAAAGATCTGGAGGAAACTTTTGCCGGATCCTGTGAAGGGGTTTTATTACAAAAGCGGAGAGGAAGTGGAGGCTTTGGATATGATCCGCTTTTTTTGCCTAATGAGAGTGCATCAACCTTTGCCGAAATTTCCTTGGATGAAAAGGCAAAGATCAGTCACCGTGCACGGGCCCTTACAAGATTGATCGACTGGTTGAAATCCCAGTGAAGGAGTGATTGAAATTTATCCCTATTCCTGCCAACATTTCCATTGGCAATTTATCCTAACCTTGATTGGATTTTTATTTCCCAAAGATTTGCCATGAAATCCTGCTTTTTAAAATACGCTTTGGTATGGATGTCCGTATTCGTAAGTTTGCATTGTTATTCATTCGGGCAAGACCAGAGAATTCCAGCACCTTCTCTTCCCGGATATTCTGGTTTTCATTCTAATCTTGGGATTCAGGAGATTGTTGAAGTGGGGGTTCCTCTGTCTGAAAAGCGTAAGGTTTCTTCCCCTGTTTCGAAAGCATTAAGCAATCAAGTTAAGGAAGCCTTGAACCCCCGAGTCGCTCAACCAAGACCCCCCGAATCATCCCCAGTACCCTTCTACCACCAATTCTAAAGATGCAATATCTATTACCCCACAAGTGGGCTTACGGGCTTACCGCACTTCCAATGTTATGCGGACAGAAAAAGGTACGGAAAAAGGGTCGGGTGTTTTTGAGTCAAATATTGGAGTGGGGATTTCTACTGAAGCTAAGAAAGTGATTTCATATGTCACCTTAATTCCAAGACTGGATCTGATGGTACAATGGGCAAATTATGGGGAGCAATCGGATTTACTGGATTATCGATTCGGATTGGTGAAAGGGGGACTGGCTCTTGGTTTTCCCAATGATTGGAGTGCGGGGATTACTTTAGACTACAATGTCCTGCATAACCAGAAAACGGGTGACAAAACTTTCGACGCATGGTCACCGGCAATATCCCTGCAAAAGCTACATTCTATTTCGGAAACTTCCCTTATTATTGCAGACTTGATGGTGCGTCAGTCTTTAACAGAACAGACGGTAATCTTTCCAGCTGCGGGCATTTTTGCGGATAGTGGCGACAACCGGCAGTATACCGCATCTCTTACTTATGTTAAGGCCTTTGGAATTGATGGAAAATTTACCTTCATGCCGAGAATGGCTTACACTCATACCCAATACTTGAAAAGTCCAAGTAAAGGACGGGATGATCGCCTTTTCTCCATTGGGGCAAGTTTGAT
>DEYT01000031.1 GCA_002364975.1 Opitutia bacterium UBA3151 | reverse complement strand
TCATTGCAGCAAAACGATGTTGAGGATGCCCCCTTTCCCCTTGTGGTAATGGACCTGTCTTTTATTTCACTGCAAAAAGTACTGGTTCAGTCCTGGGATTTTGTAGCAGAAAGAGGAAAGCTCGTGGCCTTGGTTAAACCTCAGTTCGAATGTACAAGGGAGGAGGCATCTGCAGGAAAGGGAATCATTCGTTCCGTGAAAACCCACGAAAGGGTAAAAAAACAAATTATAGAATTTGCAGAACGAAAGCTGGATGGTTCCTCACTTTTCTTCGAGATGGAAGCAAGACCAAATGGAACCGATGGAAACCTTGAATACTTCTTGGTTTGGAGCAAAGAAACTCAATCAGGGTAATTTATGGATTAAGACCGGCAGCAATCAAGTCATCCACCAATAAACTCCGAACATTTTCTGATCGTGAATACTCCAAATCACGAACCCTTCCAGTAATCAGTTCTGGGTCTGCTTTCTTAGCTCGAAGTGTGTAAACCCCATTCAAACGTACAAACAATACACTCTCCTCTGTCCTTTCTTGCTCTACCCAAACACCATCGGGCTTCAAGGTATTCACAACATCCAATAATTGATTGGCCAATAATCTTTCGCGGTTTACTGCCGCTTGGCTTTCACGCAGATCTTCGATTTCCTGGTCGAGAACCACTTTTCTTTGTTTTTGCTGAGCTGTGGCATTGGATTCACGCTCCGCAGAAGAAATTTCAGTTCTTTCATCCTGAAGCTCACGGAGTTGATTTCGGATCTTAGAACTTTTAGCATCATAGGAGGCTCGGACCGCTTGGGAGCTTTTGGCATTCAAATTCAAGGTTTGAGCTTCACCAAGTTCGAAATTGCCTTGAACAAGTTTTTCAAATTCTTGATCGATCCATTTTCCAAACGCATTTGCCCTTTGCTTTTTAACAAACTCAGCGTATAGAGTAGAGAATTCAACTTCATTAAATTGACTGGGTTCCTCTTCGGTCTTTCGATCCAAAATAAAAACTACATAGCCATCTTTCGATTTCCGAATGGATCTTGTAAAGAAAAGCTTGTTGTTGAGAGCATCGACTTCAACCAAAGGATCACGGTTTGTTCTTCTTTCATTTTCTCTTGTCTCTAGGCCTAGAACCTTCGACTGAATGGCCATATCCCGTTTTGCAAAGGAAATCTTTTTCAACTTGGCACCTGAAGTCATAATAAGTTTCTCCAGTTCTTTTGAATTCCTAAACTCTTGGTAATTTGGAAATTGAGAACGGGCTTTTTCTCCAATGGAATTGATTGAATCAAGAAAGTCTAATGCAGCTTGTTGGGTTAGTTCAGCCGCTTCTCTTTCAGCATCAATCTTATCCCCTTCCATAATTCGCTTCATGACCTCTTCTTTTACTTCTTCAAAAGATACCACTTTTGGATTTGTTTGTTCTTCCAAATCAATTTCCAAGGTGGATAAGTCTACTTGCTCTATTTGGCTACTGTTTGTTTCGCTCTCTTTTCCTTTCTCACCAGTAGGCCCCTTCGCCCCTGCATCTTCCTTGATCGAATCGATGGAGGGCATAGGAGGCAAAGGTTCAAAGAGCATCTTATTACGCTCAAAATACGATCGCATGCGTGCCTCATCCGGCTCAGGCAGGGGAGTATAAAAATCGCCTGACTCAAAGCTTACAACCGTGGCATATGTGCGAGCAGGTTGAACAAATCTAGCGTCCAGCTTTACTTCCTCGTGAAAAGATTCCAATTCTTCTTGCAAAGCAAAAACAACTTTTATCGTGGATGCATTCGTTCGAAAAGAAGGGATTTTGGAAGATAGCGTACTGCCATCACTCATAACGGAAAGAACATTTTCAGAAATACTACCTTTCACTCCAAGGCTGGAAGAATCCATGACCAGACTCAGTTCTTTAAGGGAAGCCGATCTATCTTTACCAATCGATACAAAATACTTCGAACCATTGGCTTCTTTACTGGAAGCAGTAAATTCAAAAGTAGCTTTGTTGCCACCCAGATCAATTGCTAAATGCTCCCCTGGACTGGGCTGTGCTTCGAGCTTGACGGTAAAGAAGTAGGGTTCATTGAAATCAAAATCATCGGAAGAAAACGAGATAGCCTCTGCATCCCATGCAAATTGATCCCGATGTAATTCAATTTCACCTTCCAAGTCTAAAGAATATCCTGAATTTGTAAAAATTCGATCGATCTGGTGGGCCCGGTAATGTTCGTAGAGGATGGAATCTACATCTCTTGGCGCAACCCCGCGTAATCTGGCTAGATTCTGGAAGGCATTCGAGCGGTTTTCGTCATCTGCAAGCATAGGGTTCATCTGATTTATAAAATTGTGGTAGAGAGAATTGATTGCTGAATCATTTAGCACCAAAGGTAAAAAACCAAAATCCTCAGCCAAACTATCCATAATTATCTTCGCCCGGATGGATGACTCTGAAAATTCGTAGTCGTAATCACCGCTTCGAGCAATCGCCATTACCTTAACTGCATCCGGGAAATTTCGCCACGACTGCATGTAGCCAAACATGCTCTGCAAGGCTTCTTGATCAATTTTATCGCGATTTTCTGGCTGATATGCGGCCCTTAGTCGGGCCTGTAAGTTTTCAAAATATCGAATATCCGCTTCTTTTAAGACTTCTCGGGTCGGACTGATAATCGCACCCAAGTCGGCCGCGACTTTATTGGTAACCGACAGAACTCTCCTTTGTTCTGGGTCATTTAAGTCGGTTCCATAAAACTCTTTTTTCTCACGGTTGGGATCCGGCATGAAATCAAAGATCGAAGTACCTTGGGAGAGGTACAGGACAAAGGAAACACAGACAACGATTAAGAGAAATAAGAAAACGGGTTTTCCTTTTCTAGATATAAAATTTTGGAGGGCAGTAATCATGTAAAGCTTGCTGAAAAAAAGGTTATTACATTACTAAACTTAGCGAGGACGTCAAACTTTAGACTTACTCGAAGAACCAATCTTTTTATTTCAATTTAAGCCTAGGATTATCAGCAAAAATCAACGAACTCATCCAGCTCTGCCTCTTGGAACCATCTTTTCTCAAGAAAGGCCTCATCAGAACAATTTTCTTTAAAACTAAATCCCTAGATTCGTCGCCGGCCCATTCTAAAAAATATTTATAGGTCTCAAGGGCCTCATCTCCAAGGTCATCATTTCGATCGGGGGGCAGTTGGGTTACCACAACAAATCCCTGCCCTGCTTGCCTCCATTCACCGGACATGGTAGATCTTGCAGCTCCTCCCTCAACCATCGCATCTCCACCATCCATAAACTTAATTCGTAAAGGATAAGCGGCTTTCCTCGATGCACCCACATTTCTTATTAGTAGAATCGGAGATCCATCTTCATTACTTAAGCCCTCTTTGGTTTGAAAAGCAAACCGAACTCCCCGCTTGATCAAAAAAAATTCAGATGGGCTTTTGCCATCCTCAAAGCGAATAACTCTTTCCCCATCTCCCACCTCCCAAGTACCAGTTCTTTTAACCGTTTTAATTTTGGGATGGCTAAAAGTCATTTCAGCAAGCATCCCGTTTGGGGTTTGACGAAGAATCAAATCAATTGGGCTTTCGTTGCTCGAAGTAATATATTTTCCCCTAAAAACCTCGTGAACCCAATCTTTAATCTCCCCACTGTAATCTCCAACTGGAGACTGATTAGAACAGGAAACTAAGCAAAGCAAACCAACGACAACTAGATTCCTTTTTAAGGCATTCAATAGACGGAATGTCATATGTTGTTGATTAATGACAGGAAGAGACAAATTCAACCATTTCCGCTTTGCTCTATTTCAGTTTTCTTCATTTCCCGATGATAAATAGAAGTTAAAAGTAAAAAAACAATCGAGAAAAACAAAACCCAACTGACTCCATTTCTATCTTGATTAACAAATGCCAGCTCTGCTGCAATAATTTTGGTATCTTCAGCCTTGAATCTTTCCACAGGAAACAACCTTGGTGCTGAGTCTCCCAATCTTCCCGGCCTATACTCATTGTGCTCATCCACTCTCTTAACCAAAATCAAGGATTCACTACCTTGATCGAAACGGAGGTAATCCTGCCAATTGTGATAGTCATCCGGGCTTGTTTTACCGGTGCCAATGTACTGCCAGAGTTTCTTATCCCCTTCCTCCTTTGGGTTGATCTTGAATTTTCTAAAGCTCAGTTTAAATAAGCCTTCTTCTTTTTCCCACTCCCCAACCACATTTTGCCCCCCTTTGTCATTATTGTCGTATGCGGCGGGTACAATTCCCCAAGCTTGACCACTCCAGACTCCCAAGCCTAATTGATAACTGTCCAAGATTCCATCGATGGAATACTCAGACCATGGCCTCGGCCAGAAAGTGGTATAGAGACTAGTAAATAATGAGCTCAATAAGCAAATTCCTCCTACTAGGCCCGTCATATTACGACGAAATCGCAGGGATTCTAGTTTCTCGGTAAGATCCCACTCTCGCTTCCGCTTGATTCGAACCTCATCATCATTAATTGTGGGTTCATTTCCACTATCCTTAACCTTCATGCCAAAATCTGATATGTCGACCATGCCTGGCATGGACTGCATCGAAACTGCAATATCGCGAAAGCCTTTCTTGGAAGTCGCTTGGTTTGCCCATTCCAACCACTCACTCCATTCAGAAGAAGATTGAGCTTTTTTCTTTTCGATGATCCAGATGACTAGTTTCCCGACTGCGAAAAGATCCGATGCCTCCGAGGGCAATTCAGATGAAGACTGCCCTTCGGGTCGAAAATATGCGGTTTTTTCAATGGAAGCTTGCACTTCAAGATTCGTGCTTACCACCGATGCGGCATCCTCTTCCCCACCAATCCCAACATAGGCTTTCATCTTCCAAAGTCCGAATTCGGTAGCCCAGGATTCATAATCTCCATCTGAGTTATTTTGAATAAGAATATTACTGGGTTTTAGATTACCGTGCACCACTCCGCTTAGATGGGCTCGATTAATGCCTTGATGCAAACCGGTCATAATATCAAGAACGGTGTCTGGATTAATTTTTTCCGGATCATTTTCCAAGAAATCGGCAAGCGTTCTAAGAGAAACTTCAATTTCTTCTTCCTCCTCGTGATCGGGTTTCACAACTTTTTTAACCTTGATCTTTCTGCCGTCCAACCAAGGGTAATAAGCCCAATGCTTCCACTTCATAACCCCGAATTTTTGAACCGGCCAAATTCCTGGTCCAGCAAGTTGCTCAAGAGCTTGGCACTCTTGAAGAAAATAATCGCTAAAGCCTTTTCTTTCCGATATCTCACGGGGAATGAGCTTCACATATACTTTGCTTCCTTTGGCTTCGCCTTCCATCTCAACACTTTCATAACTCTGACCGCAAGATCCATCTCCTAACCAAGACTCGATACGGGAAGGGCCAATGCGGGTACCAGAAGAAAGCATTTTAGTAGAAAGTTATTCTTTTAAGCCCAATGTGTTAATCCCACTTCAATTTATTTCTCAATACCCGAAAATGAGAATGATTCATTTCCTCGAGAAGTGGGAAAGTAGATTCTGCAGCGGAGACCTCAAGGGGGAATTGAGGGTAAGGATCAAAAACGGTTTGGCCATCTGCTGATACTAAAGGCGGATCCGGGTTGTCAAACGCATGAATTCGCAAGGTAACCCCGCTGGGAAAGACCACGCTCCGACTGGTTAAGGTATGGGCAGAAATAGGGGTCATCAAGACAACCCTTGCATCAGGATGTGCGACAGGTCCACCAGCAGCTAAATTGTAAGCGGTTGAACCGGTTGGGGTTGAAAATACGATTCCATCGCAAGCATAGTCCGCAACTAGTTCGTCCCCTGCGAAAACTGAAAAACGAGCGAGACGACCATTAGAACCACTTTTGACAACCAAGTCGTTTAGCGCCAAGCAGCTCTTTCCAGATTTTTGCTTAAAGGATAAAAGACTTCGATGACAAACTTTATAAGCACCATCGAAAATTTTGGGCATTTGCACATTTAACTCCTCGGGTGAAAAAGTGGCTAAAAAACCGAGCTTTCCATAACGTACTCCTGCTACCGGTACCTCCTGGTTCACTGCCTGTTCCATGAGGCTTAATAAAGTTCCATCCCCCCCCATTACAAAACAAGCATCCGTTCCTTTAAGAAATCCATCCGGTGCAGGAAACTCCTCCGTGATAACAACTTCTAATCCATGATTTTCAGCTAATGTTTTCAAATGTAAACCTGCATCCTCAGCACCTTCTTTCGAGGCATTGCTGATAATAGCTATTTTTCGGAGGGCTTGCATGTAATATTAGTGATGAAAATAACGAACAAATACAATTTAGCCAAAGGAATAGAGAATGGTCAAGTATCCGTAATCCAAAGTAAATCGTGAAACTGCAGAGTTTTTCCCTTTGGTATGCTGATGAATGAACCTCTAGGAAGATGTTTTCGAAACCACTTTCGCTGCTTGGATACAAGTTTACGAGTGGATAAATTAATTTTGGACCCTAATTCTGCTTCTGGTATGTCACCCCCAAGGCAAGCGATCGCCTCTCTGTATCCGATGGAAGCAGAAGCGGCACTGTTATTAGAAAGTCCGTGGTTCAGGATTTCTCGTGTTTCCTCCAGGAGGCCTGAATCTAACATTTCTTGAGTCCTTCTTGAAATTCTCTCCTCCAAGTCACTGTTCTCACGATCTAACCAGACTACTTTCTTATCGAATTGGGGATAGGGTTTAGGCAATTTCTGGAATGCATCCTTGAGCTCTTCAAGTGATTTACCCGAAGATATACAACGCTCGAGTGACCTGATTACTCTTCTTGGATTGAGCCTGTCCAAATCCCCAAGTCCTCTCGGATTTAAGGCTAACAACCGATCACAAACGGCATGCAAGCCATTTTCTTTATAAAAGATTTCAACTTCTTCCCGGACTTGAACTGAAACTTCAACCTGATCCACCACAGGCGAAAAAAAAGATTGCAGATAAAACCCACTGCCTCCGACGACGAGGACGGTATTTCCCCTTTGCTGAATCTCCCTTACTTTTTCTTGTGCGTAACTCGCATATTGTCCGACATCACAAGGTTTATCGACTGGATAAAGATTGATACCATGATGAGAAACTCTCTTTTGTTCCTTAAGGCTTGGCTTGGCCGAGCCTATGTCCATCCCACGATAAATGGATATCGAATCACAAGATAGAATTTCCGCATTGTTTCCTTCCGCCCACTCAAGTGCTATTTTCGTTTTCCCGACTGCGGTTACCCCCGCTATGAAATAAAGGGTTGGAGATGATTCAGACATTGCAAAACCTCCTATTGCGGAGATTAGATCAATCCCGTAGTCAACAAACGAGCTCGCTCTCCAATCTTTTGGACAATGTGAGAAGAATTTCCCAAGTTCTCAGAAATACAATTGACCAAAGCACTCCCCACAACAACCCCATCCGAGCAGGAGGCGACTTCACGAACTTGTTCCGGGCTCGAGATACCAAAGCCCACCACAACCGGCAAGTCAGTATGCTCACGAATGGCGGATACCCGCTGATCTAAATCACTGGCTAAATCATCTCTTGCCCCGGTTACTCCTTCTCTTGAAACATAATAAATGAAACCACCGGCTTGCTCGACTACCTTAGGAATTCGAGACTCCGGAGTGGTAGGAGCAATAATGAAAATATTTTTAATTTTAAATTTTTGAGAAACTTCCACAAGCTCCTTGGATTCTTCAGGAGGAAGGTCAAGAGTAAGAAAGCCATCCACACCCACATCTTTTGCTTTGCTTACATAATCCTCAACCCCTTGCGAGAAAATCAAATTATAATAAGTGTAGAAAACGATCGGAATCTCGGAAAACTTTCGAATTTCTCCAACCAGTCTCAATACATCTTCACCTTTGCAGCCTGACTCCAATGCTCTTTGTGCCGCTAACTGGTTCGTTAGGCCATCCGCGAGTGGGTCCGAGAATGGAACCCCAAGCTCCAAAAGATCCACACCGTTTTCGATTAAGGTACGGCAGATTTCAAGCGAGGTGTCGAAATCTGGATCACATGCACAAACATAGCCTATAAAAGCAGCTCGGTTGGCATCCTTGCATTTAGAAAAAAGTTGGGTGATTCGGTCTGTAGTCTCCATAAAGTCAAAAAGAGTTGAATAATCTCGTATCCTCCCTGTATTTGGCAATGGTAAAGAAAGGCCTATTATCCAATTTATTTTGTCCATATTCTACCGCATTTTTTTTCCTATCATCGCAATTCTGCTCTCTCCGTACTACTTGAGGAGAATGCTTCGGCGGGGTGGATACGGAAATAAAATCGCCTACCGTTTGGGCAGATGGCCTAAATTAGGTCCTAAAAAGATAGGCGTGAAAAGAATTTGGATACAAGCGGTTAGCGTAGGGGAAGTGTCATCCATCTCACAACTTTTAAATTCTTTGTCAGAGGAGAAGAATATTGAAATCGTTCTCTCTGGAACAACCAGTACGGGTTTGAATTTCGCGGAGTCAAAATTTGGTCATTTACTGACTGCCCATGGTCCTTTTCCTCTGGATTGGGTTCTCTTTTCCAGCCTAGCATGGAAGCAGATTGATCCAGACTTAGTGATAATGGTTGATAGTGAATTGTGGCCCGAACATTTTCAACAGGCATCTGATAGAGGGATTCCAATATTCATCATCAATGCCAGGTTATCCGATCGAACTTTTTCCAGACTGATTAAATTAAAATGCTTCCACTCCCTCCTGTTTCCCGAAAATCTAACCGTAGTAACTGCATCCGAGAGACAATACGCAAGATGGCAGGCATTGGGACTTTCGGATAAAGAAATTTATACTTCCGGAAATCTTAAAATTGATTCAGTCGGTCGGAATCGCTTTAAAAGCTCAAAGCGAAATCAACTGATCGATGAATTTGGGTTTGAAGAAAGCTCCATCGTTTTAGCTGGTATCTCAACTTGGAAGGGCGAAGAAAAACTACTTATCGAAATCGTGCAGACATTACGCCTGGAAAATCTCGACATCAGGCTTTTACTCGTTCCAAGGCACGCAGAGAGAAGAGAGGAAGTAGTGGGCACCCTGCAAACTTGTGAACTCCCCTTCCAAGTAAGAACCAGAAACAAAAATGCCAAGGGGGGAAATGTGGTTTACCTTGCGGATACAACTGGAGAACTCGCAAGTCTCGTAGGTGTTGCTGATTTTGGCTTCATGGGTAAAACCCTACCCCCAAATAAAGGTGGGCAAAATCCAATCGAACCGATTGCGTTAGGCATCCCTTTAGTGGTCGGACCAAACTACCAGAATTTCCATGAAACTTGTACCGATATGTTTTTACACAGAGCCGCAATAAAAACCAAAGATCGCAGCGAAGTGATAAAACAACTTCTTCAACTTGCAAAAAGTGAAAACAGGAGGAAGGAATTAAAGCTCGCTTGTATTCAGTGGATGGAAAAGCAGGGCTCTCCCTCTGCATTTACTCTGGAAGTAATCAAGAAAAAACTGGAAATTTAAAAAGTTTCCTCGCTAAATTTACATTCACCCATTGACCCGTCAGGCGTTTTTCCTTATTGAGACTGAGTATCAATAAGAATATTTTCCTTATGACCAATTCAAAAAATCCTACCTTCATCTCACGCCTACGCATTTTATTTCTAGTTTTTACTTTATGCGTGTTTTCTTGCGGAGGTCCCGATTCCGATCTTCCATCGGAGGAAAATAACAAAGCACTCAGCCTGAAGAAAGTGGTCATTGCCCTCAAGGCAAACAAACAACCTGCAAGTATGCTCGTTGAAAAACAAGATCTTGAAGCTTATCTTTCTGAGGAATTACAACGACCGGTAGAGGTGATGATTCCAAGCGATTCCAGTGTTGTGGTTGAATCCTTCCGTAACGGAACTTTGGACTTGGGATATTTAAGCTCCACGGATGCGGCTAGAAACCTTAGTCAAGAGACGGCGGACATTCTGCTGGTTCACTTAAAAAACGGACAACCTCACTACCAAAGTATCTGGCTTTCAAAAAAGAATAAGGAATATAATTCTATAGATGAGTTGGAAGGAAAACCCGTTGCTTTTGCCAGCCGTTCTAGCACATCTGGTTATTTAATCCCTACTTGGGACATGATGAAAAAAGGCTTAATCGGATCCCAAAATTCTCTGACCGACTTCTTTTCGTTAACCCTCTATGGAACTGGATATGTTTCCGCCGTTGAAAAAGTATTGAGCGGAGAAGTGGAAGCGGCCGCGGTAAGCGACTATGTTTTCAAGGGAAATAATAAGTACTTGGATGACTCTCAGAAAGCTCAACTTCGAATTGTCCAGGAACAAGGCCCCGTACCTGCTCACACGCTTTGCGCTAGGTCTACCCTTTCCAAAAGTGATCGGAAGATACTGCAGGATGCACTCCTATCTATGAACCAAGAAAATCCGGAACTTAGGGATCGCATATTCAACGGCGAACTCATAATTGTAAACCAGGATAAGCATCTTGAAGTAACCCGTGAAGCCTTAGAATTCCAGAAGAAGTTAAAACCATAAATCTTCAAACTTGAAGCCCCAAGAAAGCTGTTTACTCGAAGTAAGAAAACTTCATCTTCGTATCGAAGATCGCTGGCTTGCACGAGACCTTTCCTTCTCTCTTTCAAAAGGAGAATTCATTGGCATCATCGGAAGCTCAGGTGCCGGTAAAACCACTTTGCTTCGAGCGATCAATGGAGAGGCCAAGGCCGAATCCGGGAGTATTGAAATATGGGCCGAATCGCAACTCCCAGTAGGTATGATTCCCCAAGACCTAGAATTAGCCGAGGGTTCGACGGCTTTGAATAACGCCCTAAGTGGTTCTCTGCTCCGTCATTCATGGACGGATACTCTTTTTGGCTTTCCAAAAGAAGAAAAAGAAAAAGCCCAAAAACTTCTAGATACCTTTGATCTTTCCAGAAAAGTCAACCAGTGGACCTCGACTCTATCCAGAGGAGAACGACAAAGGTTGGCGATTGTTCGTACTCTTCTGGCAGAGCCTTTAATTCTTCTGGCTGATGAACCCGTAGCCAGTCTCGATTCCGATCGGGCCATAAAAACCCTTAATTTGCTAAAGGATTTCGCAAAGCAAAAACAGGCTGGAGTCATTTGTTCCTTACATGATCCCAAACAAGTTGAAGAATTTGCGGATAAGGTCATCCGAATTGATTCCACTAGGCCCGAACATTGGAAAGTGGAAGAGCTCTCGTAACCTCGTCCCATGAAGAACGATATCAAAAATATTCCGTGGCATAGTCGGTTTGATCTTCCCGGTATAACATTCGTACTCTTTTTACTCCTTGCCTTGGGTTCCATTCCTGCATTGGAAGGCTCGGGTCGAGATCTTGACTACCTTGGAAACTTTCTCCGCTTCCTGGATCAATTCTTCCCACCCGATTGGTCGATCCTTGGACAAACCATGGAAGGGCTTTGGGAGACCATCCAGATTGCTGCAATCTCCACCTTGCTAGCATCCTTCATTTCTCTCTTCCTATCCCTTGCTGCCGCCCGAACCATCAGCCCCGCATGGCTGGTAATGATCACCCGAATGGTGTTAAATATGATTCGTACCATCCCCAGCCTACTTTGGGCAATACTTGCGGTTGTCCTAGTTGGATCAAACTCACTGGCTGGTGTAATTGCCCTAAGTTTTTACAGCGTCGGATACCTTGCCAAATTCTTCAGCGAAGCCTTTGAATCCGCCGATCTTAAGGCTCAGAAAGCGTTGCAATCTCTGGGAGCCAATCGATGGCAGGCATTTCAATATGGTCTTTGGCCCAACTTAAAACCGGTAATTTGGAGTCATTGCCTTTGGATGCTCGAATATAATGTTCGCTCTGCCAGTATCATTGGCTATGTTGGGGCTGGTGGTATTGGCCTCCATCTTAAACTTTATGCGGAATCCGCGGATAGTTGGAATAAATTTTCCCTCGTCTTGATTTGTATGCTTCTCATCGTCACCCTTCTCGACCTGACCGGAGAAAAGGTTAGAAAGTCCATTCGAGCAAAATTAGCAGGAAACAAAGAAGTTTAGACCTCCTGATTTTGATCATAAGTATTTTGGTTTTACCCTGTTCTAGCAGACTCCTTTGATACAGATCCGGTAAAAAAATTTAAACCCATAACCATTTTAATATTATCAAAAGGTCAAACGATCAGATCAATTTCACTTCAAATAACTAAGGTTCAGAGCAGGCATTCCCCGATGGAGACGGGCTCTATTGCCAGACACTCGTGAAGGGGACTCGGAAGAGGCACTTGGATAAAATAATTCGTTCGTATTTTTAGCCGGCGTTGGATTAGCAGTGGGCGACACTTCAAATTCAACTAATTTCTCAACCACTGGAGCTGGCTCGGCCACAAGCTCATCATCTTCTTCCAGGGTATTCTTCGGCTCATTGGAATTAGGCTGAACCTCGGGTGATATCACAGCCTCCGATTTGGGCAGTAGCTTTGGGTTGGCTGCTTGAAGAGATTCCAACTCTTCTTTTGGTATCCCGGGAGCTTTTGTAGGAATTAGTTTGTCCACTTCAACTTTCACTTGCGGAGTGACCCGAAGCGAATCATTGGAATCAACGGTCTCATCTTCATTTAAATCCTGCTTTTTGGTTTGATCGTCTAAATCTCCTGCACATCCCAAAATAAATGAAGTAATCAGGTAAAGGGTGACTCTTAAAACCATATTTTACTTTAAACAAGGTTTTTCCCAAGGTCAAATTAGTTTGGGTTTTCCTTAGGCGAATTGAATCTTAAATTCGCAAATTAGTTTTTCGGGATATGAAGATTGAAAAATTTTATTCCTTCACCACTCGGGTCTAGGACCGTCCCCATCATAATCCTTGGCCAAGTCCTTTTCCTTTAGCATATCGGCAAGGGATTCTCCATCGATCCATACCTCGCTTACAATGCGGAAATATTTCCCTCGCTGAGGATTCCGGAGTTCAATCTGATCCGCACCCTGAAGTGCCTTTTCAGTCAGTTCCCGGGCCTGTTTCGCCAATGCCCTCACCTCGTCGCTCGTACCCTTCATTTCCGGGGTATCGACACCCGCAAGACGAATAGAAAGTTTATCTCCAAATATCGGAACTTGCTTGGGTAAGTTGATTTTGAAGGTGTCCCCGTCATACACCTCTGCGATCTGATCGGGGGTAAGGATGAAGAGGTTCTCTTTGGAGAGCATCCCTTCTTCCATTTTCTCCTCAAGTAGATAACCCGTTGCCCAAGCAACAGATAGAATCACCACCGACAGAGCAACTGTTACTGACAGGCAAACAAATACCAACTTCTTGAATCGTTGCTTCTTAGTTTTTTTGGGTACCGCTTTGGAAGCGGTTCGCGGTTTTACCTCTTGCTTGTTTAGCTTAACTGCAAAACCAGGAACCTCACGAATACAAACCCAATTCTTACCGTCGTAGCAGGCTAGTTGATCTTCCTTACAATTGCCTGCTTTGACAAAGGAGCGTAGTTGCTCGACGGAATAAGGGCCGTAGTTCTTCCCGCCGATATGAACGAAGACCTGCATCTCTTGATCCTAGAAGATCAAGTACAAAGTAGTCAATGAAGCAGATTCTTGATAAAAATTAATTACACTAATAAATGGGTGTTCCCCTATCTTTGATGGGGATTTTAAAATTTCTCATCTTGAGAAGGTTTTCAGTGTGTAAGTTGCTAAATTTGCGGTTGCTTGCAAGTTCCCTATTTTTTAGTTTTTTACCTTGGGTGCGAAAATTAAGATTCATTTACGAAGAATCAATTACCAACTTGATAAAAAAAGTGGGGAGAAAGAGGGGGGTGAAATAGTACCTTACAGAATTATTAGTACCTCCTAGGGTCTCTATGTGATGGGAATGGTGAAACTATTGTCATTAGTTTCAGGCAGGATGAGTATTTAGATTGGTTAAGAGTCCCCTCTCATTTATCTTAAAAATTTAAGTATCACCTGAAACGGAAACATAAGACTTGCTCCACTGCTTTCCTCCACTTTTTCAGCTAGTCTTTCAATGGATGATTTATTTGGAGAATTAAGAAACTCTGCCTGATAGGTGATGATTAAACGGTTATGACTGGTATTTGCCCAAACCCATAAATTTCGCCTGGTTATTGTTTGTCCAGGTTTAAGCAGGTTCGTTCCCCATTTTTTCGTAATGTATGAGCTCTTTTTGTTGATTTCACGCTTTCCTTTTTCGGAAAAAAAATGGGCAGATGAAATCTCGATGGGAAGATCAGTGAGGTTGCGCAGCGTGTAACTGTAAAAGTCAGCGTTGTGCTTTTGTTGATCGAAAGAATCCAAGTTTTCAGAAGGCGAATCTGGCGTTTTCCCGTGGTATACCAGAGTGGCTTCCAGGAAATCAATTCCATCAATTCCCCATACTGCCTGATACTCGCGTTCGTTTTTTGATACTTCCCGGTTTGCGGAAAGAGTCTCAGGTATTTGATCGGTACTACAACTCAATGCAAGAAAGCATAGGACTAACGGCAATATGCTCCATGATTGATTTCTGGATGTAGGTATGAAATTCACAATCAGGATTCAAGAGACTGGGAATCTTTCTTTTCAGCAAAAGAAGTACAATCATTGGCCATTCGTTGAGCAGTCAATAGCTGATTCTGGAAAATAATGAAGGATTCGTTGGCAAGGAGTTGTTCGGCAACTAATTTTTGGGTGGTTTCCTGCCTGATTTTATGAATTTCGATTTTGATAGCCTGTAATCGGTTACTGTCCTTGAGATCAACGAGTTCTGTAATGAGGAGTCCGAGTTGCTCAAAATAAACATCAAGACTATCTTTTCTTCGCTGGACTAGGAATTCGCGTAATGCCACTCCGACTGCCCATGCAATGACAATAGCAGAAAGAATAAGAGCAAGCGGTTCCGCCCAATTCTGAAGAAAATTTGGTTCATCCCTCAGGAGATATTTTCTAGCTCCCTCATGCACGGGAAATTGTATTTTTTGATTATCACCAATGTGCGAAATAGTTGAAAGAACAGGAATTTGTCTGGTTAAGGAAACTCTTCCTTCATGAATCGCACTGGCAAGCTTGTAGGTGTCGCTTTCATCCAACTCATCGTGGCAGGCGAGTACAACACATGTACCAACGGTGGTAATTTTGGCTTTGGGGATAGCAATTCCCGGGCTCACCGGGTAAGAATTCTGTGGAATAAATGAGGATTGAGTAAATGGATAAGAGCGGGTTGCCGCACTTGACATGCCTTCTCCAATTTCTAGCAAATGGAGGTCGCCCCCAGCCAAAGCAGATGCCACCATTTGATTACCAATACTGGTGACAATACAAACAGCTTTACGCTTTCCTTGGCGAAGGTTACTAATGCCCTCCTTGAGACTTTCTTTTTTCCAGGTCACTGAGCCTTCTTTTATACCTAAGCTCGGAAAGATTGCTGAAACAAGAGAGTAGGTGCCACCTCCACTTTTCCCGGTTGAAATGTTTTTACCAACCAGGCTGGCAAGAGAAGCGTTTTTATCTTTTACGATGATGTGCAGGACTTCCTCATATATTGTCGCAATTGACCTGATTTTTTCGCTGCCAGGTAAATCATTCTGAAGCAAGCAGAGATCGAGACTCCCTTCATTCAGGCCTTTCATGTTTTCAACGCTACCTGAGGTTCTGCGAACCTCCACATTCCAGCCATTTTTATTTTTAAGCACTTTTGAAATGGCAGATACGCTGGCATCATACAATCCACCTTCTTCACCACCACCTATGATCCAGCTTTTTTTCTCTTCGTTAAAAAATAAAAAGTATGACGAGATGACGAACAGGATGCCAAATAAGGTGGACAGGGCATAAATGCGAAAATTTGTCATGATAACCTATGGGAGGAAAAAATCTCTGGTTGTTCAGGCTGCTGAGTTTTCGCAAAGATTATTTTTCTGCAAATGAATCCTGGGGTTGCAGTGACAAACTTACTCTTGGTTGTTATCATCTTTCTCGTCTTTGATTTCCTGTACCTGTGTATACACATTGCTCCCCACAATCCCAATAAATGCTGCAGTCAATCCCAAGCAAAATACCATATCCACCTGGGCAAATCCTTTTCCAATCGGAGTTACTGGAACTGTGTCCATAACCCACCGACATCAGTGTGACAATGGTCCACCAGATAGAATTGAATAAACTGCCAAAAACATCCGGTTGATCATCCCTTTCGATTTCACGAATTCCCACTGCACCAAAATAAACCAAAATAAAAACGATCAGAAACATCCCCATTAAGTGCTTTCTAGATAGGAGAAATGCATGAACAAATACTCGCATTACCCCGCTATGCCGGTAGAGTTTTAGTAAACGCAGGACACGCATGGATCGAATCAATCCCAAGCATGCAGGGGGAACAATGAAACCCAGCCAAAAGGGGATTACGGATGCTAGATCTATCACTCCTAACCGACTGTAGGGATACTCTTTTCCTCCTTTTTTCCACCGGGCGAGATATTTCTATTGTTAGGATGCCTGCAACCACACATTCCATCCACAACCAAAAGGTGTGCCCTTCTAGACTATGGGCAGAGCCCCCATATTCTACCTCCAGAACATAAAAGATGACGCTCAATATTACCACAGTGGCTAAAAGTCTTTCGATAACTGGTGAAAATAGGTCAGGCTCTTTCAATGCATTCATTTTTACAGGTAGTGAGGGATTATCTGTTTCTCGAGATTCCATGTCTCATCCATAACAAAGCTCCACCGATGTCTTGCTAATTCCCACCATTTTTTCTCGGCTCTTGGACGCAGGCTTATTTCTTTTCTTTTACGAAGAAAATATTTTTCGCATACAAATCTTTGATTAATAAATTCTTTCAGTTCTGCTTTATATCTATCCACTGTGTGGGGATTCTTACGCTCCCGTGCAAGAGACCAAAGCTGGAATTTTTCGTTTCTGTAAAAATGTTCGCATTGATCAAAAACCTGTTTCACATTTTTTCCCGACCATACCGGAATGCGCAATGAAACTTGCTGCCATTTTAATACGAAGTTAAACCACCAGAGACATTGACAGATATCTGTGATGGTAAATGGGCATTTTTCAATGATTGCCTCAAGGTATTCCACCAAGTGCGATACTTGTTTAATATTGCCGAGCTTTTCGGCAATGAAGAACGGCAAATATTTTTTGTATGGCAGGTCTCCCAAACCGGAGTCGACAAGTGGTAACATCTTGTCACTGCCGAACAACTGGTCACCATGCTCTCCAGTAACAACGATATAATCCTGCGGAAGGTATTTCGATACTGGATGAACCATCGGGAGAATTTCAATGTTTTGTTCCATTAGGTACTTCCCGAATTCTGGAAATTCCACGAATGATCCATGGGAAGAACCAAGGCTAATGATGTCAGTTGAATTCTTACCACATATTTCAAGAAGTGCTAGCAATGCTGCAGTCGAGTCGATTCCTCCGCTCCATAGAACAAGAATTTTTTGCTTTTTTTTCTCTGCAAGCTTCAGAATCTCCCGAGCAGTTTCCAGCATAAGCTCATCAATGGGAGGGCGAGAGGATGTAATCTCGGGAATAGGATCTATAACATTGTATTTGAAACCAGAAACTAAAGTGTGCGTTCTGTCGATTGCTCCAGTTTCGAAAAATTTCACGAGATTGACATAATTGTCGGAACTTAAGTCAAAAATCTCAGACCGATTAATAGCGGCAAACTTATTAAGAAAAAGAAATTGCTTATTCATAAACTGGTGCGAATGGCTTCGATATGGCGTGCTGAGGTTCCATCCACCATGGTCTTGTTGATCATTGGGTGGAAATCGTGCTCGGGTCCAAAGTCGCTATCCGGGTGGAAGGCAACAACCCGAAGAGATTCACTTTTTGTCTCGAAGCGGTGAATGGCATCCTTGGGAAGATAAAAGGCTAAACCTTCTTCAAGAATAGTTTCTCCAGACTTTTCATGGCAGATACCGTGACCGGAAACGACTAGGCCAATTCGACAACTTGGGTGCGTGTGAAAAGTCTGATCCGTGGAAGGGGGGAAGTAGAGAAGATTAAGGCATGGGTCTCCTTTGATTACAGGTGGTAGAATCAGAGAGTCCGTGCAACCGTCAATATAGCGCAGCCTACCAGTATGCTCAAGGGGACCCCCGATTCCATTTAGGCATTCATACCCCTCCACAAAAACATACCAAAACATTCCGCCTTCTATTTTGGCGGGCGTCTGAATTGCCCCGTACATACCAGGCTGCATTTCATACTTGGATACCTCATTTGTAATCCTGACGGTTTGATTACCCGTCGCGACGCAAAAAACTGTACCACCTCGTCCGGGGAAATCATGCGGTTTGTCTGATTGATCAGGGCATGCTCGACCAAAATTTCCGCGGTGCAGATCATTGAAAAAGGATGAAAACTCTTCTTTGTAAAAAAAATCAACTTTCGGGCTCATATAAATTTTTAGCAGTTAAAATAAAAGTGGTAAGCATCCATGTTTTAAGACCTTGCCTAGAACGCGGATGCTTTAAAAGATTTTTAACTTCTTTTATGTTAAAAAATTTCGAAGTTAATTTTTTATTCTCACGCAAAAGTATTTTTCGGTTATACGCCTTTATTTTGTTACCTTGCCAGAAGCGAATGGGGACTCTCATGCCACTCTTTTCTCTGTCGATTATAGATTGAGGAATTTTTTCTAGGAAAGCACGTTTAAGAATATGTTTCTCCTGAAGTTTCGGATATTTTATTTCGATTGGAGTTCGGGCACAGAATTCGATGACTTTTCTCGAAAAAAGTGGAGATAATGAATACCGGGAAAATGGCTGCGTGGTCTTTTGTACTTTTGGTAAGATCAGGGAATTAGATTTGAGGTATTTATTTGCAAATAACAAACGATCGAGGAAGCTATCCCAATTTTGATTTGTAAGGTGTAAATTAAGGTTGGATTGAAGTTCATTTAATCTACTTTCGAAAGACTCTTCATTGAATCGGCTAATCTGAGCGGCATCATCATAAGCTCTCTTGAAGCTCTCAAGGTAGCAAGTAGCAAGAAACTCGTTGTTATCACTATTTTCGTATAAACCACTGAATTCCATTGAGTTGGTCATGAATACATTTTTTGGACCACCAAAACAGGGATCTCCTCCCTCACCAGTAATCACAAGTTGTTCTTTAGGATCAATGACACGGTTCATCATATAATTAGGCATTACCACCGGGTCGCCAATGGGATCATCAATCCATGTATAGATTGTCTCCATTTCCGAGAGGAATGAATCAGGGGAAATTTCAAGATATTGATGACTGCAACCAAAGTATTTAACGGCTTCATCAATGTATTCATTTTCATTGGGCAAATGGCCACCGAAATGGACTGAAATAGTTTTTATGTTTTTTAGTCCGAATATTTCAATCGCTAGAGCTAGGGCACAAGTGCTGTCCAATCCACCACTCAAGAAAACTGTGCATTCGCTTTTTCCACTGGATTTTTTTATTCTTTCAGTGTTTTCGAGGCAAATAGAGTGTAGATCTTTTGCTGATTCGGCACTAGTATTTTGCACTTTGGGGATAGTGTCATACTTGCAGTAATCTCTGATGGTCGAATTATTTTCGCTCTTCCATTCGAGTACATGACCCATAGGTAGTTGAAAAACATTTCTTGTTAGGGTCTCTTGACCGGGAATAAAACTGGTGCATAGGAAATCGATCGATCTTTCAGTAGCGGGTTCCAGGAGTAAGCCAAAATACTCCCGGAAATATCTTATGTTAGATGCGAGATATAAGAAGCCATTTTCTTCCCGAAAATATACTGATCGCCATCCGCATGGATCTGCATAAATGCGAAATTCATTGGGAGTTACCGCTAAAGCTGTGAAAGCACCGTCTGCAACTTCCTCGAAATGATGAAGTGATTCAGACTGGGTAAAGTCTGAAAAAAAAAGTCCTAAGATTTGTAGTAAGGAACCATCGGCAAATAAAAATTTCTGATCATTTACAGGCTTTTCACCGCAAATTATCTTAAAGCTTGAATAAAACTTGAATTCGTCCAGGCAAAATTGACTCTGCTGCCGGATTCGATTCTCCAGTTGCTTTTTTGAAATGACACCAGCAAATCCAAACATTTCCTTATTTTTCTTGGGTTAAGAATATCGAAATTGAGAAAAATTCACCCGAAGTCATCAAAGCCTGCACCGCCACCATAATCTGATGAAGAAAAAGATGCACCGCTGCCACTATTGCCATAATATGAACCATCGCCGCCAGCAGTGTTGTTTGAAGCTGTCGATGGTGCCATGCCGATGGCCCCAAACATTTGTGGCGACAGCATTTCAAATCCACCTACCATACAGGCATTCAAAGATAGATTAAGTTTTTCAGGTGGAATGCAGTCGACCGGAAAGAGCCAGGACCCTTGATATTTTTCATCTATCTTTTTGGGAGAGTGGGTCTGCACAGACCCCGTTCCCTCATTTATCCAAGTGCCATTTTTATAGTTAGTTAATGTTTCTCTGCTCAAACCAAGGTCTGTAATTTCTTCGCATCCTATCCATTTGGGGTCTTTCTGGATTCTGGAAACCATCAACTCCTCCTCTGCACCTCCGTCATGCACTGCAAAAACAAGTAGTTTATTTTCGGATTGCTGGCGTTTTAGGAAATATTCATAAAAAGGGCCACTTTTATGATTCACACTGAGGATCAGACAATTACTGTCTCTGTGAAAGTTGTTAAGTAATAATAGTGCTACGAATTCCAAGTCATCCACAATCAAGGCTTTATCAGGATTAAAATCCTGAAAGGTAAGTTTGTTTTTCTTTTCCAACCTTCCAATGATTGCTTCGGCATTTTTAGGGGTGAT
Organism: Opitutia bacterium UBA3151; assembly: GCA_002364975.1. Classification (GTDB taxonomy): domain Bacteria; phylum Verrucomicrobiota; class Verrucomicrobiia; order Opitutales; family Seribacteraceae; genus Seribacter. The sequence goes on along the minus strand of DEYT01000031.1, from coordinate 25,820 downwards.
TAGAAACTGGTGACCTTTTTTATAGCAATAGGTCTGAACTCCCGTCCAAAGCTTGGCTTTTTCTCCAGAATTGGTAAGGCATACTCCGATAATAAGCCCTATCACCACTCCGATAATAATCGATTCATGGATAGGGATTCCATTGAATGTTAACAATAATGAAGCAATCAATCCACAGATTGCTCCAATGAGCGTTCCCGTGGTAATTTTTCTTTCACTCTTTGAAAGACAGGCACATGCAAGTTGTTGCTCAGTAAAGTAACGCCCGCCTTTGGAAAGTTTTTCAGCCACTTTCCATACGCGTCGGTCTGAAAAGCCCATCTGTTTTGGGTCCAATGCATATACATAACTACAGGAAGAACATTCCAGTTTTAAATTGGAAAACGCGTCTCTGTATTTAGTTACAGAATCACATTTTGGACATATCATTTGGCTTTATTGTTGGAGGTTCACTTTTAAAATAATTGCTTTTACTAGGGGGAATCGGTTTTGTCGCGGACTGTAATTGAACTTTTATCCAAAATCCAAAAAGGTGAATTTGATGACTGGCCTTTCTATGATTTTTCACTGAAAGTTTTGGGCATATTTAATATCCATTTGGTTGTTCTCTTTTTATTTTCTCGATGATAGGCGAAAACCATATTCTCAACTTCTTTGAAAAATCCAGCAAGTCGAGAATAAGTAGAAAAGCTGTATCCCAGTTTTTACTTACTCCGCATGCCACTCTAATTTTAAAATTGAAATAATTTCGATTAGCAAATCTACAAATATTTGAATCAAAAATAAGTTTCATTTCATAATCATATCGTATTATAAAATAAAAGTTTCAATGATAAAATAAGGATAATAAAATAATATTTGAAAAACTATAGTTTTCAATAAGTTCTTCGTCCCTCAAACTCGTTAATAAATTAGTAATATATCCCGAAACTTCTTGCAAGTAGATCCCGTAACGTTATCAACTGCCTACAGCCAAACTCGCTCCAATCACTCCCTCCTCTCAGGCCTCGGTTGCTTCAAATTCCCGTGAATCTCGTAATGCCTTAGCAATCCCTCGAAGAACTGATTGGCGATTCGTGTAGACCACACTCTTTTCGATTCACCAGGTTGTCTCTTCGTCGGAATCAAGGCGACTAACTCTTTGTCCGTATATGTTGATTTTTCTGTATTTTTGCTCATCCGAGCAGAATAAGGGCTTGGCAATTTTGTTAGCCACCTTACACAATGTCATATGTGTCATAGCACATTTACGGCATTTTGATCGGAAAATAGCTTTACAAGTTACAGTTAATTTGAGCAAAAAATCCTCATTTTTTGCCATTGTCGAAATTTTTTCCCGGGGATAAATCGATAGTAGGATACGGCCTGAGGATGTAAGCAGACTCCCTCCACCCTTTTTTTTCTGTCACTTTGCCCAAATATGCCAAAAAGGGTGTAGTTGTTGCAAGTAGTGTAAAAACTCAAGAAAAAATAACTTATAAATATGAATTCCTCCAGTTCCTTTTATTTAAGAGGGATTGCAGCTCACTTCACATTTTTTCATGAGGAACAAAGTGGGGCGAAAGACGGGATTCGAACCCGCGACCCCTGGTACCACAAACCAGTGCTCTAACCAACTGAGCTACTATCGCCACAATGTAAGTATAAGGTTATGAATCAGGATGGTAGCGTCAATTCCAAAGCTTACAGTTTCTAGGGCAAGCAATCTTGACCAACTGCAAGGACTCAGACATACTAATCGGTTTTTAATGCTATGCTAAAAGCAGGAATCGTCGGTTTACCCAATGTGGGAAAAAGTACTCTCTTCAACGCCCTGACCAAAACAAGGAAGGCGGAGGCAGCTAATTATCCTTTTTGCACCATTGACCCCAATGTTGGAGTCGTACTGGTGCCCGACTCCCGTCTTGTACCACTTGCCAAGATTGTGGGTACCTCAACACTAGTCCCTGCAGCAATTGAAATGGTGGACATTGCCGGTTTGGTTGAGGGGGCTAGTCAAGGGGAAGGATTGGGGAATAAATTTCTGGCCAATGTACGAGAGGTGGATGCGATCGTGCATGTAGTGCGTTGCTTTGAGGATGAAGATGTCATTCACAACATGGGCAGGGTTGATCCGATTGCAGATGCTGAAGTAATAATGACCGAACTGGTACTCGCGGATGTCGAATCTGCAACCAGCCAACTTCAAAAAAATGAGAAGAAAGCAAGGGGGCAGGATAAGGAAGCCGCTGCAAATGCTCAGTTGCTCGTGCGTTTGATGCCTCATTTAGATCAGGGAAAACCGGCTAATTTATTGGAGATGAATGAAGATGAACGCTCTCGGATGAAGTCATTTTGCCTACTAAGCTCGAAACCAATGCTTTATGCGTGCAATTTGAAAGAAGATGAAGTTGCCGATCCTGAATCAAACCCAAACCTCGCGGGCTTTCAGGAGTGGGCGAGTAAACAACAGGATGCAAATTGTTGCATCATTTCAGCGAAAATGGAGGAGGAATTATCCGATCTCTCTGACGAGGAGACGAAAGAATATTTAGAGGCGATGGGGGTGGAAGATTCTGGGGTTACATCCCTCATTCGTGCTTCTTATCAACTACTCGGATTGGCCAGTTATTTGACAGCAGGAGAGAAAGAGGCAAGAGCCTGGACTTTCAAGCAAGGAATGACCGCACCTCAGTGTGCAGGGGTTATCCATACGGACTTTGAAAAGAGCTTCATTAAAGCAGAGGTTGTTTCCTATGTTGATTTGATTACCGCTGGGTCCATGCAAGCGGCCCGTGAAAATGGTAAACTTCGGTTGGAAGGAAAGGAATATATTTTCATGGATGGCGATGTCGCCCTATTCAAATGTAATGCCTAAATTCTCCTTCTGATGGTTGCCTTCGTTGCCTGTTGCCTACATATTTCAGTTCAGATGTGCCTCTCCAATTTAAGCCCAAACACACTCGGAAGATTTTGTATTCTCTTGGGGATCCTAAGTTTTTTTGGCTCCTGTAGCGAAGATCCAGAAATTCAAAGCTACTCCATCACTCCCGAGTACGATGGCCCAGTGATTGTCTGGAAGTTGCCCGATCACTGGGGTGAAAATCCGGAACTTTCTGGTCCTCTTGCTGGTTCATTCCATGTCAAAACAGACTCTGGGCCGAAAGGAAGAATTGGAGTGATGCCTTTTCGTGAAGCGGTCTCATCTCTGGAGATTACCAATATGTTTGGCATGGAACTTGGATACCAAGGGTTTAACCAAGAATCCTTGAATCAGGTACTTCAAGTAAAAAAAATTGAGGGTAAAAATTTCGACTGGATTCGCCTAACCGAAAGAGTACAGAGTGAAAACCCAAACACCGCTCTCCTTGCGATCTTGAGAAATGATCAGGATACCTGGCTTTTTCCCTTTATCGCTGATGCTCAGCTTATTAACGCGGAAATGGAGTCTTTCACCAATTTCCTTGGGTCAATCATTGCACGGGCTGGAAAAAAGGAAATTCGGGCGGTTGTGCCCGCATTACCACCCCCCCCGGTTCCCACAGCAAGTGGAAATCCAACTTGGGAGACTCCAAAGCATTGGTTACCGGGTAAGGCATCCTCAATGCGAGTTGGTAGTTTTCTTGTACAAGACGGAAATGGAATGGAGCTAGATTTTTCCATTACCACATTTCCGGGAGATGTTGGTGGTTTGCTTCCCAACATTAACCGCTGGCTTGGGCAGGTAAATCTTCCCGAGGTCAATCTCAACTCTCAATCAAAATATGTTTCCGAAATTATAATAGACGAGAAATCTGCCCAGTTATTGATTGCAGAAAATGAGGAAAAATCGGTCTACGGTGCTCTTTATTTTGGACCATCCCAGTCTTGGTTTTTTAAACTTATCGGCGATTCTGAGCTGGCAAGAGTTGAGAAAGAAAATTTTCTTACTTTATTGAGTACTGTCTGTTTCCATGATCATTGACCCATGCTTTCTAATGTAACTTAAACCCATGTGTGCTAATTCTCGAAAAAATAAAAGTCCTTTTTCACTAGGAGTTCGTAAAAAGGCTTTCCCATGGCTAGTTCCTTTGTCGTCGGTTCGGCTCACTTTGGTCCTCCTTAGCCTTTCGATGGTCTTAATCTTTGTTGCCACCCTCGAGCAGGTTCGGATCGGAATTCGAGGAGCCCAGGCCGAGTATTTTGAGAGTTTTTTTGGTATTTGGTACTACCCCACTGAATTTTGGGGTGGATCATTTCTAAATTTCATCCCGCTCCCGATACCGGGAGGATATTTGCTCGGTGGCTTATTAATCCTTAATTTAATTGCGGCTTTTATTACCCGCTTCCAAATGACATACAAGAAGATGGGGATCCAAATCATTCATCTGGGGATCATCCTTCTTTTAATTGGTCAAATGGTAACCCAAGCCATTCAAGTTGAATCAAGAATGCAAATCAACAAGGGAGAGACCAGTAATTATTTGGAACGCTTCCATGGGGTCGAACTGGTGTTTACGGACATTACCGATGCTTCTGAAAGTAAGGTTGTAGCAATTCCTGAGGAAATGCTTGAAGTAGGGCGGACTTTGAACACCCCAAAATTCCCTTTGAAGGTTCGGGTTAAGAGCTTTGGTCCCAATTGTAATTTTGATTTGAAAGAGAGTGGAGAAAACAGAGGAAATATAACAGCTGGGGTGGATCGCGGGGTTGGTGTCTCATCGAATTTATCGATCACGCCAATCGAGGAAGATTTTAGTGCAGAAGGTGTCAATTTTAGTTATGCGGTATTTGAACTTCTGGACAAAAGTGAGAGTTTGGGCACTTGGACCGCGGTGGCACATCCTGCTGGCAACAGTAGGTGGGAATCAATCCATCCAAAACTTGCGGGTCTTTCTTTTCAACCTATCCGATATGACGGTAGACTATGGGGGATGGAACTCAGAGCAAAACGTGAATATCTCCCTTTCTCAATCGAATTACTTGGAATTGAAAACGAATTTTATCAAGGCACGGATATTCCTCATAATTTCGAGAGCCATATCAACCTGAATCTTGAAAGTGGACAGAAGCGAAAGGCACTGGTGTACATGAACACCCCACTTCGTCATGCCGGGAAAACTTTTTATCAATACCAAATGAATAAAGCAGCTGACTACTCCGTTTTCCAAGTAATTCGTAACCCAAGTTGGTTGGTTCCCTACATTGCCTGTATTTTGGTTTCAATCGGACTTCTCTGGCAATTCAGTTTCCATTTAATTTCCTTTTTACGAAAACAAGCGAAAGCGGCTCCTGCGGTATGAATTTCCTGACTAAGTTTCCCATATTTCCAGGATTTCTTTTTTGCCTGGGTCTTTATGTAGCTATTTTGCCGATGGGATCTACAAGGTCGTCCTTGTTCGATTTTTTCACTCCTGAATCCAAACCTGAAACTGATATTATAGATTTGGAAGGCTTCTCCCACATCCCAGTCCTCCGGGGCGGAAGAGTCAAGCCAATGGATAGCGTAGCCCGCAATACCTTACTGGTTCTTCGAAACAAAAGGACTGCTCTGGATGAAAGTGGTACCAAAATCCCAGCGATCGAATGGTTTGCCAAAGTTTTGTTTAATCCTGAAGAAGCAGATAAATTAAAGACTTTCGTTGTAGACCATGATCAAGTCCTTGGTCTACTAAATCGAAAGTTTGCAGAGGATGGAAAATTTTACTCGTACAATGACCTCGAACCCTTTTTAGAGCAGATTGATCAAAGTGCCCGGGAGTCGGGCAAATTGGAAAGGGAAAAACAGGATAGTTTTGATCAGAATATTATCGATCTCTACCGTAGTTTAATACTTTACCGAAAACTTAAGCACACCCTCTCCCCCCCCGCCCCACCATCCGATAGTGAAATGATTGCCGACTTGGGTATTGAGGACCTGTTTTTCAACCCCGAAACTGACCCTGATCTGATTTCTGAATACCAACGCTTTCGAGACCTAACCCAGGCTATCTCTAAGGATGCAGATTCGATCCGAATGGGAAGTAATGAATTCGCCAAGGTGGTTTTCATGCTCGACCATTATTCGAGGGCTAATCTATGGTCTGAATTTTTCCCTGTGCCTCCAGAGCCTGAGGATACCAAGAAAAAATGGCGAAAAGTGGGTGAGTCATTGGTGGGTGAAGAACCTCTCGACTCCCAAGAAAAGAGAAACCTTGATCCTGTTCAGTTCTCTTCCCTCCTCCGTGAATTGGTTTTAACCGAGCCAAATGAATTAAAAAAGAAAATCGATTTCATTTATGAAACCGAAAAGATGAACCCGAGTGCCCTATTCGCCGCTCAGTATGCTGAGGCAATCAAGCTTCGCAGAGAAGTTGACCCTATCCTGCAATCTTATGAAGACCTCAGGACCTCATTCCTTGATAACGATCCAGTCCGATTCAACTCTGCAGTTGCTTCGATTCGTAATGCATGCGAAGAGCGTGCACCTGACCAAGTTGGGAAGATTATTTTCGAAAAAACTTACAATGAATACGAACCTTTTTACAGAAGCTCTTTGGCCTACATTATTATTTTTGTCTCTGCCTGCCTCTCTTGGCTCTGCCTCGCTTCTGATAGTGCAAAATTTAATTCAAAGCACGCAACAAGCTTTCGTAATGTTGCCTATCAACTGACCTTGATCATCCTTTTAGCTCACACTTTTGGTTTGTTGGGGAGAATGTATATTGAAGGCAGGCCTCCGGTTACCAACCTCTATTCATCGGCCCTTTTCATTGGATGGGGTGCGGTTTTACTTTGCTGGTTTACTGAAAAATACCTAAGGCTCGGAATCGCTTCCGCGATGGGTGCAGTAGTGGGTTGTGGAAGTTTGGTAATCGCTCACAACCTGAGCTTGGATTCCTCCCTTAATCCAACGGGTGACACCATGGAAATGATGAGAGCTGTGCTTGACTCAAATTTTTGGTTAGCCACCCATGTGGTCACGGTCACTATTGGATACTCCACCACTTTTCTAGCTGGATTCTTAGGCATAGCCTATGTGATCCATTATCTCCTTTTTCAAGTCACTACTTCTCCCAACAGTAATGGTAAATTATCAAGCCTTCTTTCCTCCTCACGCAAGCAAGTTGAGAAAACTTTGGGATCCATGATTTTTGGAATTACTTGTTTCTCCTTATTTTTCAGCCTGATTGGAACCGTTTTGGGCGGAATCTGGGCAGATCAATCATGGGGTCGATTTTGGGGATGGGATGCCAAAGAGAATGGTGCTTTGCTTATTGTTATTTGGAATGCAATCATTCTCCACGCCAGGTGGTCCGGTGTTGCACGGATCCGCGGAATTTCTACCTTGGCCATCTTTGGAAATGTAGTCACATCTTGGTCTTGGTTTGGCACCAACATGTTAGGCGTCGGGCTTCACTCTTATGGCTTTATGGACAAGGCTTTCAATCCATTGATGTCTTTTATTGTTTCCCAAGTTGTTCTGATTGCCTTGGCCTATACCGTGCCGATCCTTTTTAGAAGACCAAGTATCAAAACTGGTTAGCTCATTCTTTTTGATTGAGGGATTGCCTTGGGGTCTTGTCCAGTCCATCTCTCAAAACTTTGATGACTTCATCAACCGGTCGGCCAAAGGCACAGGGAAAAGGAATTTCCTTGCCAGCTTGCTCATCCCCGACACGGCTCCTCAACCTCACCATGATCAGCTTGCGGTTCATATATTCTTCCCATTCAAAACTCTCAATATTTTGATGAGGTACTTTTTTTCTTCCCCACCAAGTTCTCAAGTCAAAACCATCTCGGTCGATTCTTAACCTCGACCAGGTAAGCAATTGGTCCGCAAAATTAAGGATCGAAATTAACAGTGCCAAAACCGTAATAATCCAACCGGCTACAGGTCCTAAAAAGTCCATAAATGCGAAGTAAATGGAACAAATAAATAAAAACAAAGTAAAGCCAAGTTGCCTCCACCAGATCGGCTTGATTACGATAAAATCTTTCCTCTTGGTCTTACCCACAAGCTTTTAAGAATGTGTTGAAATTCTAATAATCTTTGCAACTAAGATGGACGGAGAGTAGGAAATAGAATGGTATCTCTAATGTTTGCGGCATTGGTTAGAAAAATTACCAGTCGATCAATGCCCATACCCATCCCCCCAGCCGGTGGCATACCGTGTTCAAGTGCAGTCAGAAAATCTTCATCCAGTTCTTGCGTTTCCTCACCGGACTGAATCATAAACGCTTCCCGTTGGACATCAGGATCATTCTGCTCGGAATAAGCAGGTGCAATTTCTTGGCCGTTAATGCAAAGTTCAAACACATCGAGGGTCGAGGGGTCTGATTCCGTAATTTTAGCAAGGGGGCAAAGCTCACGAGGAATATGGGTGACAAAAGTGGGCTGTATCAAAGTGTGCTCAATCACTTTTTCAAAAACATCATTTGTAACTTCAAAATCTTCCAATTCTGGATCTACCTCGATCCCCATTTCTTTGCACTTTTTTAACTTCTCATTCTTTTCTAAATTAAACCAATCTTCCTGCCCAACCGCATCAATAATGAGGTCTTTATATTTTGCTTCTCTCCATTGACCTGCAAGTTCAATAGGTTCCCCTTCTGTTCTCTCGATGGTTAAAGAACCTATGGCTTTATCTGCAACATGCTGGATTAAGGACTGGGTTAATTCCATCATCCCACGGTAGTCTGAATAAGCTTGATAGGCTTCGAGCATGGTGAATTCAGGATTATGTCGTCTGGAAAGGCCCTCGTTTCTAAAAACTCGACCGACTTCAAATACCCGATCGAAACCACCAACTAAAAGACGCTTGAGATGAAGTTCCAATGCAATCCGCATCGAAAAATCACAATCCAAAGCATTAAAATGGGTACGGAATGGACGGGCTGCAGCTCCACCTGAAACCGCTTGAAGCATCGGAGTTTCAACCTCCAAGAAATCCCGACTCCAAAAAAACTCCCGAATCTCTCGGATGATTTGGCTTCTTCCACGAAAACGATTCCGGGAATCATCATTTACAATCAAATCAAGATATCGTTGTCGATAGATTTGCTCGTTATCGGTTAGACCATGCCACTTCTCTGGTAAAGGTCGAAGGGCCTTGGATACTAACTTGTATTCTTTGGCCCGAATGGTGACCTCCCCCGTCTTGGTTCGGAAAAGGGGGCCACGAATTCCAATAAAGTCACCCAGGTCTAATTTCTTGAATGACGCGTATTGGTCTTCACCGATCTCATCTCTTCTAACATAAGATTGAATTTTGCCAGAGCGGTCCAAAATTTTTAGAAAGGATGCTTTTCCCATCAGTCGAAAAGCAACAATTCTTCCAGCCACGGAGACTTCCGGACCTTGTTCCTCGTCCTCAGGCAACAAGCCGATCGCTTCGGTTGAAACATGGGCTTGATCCCAATTTGTAAGAAAAGGGTCTAACCCCTCCTCACGCATGCGAAGTAACTTGTCTTGGCGGACCGCAACTTGATCACTACCGTCCAAATTCTGGCTTGGCTGTTGTGGGGCTGTCGACTCTTTGTTCATAAAACACAAAAATATGTATTTTTTTGTCAGTGAAGACAATGGGAAAAGCCTAACTGGCAGGTAAGAATCTTAAATTTGTTATAAGGTTGGAGACGGTGCCAGGGCGACCCGGAAGCCAAGGTTGCGGAATCGGTGATGCAAGGAGTTTGTGGATCGAGAGGATGACTTGCACTCAACTGCGGGTTTCATGTAAGCACCCCCCCTACTAATTCTAAACTCATCTTGTTCGCTGTCATTAAGAAGAGTATTTACAAACGAATTACCCACCCATTCCCGAACATTTCCGTAAAGATCAAATAGTCCCCAGTCATTTGCGAATTTCAAACCAACCGGATGCATTTGCTTACGGCTATTCCCGCGAAACCAACCGTGTTTGTGAAGTTCGCTTGGATCGTCTCCAAAATAATAATCAGTTAAGGAACCAGCTCGGCATGCATATTCCCACTCTACTTCAGTGGGGAGACGGTACTCATGCTTTGCGGGCAATGTGCCCTCATTATTCGCAAGCATGGTAAGAGCACGACAGAAGGAAACTGCGTCCAGCCAAGAGATATTATTTACGGGATAATTGTCGGAATCTTCACCCAATCTTAATTCAGAAAAACTGGGGTTCGCACCCATAATCTTTGTATATGTAGACTGGGTAACTACATATTCACCAAGCCAAAAGCCATCCCTTACATGAACGAGCCTTTTTTCATCAGTGTAAGGGACCAAAATCGTAATTTTCCCGGGCGGTATCCACTTAAAGGTACCAGCATAATCATTTAAGTGTGGCTTTTGTGGTTCAACTATTTCCTTTTTCGATTGCTTTGTAATCGTGACATCCAGAGCAAAGGGGTGTCTCGTTTTATTGGATTTGTCCTCGGTTGGTGACGGTGGTGCGGTTTTTATTAACTCTGGATGAGGTGGAGCTACGGGTTCAAAAACAGTTTCTGGAATTCGGTATTTAGGGTTTGGCTTAAGGTTGTGCCTCTTTTCAAACCTCCGGTTTTGAGCATCCAGGGCTTTACTCCATGAAGACCACAATTGAATAGCGTAATCAATTTCTTCTTCATCAACAGCGTTCTCCTGTTGTTTTTGTTTCGGGGGATTAAACTCGTAGGAATCCTGCCTTATCAGCAAGGCTTTACAAGCATTTTCTGCCCAATAATTCTCTTTGATGGATATGGACTGAAACTGTTGAAGGCACAAAGAAAGACCGGGCGGAAGTTGAGTATCTTCAAGAAAAATTGTAAGAATTTCTTTATTCTCGCTTAGGGCATATTGCACTTCCATTCGAACATATCTGGAATCAGCCGAGCGAGGGGATACAAAAACGACGAAGGAGGAAGATTTCTTGATAGCTTGGGCAAGTTCATCCACCCATTCACCAGCTGGGGGAATCCCTTCGTCGTACCAAATATTAATCCCTTTTTCCCTGAAACCCCGAATGGTTTTGTACACTTTTACCTTATCGGCGTGAGCATAGCTAATAAAAGAGTAGGGTCCATCCCCTGAATAAGATTCAAAAGGTGGAGGAATATCCGCTGTGCTTTGCATGGAATGTGATAGCTTCATAACATCGCCCTATGAAATTAATTTATCCGAATATCCTTTCCGTTGTAGAATGTAAACTGGATAAGTTCCATATTTTTTGGCTAAATCAATGTTCCCAGCATATTCAAAATCATATTCTTCATATCCAAAAGAAATCAAAGCCGCAACTGTTTCAGAAACGAAAACGGAACCTGGAAAAACAATGGGCTCAATCCGAGCAGCTTGATTAACATGACTACCAAAAAAGTTTCTTCGCTTAAGAATCGGATCAAATTCTTCATATGCCGGACCTGCATGCATTGAAATTCGCACATCCATATTTCCATTGGGCAACCATTCGGACCATTTTCCATCCGTAAAATAGTCCCTCATTCCAAGCACTAATTTCAATGCACTTTCCAAATCTTCAAAAACGGCAAAAAAACTATCTCCCCAAGTATTAACAAAAGAAGGCTGGTTGGGAAGTTTATCGATCATTTGGGCAACGCCTCCATGAAACGCACCCACAAATTGACTGGTTAAATCCTCCGTAATTTCACTAAAGCCAGCAACATCAGCAAAAATCATTGTTTTCACGGAACGGGATGGTTTCAAATCATCACCAAATCCATCATGATACATTTCACTTTCTAATGAAGCATCCACAACCCTTGCTGCTTTCAACCCCGGTAAATCGGTCAAAACCTCATTGGCATCTATAATGACAGGTTCATTAAAAACGGACTTCCACGAGTCCACTAGTTCTCCAGTACCTCCAACAGATCCGGGTTTACCATCCCAGAAAACCAGAAGTTGAGGGTCTTCATCCAAGCCTCTTCCACGCATCGCAGCGAAACCAATCATCACCTGATTACAAAATGAAAAAAGAGAATCGTCCCCATAATATCCCTCATGGGTTACATAGTGAACCGAGGTCGCGTGATCCAATACATTCTCCAACCTTGTAACCCAGTCACCACCAGCTCTCCTAACACTTGTCTCAATGAACTCATCCTTTGCAAATGGAAGGAAAATATGCGTTTCCCCTCCCCTCTCAATCATAGTCTCAAGAAATAAAATGTCAGTGCCGCAAGCAGCAGAGCTGTAACCGCAATTTGCCCCTATCCTCTCCAAGGATTCTTCGATTCTCTGCTTTGCGATTTTTTCGGCTTCAGGGGGAAATCGACGATTGGCACCTGAATTGTCAATCACATGACCGGAGCAAGCCACAATTCCCAGCACTGGAAAAGCAGCGGCAATTTTATCCCGAATAGACGAATCTGTATAAAGGGAAGAAATTTGAAGAGCTTGCTTCCTGGTACTGGCAATATGAGAGGGTTTAGCCTCTTCAAGATTTACGGCTCCAGTGTAGGTTAGTACCGCTTCATCAATTTCACCAAGTAACAAACTTGCCTCCGCTTCCGTTGCCAGAACCCAATAAGAAGCATCCCCTCTTTCTCTCAGAGTCCGACAAATTTCCCGGGCAAAATTTGCGTATTTATGAGCTTTCCGAATGTTATGAGAAACAAAATGCATAAAAGCCACATTGATACATGGATAATATTGGCTATCTAAGTTATCAACTCCACTTTCCGCTTCCTCAAGCTGAGCAACAAATGCCTCTTTGTAACGGAAAATTGCGAGCTCTGCGTAGTGACTTTTGTTCTCCGGATTAATGGAATACTCACAAAGATCTTTATAGGCACTGGCCAAAAGACTTTGAGTCTCAACATCTCGTACCCCTGAGGTCACAAGTTCCTCTAAAATTTTTGTGGCCATCATCGGAGAGCCTGCCTTGCAAAGAGCATGAGCCGCTTTTTGGGAAAGGGACCAGTCATTCTTATGCTTTTCTAAGCCTTCTTTAGCCACATCGTGAGCCAAAAGAAACTCCCCTACTTGAATCATCCTGCCACAAAGATCTAGGTAAGCTTTTGGTGATGAATTTTGTTTATCAAACACCCTCCATTGCTGACGTAAGCTTAGGGTGTGGCGTTTGGCTAATTGGGACATTCTCCAATTAGTTAATGCTATAATTTGAGAACTTACGAGAAAAAATCCAACCGCAAATTGCGATAAAGGGGACTACATTTTCTCGTATCTAGTTCGTAGCATTTGAGTAAAGGCAGCAACTTTTCGTGCTTTACGCTTCTTATCAGAGGGCTTCTCAAAATATCTTTTTGCCCTAACATCACGAATAACACCTTCTCTGTCCAAGCGCTTCTTCAAGCGCCGAATGGCACGATCCATGGGTTCGCCTTTACGAAGTTTAATTTCAATTGTCATAGGAAAAATTACAACCTATCAAAGTTGCGAATCTGGTCAAGTAGGAAGAATCACAAAGAAATTTCTCATTTTTGAGAATGGGTTCTCTCTTGGGGAGGATCTGGTGGTTTGATCTTAATCCTCGCGGCTCTAACTGGTGCTTTTGCTCTCCACCTCTGAAAAGTTTCAGAAGTGATTCGCATTGTAAAACGGTCATCCACTTCAGCAACCAACCCAGTATCTTCATTTTCTTTCGAAAATCCAAGACGAATCAAAGTTTTCCCCAAGCCCTTATCTGAAAGGACGAAGATTTCTTCCAAAAAGGAAACAATGTCTTTTGATTCCGGATCAAGTAGCCAAGTAATCTCCTCGATTAAGTCATTCAACGCGGCATCCACAGGTAACGCAGAGTTTGCCGTTATTCGAGTTTCGCCATTTCGATGGGAAGCAACTCCCTCGATTACCATAATATCGCCTTCTTCCAACTTTGGCCCAAATTTTTCATAAGCTTCGGTAAACATGGGGAGAGAAAAATCTTTCTCTTTGGTCATCAAGGTAAAACGCGCCCAAGGTTTTGCATCTTTCTTGGTGTACCTTCTTTCCAAATCTCCCAGTACTCCACAAAGACGAAAGGATCTTTTTCCTTCTAGGTTTTCAAGATCTTCCCCTTTTATTGTATCCAACAAAGGACCAAGCCCGCCAAGCGTATCTACCGGATGCCCGGTTAAAAAGAACCCTAAAAGTTGCTTTTCAAGCTTTAATTTCTCCAACTCATCCATCTCATCTACTTTCGGAAGATTATTACCCGGAGAAAAGTTGTTGTTTGTTCCTGAATTAGACGGATCCTTGTCGGTGCCCATCATGTCAAACAGGTTGACCTGACCGGCCTCGCGATCCTTCCTTCTCAGCTGAGCCTCGCCCATCGCCCGATCCAAGTCCGCTAGCAAAGCGGCTCGATTCCCTTCCAATGCATCAAAGCCTCCCGACTTGATTAAGCATTCCAAAACTCTTTTGTTCACCGCTTTTCCATCCACTCTTTCAACCAGGTCGGTAAAGCTTTCAAATGCACCGGCTTGCTCCCGCTCCTCCACAATGATTTTTCCGGCGATATCCCCGACTCCTTTAATCGCAGCCAGTCCAAAACGAATCGACCCAACCCCTTCGCCTTTGGATACCAAAGGGGTAAAGTTTTCACCGGACTCGTTGACATCAGGACCAAGCACCGAGATTCCCATTTCCGAACATTCGCCGATAAAATGAGAGAGCTTATCTGAGTTTCCAAGATCACAAGCCAAGACCCCAGCCATAAAGTCGACTGGATGATTCGCTTTTAGGAAAGCAGTTTGGTAACTAATTATTCCGTAAGCTGCAGAATGAGATTTATTGAATCCATAACCAGCAAATTTCTCCAAGATGTTAAAGATGTCATTTGCCTTCTTTGCCTCGATCTTGTTCGTCTCTTTCGCTCCCTTGACAAAGATTTCTCTTTGCTTGGCCATTTCCTCGGGCTTTTTTTTGCCCATGGCCCGGCGCAAAATATCCGCCCTACCAAGGGTGTAACCAGCAATTAACCGGGCCGCTTCCATTACTTGCTCCTGATACACCATAACCCCATAAGTTTCCGAACATATGTCCTCGAGTAATGGATGGGGGAATTTGATGGTGGATGGGTCTTCTTTCCCTTTGATATAATCCGGAATCCAATCCATTGGACCAGGACGGTAAAGTGCAATCAAGGCAATGATTTCGTCAATATTTGAAATCTTCATCTGACGACAAAGACGGCGCATACCATCAGATTCCAATTGAAAAACTCCTATGGTTCGAGCCTCATTGAGCAGGTGAAAGGTCTTTTCATCTTCCAGTTGTGCTTGTGTGACGCGAAATTCTTCAAAACCTTTCTTTTTGCGGATATGGCTTTCCGCTTCAGCGATTACCGTAAGGGTCTTCAGACCAAGAAAATCCATCTTCAAAAGTCCTAGGTCTTCAACTGGATCCTTTGGAAACTGAGTGGTAAGAACTCCATCCTGCGTGGTAAGAGGCACAAGTTCCTTAAGGGGCCGGTCTGCAATAATTACACCCGCAGCGTGCGTGCCCACATTCCGAACCATCCCTTCGATCACCCTCCCTGTATCCACAATCTGGGTGGCAATCGGATTTTTTTCATATTCTTCTCTAAATTCATGGCTTTTTTCCAGTGCCTCATCCAGAGAAATATTAAGGTCATCAGGCACCATCTTAGCCAACTTATCAGCTTCTGCATAGGGCAGGTCACGAACCCTAGCCACATCACGCATTACCATTTTTGCACCAAAGGTTCCAAAGGTTATAATGTTGGCTACACAATCTCGACCGTATTTCTCACGAACATATTCAATAACTTCGCTCCTTCGGCGCATACAGAAATCAATGTCGAAATCAGGAGGCGATACTCTTTCAGGATTTAAAAACCTTTCAAATAAGAGACCGAATCTCAAAGGATCAATATCGGTTATCCCAAGAAGGTATGCGACCAAACAACCTGCACCCGATCCACGACCTGGACCTACCGGTATTCCTTGCTCCCGGGCCCAAAGCATGAAATCAGCGACAATCAAGAAATAGTCATTAAATCCAGTTTTTGCAATAACTCCCAATTCATAGTCCAAACGCTCACTTAATTCTCGAATTTTGTCTTCGGCATCTTCTTTCCGAACTTCGGGTGGCAGATAATCAAGACCGTAGTGGCTTTTCATCCCCTCCTTACATTGAGAAAGCAAGTAAGAACCATTATCTTCGACCTCACTCGAAATTTCCGGTGGCAGGGTAAAAACTGGATAGTTATTTTCTCCAAATGGAAGTTTAACATCACACATTTCGGCAACTGCAAAGGTATTGGTGATGGCCTCGGGTGCTTCTTTGAAAAGTTCCTCCATTTCCTCCCTTGACTTAAGATAAAACTCCCGGGCGTCATATCGCATCCTTTTGGGGTCATCTAGCTTGGACCCCGTCTGGATGCAAAGCAGTGCGTCGTGAGGGGCCCAGTCCTCACCTTTTACATAGTGGACATCATTGGAAGCAATTACTTTGAGATCGAATTTTCTAGCCAATTTTAAAAGCTCAGGTACCAACTGAGCTTGCTCTTCAATACCGTGGTTATGCAATTCAACAAAGTAATTCTCTTTGCCAAAGATATCGACCATTTGCCCCATCGCCTCCTCTGCTTCCCCGTCTTTGCCATGTAAAATCTTTTGAGGAATCCATCCTTGCATACATCCTGTAAAGCCGATCAAACCATCTGCATGTTCGGCTAGAGTCTCCAAGTCAGTTCTAGGTCGATAGTAAAAACCATCAACGTGGGCATCGGAAACCACTTTGGAAAGGTTGCGGTAGCCTTCAAAATTCTTTGCCAATAATCCCAAGTGGTAAGATTTATGATTCTCGCGGCCCGGTTTTTCATCATTCTTATGGTCCGTAACCAGATACCCTTCACATCCGATGATAGGCTTAATCCCATGCTTTTCCGCCTGCTTAATAAAGGAAACGGTTCCAAATAAATTACCGTGGTCGGTTAGAGCCATTGCAGACATTCCCAACTCTACCGCTCGTTCCATCAAGCGATCCATTCGGCAACATCCATCCAACAGACTAAAGTCCGAATGAACATGCAAATGCACAAAATCCTTATCCTTGTTCGACATGATTAATTTTTCAGATTCTTAAGTTTCAAACATCAAACTCGTGCTTTACAAGGCAATCTTGCGCACATTTATGGTACAAGCCTCAACCCCCTTCCGTTTTGAAAGGGAAGAATCTCTAAATGATCAAGAATCGCCATTCGTCTTTTGAGAGAATGATGAGATCATCATTATTCGACAAACGCAGAGCAGTCATCCACGAAAAAAGTCGCCGGGGTTTTTCCCAGTAACAACTTAAATTGGACCGCATCGATTGAGCTGCTGACAGTATGCCTGAATATAAACCTTTGGTACTCCGTGGTGGTCGAAAAAATGTCAGAGCTGGGGAATTTGTTGCCATAGTCAACTCCCTCCTTTTCGGTAATTTTGAGTTGCATTCTGAATTCAGCAGGTACACTCGACCTAATCCAGCATTCAACCGTGATTCTTTGTCCATTAAAGTCACTAACAAAAGCTGTGTTTTCCAGAAGAACTTTGTTATAACCAAGGTCTGAACTCACCTTTATTTGCATGGCCGAATTACCCGTTCGGGAGATCGAACTTCCAACATTCGAAATTTCTGCGGTCGATCCGGAAACCAGCTTAAGGCTCCAGCCCTCATCATACGGACTGCATTCGAATCCGGGATTTTTGATCACGCCCAAAGGTCCGTAACATCCAGGCCAAGTCCCATGGTTTAGAATCGCATCTTTGATCTCGGGTACCCAAGTAGTCGAGTCTACCACCGTGCTCACAGTAACCGTGGGCTCTTCGTAGGAACTCACCGCGAACGATGAAAGATCGAAATTAGAAGTGAGGCTCGAATCATTTCTTTTATGTATAGTCTTATTCGAGGTAGGACCGGAATCCCATACCGAAAAAGCAAAACCGCGATTAATCGCTTCCTCAGCAACATGCTGATGGTAGAGAAGACGGGATTCTGAATCTGGCCCACCATCTGCGTATCCTGTGGTGTTGGAATTTATCTTTCGTAGGGTACCCGAGCCATAATTGTAACCCCCTACATTATCCGCTCCAAACTCGCCAAGATAGATGGGAATTTGATTGGTTTCCGACCAGGACTTGACGGTATCAAAATGAGTTTGAATGCTTTCAATATCCTCCACTGTACCCCAATCATTGTCATCGTACTGATCTTTCTGGGAGCTAGTAAAACTAAAAGGGTCATAATAATGAAAGGTTGCAATCAATTGATCGTCGGATGCCAAAATAGAGGAATCAATCTGTTGGGGAGCAAGGTAAGAGTTTTCACCCCCACCCACAAGGATCAGATTTCGATCGGCATTATTTCCACCAGTCGCCCGAATGACGGAAATAATCAGGGCATTCAGTTGATCCATTTCTTGCGCAGAAAGCTCGAAATAGGGTTCGTTTACAACCTCGAAAAGAAGTTCGGGTGGGTAATCCTTGAAACGATTGGCAATGGCCCGCCAAATGGATTGGAACTTAACTAAATCCGCAGCCCGTCTAGCCGAAGTTGGTTCAATATAATCGCTACTGCTTGCATTAAAAGTATGCAGAAATTCTGATTTTAGATTTGCTCCATGGAAGTCAAGTATGGTGATTAAGCCTTGATTGAGAGACCAAGTAATTATTTCTTCAATCCGGTCGAGGTATTCGGAGGAAACTACAAAATCATCCATCGAACCATTGAAATCTGCCGAAGTTCCTGAAAGAGTGGAAAACATGCTCGTATCCCCAGTAGTACGGGTACCGTAAAAATCGGTGGGCAGTCGAACATTGCTAAAATTCGCATCTTTTAAATCAATGAAGTATTGTTGCGTAGCTGCAGGAGCCCATTTTCCCTCTTCTGGAGCACTCAAGACATTTCCAAGATTAATCCCTCTTCCCATTCGCCTGACCATTTCATGGGGATCAATTTTAGAAAGTGAGCTTGTTGAATTTGCCTCGAAAGTAGCGGTTAAATTTGAATCTTTGGTCAAATGAATGGTGGTAGTTGCAGCACTTGAATTTGCTACCTGAGCCCCACTCCATTCGAGAAAGTAATATCCATTTTCAGGGGTGGCAATAATCGAAACATTGGAATCATAATCATAAGAACCACCACCAGAAACGATACCCCCCAATCCGTGGGTAATGGAAAGACTCGGTTGCACACGTGAAAAGTTGGCCTTTAGGCTATGATTTTGGTCGATTAAAATCGTGGTTGTTAAAGCAGCGGAATCTGCCAAGGTAGCACCGGTCCAATTCTGTAGGTAATATCCTGGGTTTGGACTTGCACTTATTGAAACCGATTTCCCATATTCATAGACCCCCGCACCGGTAACCGATCCACCCACACCAGCGATTAATTCGAGGGTATAGTCAACCAATGAAAAAGTAGCAGTCACACTTAGGTTTTGATCCAAAATTACAGAGGTAGTTTTCGCAACCGAATCTCCAACCGTTGCACCCACCCAACTTAAGAATTCATAACCGGTATCCGGGCTTGCCCTGATGGTTGCCGTATCCCCTGAATAATAAATTCCACCGCCCGTCACCGATCCTCCTGTACCGCTATTGACCGTCAATAAAAAGGAATTGCTAGAAGTTTGATTCGAATCGGTAGTACCATTATTTCCGGTTGTACTATTGGATTCTTGCCCTCCGGTTCCACCCCCTAAATTTTTCAACTCTAATTCAAATTCTTCTTTCGGTGTCCAACTCAGGGTCTCAAAATTGTAAAAACCTCCGGTAGAATCATAATATCTCCAATTCTGAAGTTTATGGAAGTAGATCCAGGGGAAATGTTCCTGCTTCGTCCAAGCCCAGTCTAACGAAGGCAAAAACAACCATACCGAGTTTCCATCTACTGAAGATGGATAAACCCACTCTAAGTCCTCATGGTAAATCCATTCCGACCCATTATCATAATAATAACCGAACCATGAACTGGCTTTCCAATTACTGGTCACCACTATGGAATTTTGATCGATATCTTGGTTACAAAGTATAAATCGATCTGGAATCAATAAAGTTGAAACACAAAAGAAAAATAGATGGAGTTTATTCACTTTAGTGCCAAAAATGAACTCCAAAAAATGAATTTTACAGCTCTCAAAATTTTTTAACAAGCGGAATGATTGAAATATTTCCGGCAAAGAAGTCGCCAAGCAATGATGAAAAATGCGGTTAGCGGAATACCAAAAATCATGCCTAGAATTCCTCCCAAGGCAGTTCCCCAAAAGAAAATCGAAACGATTACCACCACTGGATGTAGACCAGTCTGCTGTCCCATAATTTTGGGTGTCAGGTAATAACTTTCAATCAATTGAACAATGGCAAAGGAAAGGCCACATCCAAGCAATAAGTTCCATTGACCACTCTCGGCAATTCCATCCGGTTGCAAATAGGCAACGAGTAAAGTCACGATCACTCCAACAATTGATCCAAGATAAGGCACAATATTTAATAAGCCAAATAAAAGACCTAAGGTAATGCCAAACTTCAATCCGCTCAGACTAAATCCAATGGCATAGCCTACCCCCATCAATAACCCAATAAGTAACTGCCCTCGAAAGAACGCTACCAAAATTCCTACAAACTCACGCACTAAAAAAATGATATCCTCTCGCACCGAGGCAGATATGAATCTGAGTTCTTTTTCCAAGTCCTCAAGTAAATTACGGTTGGAACTAAGAAAGTAGAACAAATAAATAGGAATGACTGCGAGGTAGGTCATTTTGGTAAATATACCCATTAAACCGAGCCAGGCGGATCTTAGAACCTCAGCAGATTTTTCTGCAATAACTCCCCCTTTGCTTTCGAGGGTCTCCATGGTCTGGTTCTTCATTTCCAAACTCTTTTGATCTAAATAAGCAAGGCGATCAGCTTCTGTCTCGTAAGTGAAAAACTCTGTTTTTTCCAAGTCTCCCAGTTCACGAAAGGTGGTACGTTCCTCGATGGACAAGGTAACATATATTTCCTTTTCGGATACATTGAGATCCAATCGGCTAGATCCCTGACTTGGAGCTAAGGTAGTCCCCCAGTATTCTTTAAAGGATTCAAACTGGCCTGAAATTGACTCCCAAGTTTCGGGTGGTAAGTGTTCCTTACCTTTCTCTTCCAACCGGTCAGGCCACTCCGAAGCGGAACCAATAAAGTCTTGCGTTTGCCGAATAATTTTCCCTCCCAAGAACCAAGTCGCCGAGCCAGCAGTAGCAAGCACTAAAAAATAAAGGGTAACAATAGAAAGAAATCGTCCCATTCCCATTTTTTCTTCCAGTAATGTAACAATCGGGCGAAGCAAAATTGCAAGCATTCCAGAAAGGGCAAGCGACCAAATTACTCCGGAAAAAAAGGTAAAAGCTTGGTTTAGCATGTAGACCACGAAAGTCAGTAAGCATCCCAATGTAAGAACCCCGGCAAAACAAAGTACGAATGCCAAGAACTGCCCCTGTCGCTCACCTAACAAAAAACCGGATTTATTTTCTTCACTCATGTGTAGTTTCCTTGTGTTTGTTTGCCATTTGAATTTATAAAGAGATATATCCTTTCATGTCCGTTCTATGAAACCAAGTCAAACGAATCACTAGATCAGAAACGCTTTATCAACTAATGGCTTTCACTCGATTCTTATTTTTTACCCTGCTTGCCCATACATTCAACCTTTTACTGACAGGAGAGCATTCAAACTTTTCTCTTACGGATGAAGTTAGGGGTGTTTATCAAGCGATTGTTCGTATCGAAGTAGTTTCAGAAAAAGGCTCGGGAGGAAGAATGATGAAAGCACGCTCCACTGGAAGTGGAGTAATTATCAGCAAAGACGGACTTGTTTTAACTAACCATCATGTAGCTGGCAAAGCCTCCCGTTTGACCTGTCGCCTTCACAATGGAGATGAATTAATGGCGGATTTGCTTGGTGCAGATGCCATGACTGATCTTGCTTTGTTACGCCTCCGTTTGAACGAAAATGGATCCGATTCGAAACCACTCAAGATCGCGGAGTTTGGAAATTCACAAAAAGTAAAGGTTGGCGACACTTGTTTTGCAATGGGTAGTCCAGCTGGTTTATCTCAATCGGTCACCAAAGGAATTATTTCCAATGTTGCCTTGATTTCAGCGGGTAGCCAATCCTTTCGCTTGGATGGTGAAAATGTTGGAGAACTTGTAAGATGGCTGGGGCATGACGCCGTAATATACCCAGGCAATAGTGGTGGCCCGCTGGTAGATCGATTTGGGAAGATCATCGGAATCAATGAAGTCGGAATCGGAAGCCTCGGTGGAGCCATCCCTTCTAATTTGGCAAAATCAGTGGCTAAGAAATTGGAGTCGCAAGGTTATGTTTCCCGTTCTTGGATTGGGCTCGAATGCCAACCACTGATTGAAAATAAAACTTCTGGCATTTTGGTTTCTGGAGTAATCTCGGGCTCTCCAGCCGAGAAAGCCGGGATTATGGCGGGTGACTTAATTACTCAATACGACCAAAAAAAAGTATCGGCCACAATCCCCGAAGATATCCCCATTTTCAACCAGCTCGTTTATTCCAAACCGGCAAATAAAGAAGTAAAAGTTCTGGGTCTTCGAGATGGCTTAAAAAAAGAATGGAAAATAACCCCTACTCATCGAGAACCAGCATACGCGAAGGAAAAAGAACTAAAAAGTTGGGGCCTTACCATCCGAAACTTTACCTTGATGTCCTCCCTAGAAGCTCAAAGAAATAAAAAAACGGGGGTTCAGGTGCACTCCACGAACCGGGGAGGACCTTCAGCAAGTGCAAAGCCAAGTTTAGTTCCTGGCGATGTAATCTTAGAAGTGAATGGGACTCCGATTGATCATACCAAGGATCTTATTGAAGCCACCAGAAAACTAACTCGGGGCAAGAGGGAACCCGTTCCCGTAATCGTTCGCTTCGAGAGAAATTTGGCTCAACTTCTTACGGTTGTAAAAATCGGCCCGGAGGCGGAAGAAAATCAACCCGTACAAGCATGGAAGCCATGGTTGGGTGTATCCACACAAGTAATCACACGAGATCTTTCATCCGCTCTGGGGCTACCACGAACCACCCGTGGCGTCCGAGTTGCTCAAGTTTTCCCAGAATCTCCCGCCGAGCAATCTGAGCTTCAATGTGATGACCTTCTTTTTCGAATCGATGGACAAGTTATTCAGTCTTACCGAGTGGAAGACGCAGAAGTATTTGGAAACATGCTCAAGCAATATAAAATCAATTCTACGATTACACTAAGTGGTCAAAGAAACGGTGAAGCATTTGATTTGCAGGTAACTCTCAATAAGCGGCCTGAACCGCCCAATGAACTCCCCAAGTATGAAGAGGAAACCTTTGAATTCGCCCTTCGTGAGCTTTCCTTTGGAGATCGTGTCAACCGTCGCCTAGATTTAAACCAATCCGGACTAGTCATCGAAAATGTTGAACCGGCAGGTTGGGGAGCCTTAGGTGGGCTTAGGCAAGGTGATCTTCTCCTTCGAGTAGAGAAGAATTCCGTGGATTCCGTAGATGGCTTCGAAAAGATTATGAATCGACTCATTACCCAGAGAAAGAAAAGTGTTGTATTTTTTATCCGCAGGGGCATCCACACTCTCTTTCTTGAGCTCGAACCGGATTGGGATCAAGAGGGCTAAATTGATCATGAAATTTTTTCTTTTTATCTTTTTACTTACCTCGATCTTTTGTCATGGAAAAAACACAGAAAAGAAAAATTCTGAATCGATTTGGCGCACTTTGCTCACAGAAAATGCAAATTGTGTAACTTGGGTATCGGCCACCGTGCGAGTTGAGGTAAGTGTAGGCGGCAGAAGCCTCCCTCCCCAAGAACAAAAGCTTGAAGCCCTGGGAACCATTATTGCAGATGATGGCCTAACGGTCCTTTCCCTTACCAAAGTCGACCCAACTTCGAATATCATCTCCCGACTTCGTAGCCCAGGAGCATCTGTACAAGTTCATTACACTGAAGTTTTGATATTAATGCAGGACGGCAGTGAAATTCCGGCCCGCTTACTTCTTAAAGACATGGATTTAGATTTGGCTTTTCTCCTCCCAATCACGGGAACTGATGAAAGTTCCGAGAAATTCACCTTCTCTGCTACTCCAGGTTGGAATCGTGCTAAAACCCCCCCTACTCCTGAAATTCTGAACGAAGTAGTTTCAATTTCAAAATTAGGTCGTAATCTATATCGCCAATCCACCCTCCGAAGAGGATGGGTTAATGCCGTGATCGAAAAACCTCGCCCATACTTCGTGATCGAGAACACAGAACCAGGAACCCCAGTATTTGACCAGCGGGGTCGGTGGTTAGGGGTGGTAGTTTATAAAATGGATTCTGGAAGACCGACTGAGG
This sequence comes from Opitutia bacterium UBA3151, assembly GCA_002364975.1. GTDB lineage: Bacteria > Verrucomicrobiota > Verrucomicrobiia > Opitutales > Seribacteraceae > Seribacter. The sequence goes on along the minus strand of DEYT01000031.1, from coordinate 1,584 downwards.
TTGTCACCCTTCCGATAGAGGATATTATGGAAATTGCAGAACAAGTCCGGTCTAGAAATCAATAAGTTTTAACATTGCCGACTCTGATATGAGCATCCTAATATAAAATTCGTATGTTTCCATCCGTGCAAAACTCTATCGCTTGGAGGTTGTCAGCTAGCTTCTTTCTACTGGCTTTATTTGATTCCTGTTCAGAAAAAAGATTGTCATCGGATGATGTGGAATATCGCAAAGATGACTTCGGAAATGAAATCCTTTATGCCATTGATGACGATGAACCTTTTGGCCAAGGAAAACGGGCTTATGTGACTGAAAAATATGACAACGGACAAGTCCGTTTTGAGATTGGTTTTGTTAATGGTTTAAAGGACGGAAAAGTCGAATTCTGGCAAACAAATGGGTTACCAGAGCTAACTGGATCCTATGCCAAGGGTAAAAGGGACGGTCTTTTCACCGCGTATGGAAAAATTGGGGAAATCGTTTACAGTAAAAGCTTTATTAATGACAAATTGGATGGAAATTTCACCTTGTATTATCCCGCGTCTAACAGTGATAAGGCTCGATTCTTCGAAAAACTATATGAAGTCCGCTCAGAGAAATCTTATTTTTCTTGGAATCGCTTGAAAAATTTATTTTCCTCCGAAAAAGTTGATCCCGAAGAAATCAAGGTCACCAACCATTTGCGACTAGAGGCCCAATTTCATCAAGATTTTCCAGTCGGTCCCTATCGTGCTTTTTTTCATCCAGGTAATCTTCAACTCAGTCAGGAAGAATTATTAAAGGAAGATGGTTTCTTCTCCGATTTGAACCGCAGTAAGGGTCAATTGATTGAGCAACAGCGTTTTTATTATCCCCGTGCTTCAGGTCTCGTTGTTATTCTCCCCGACAAAGTCAGGCTGGATACCATTCATCCCACCACTAGAGATGGGTTTTCGCGGGCCATTGATGAGGCAACCAAGTCAATCCTCGAAATCCCGGCTTACAGAAATAAAGATAAGGAACCGGCTCTGGTTTACACGATTGATAGTAGGGGCAATGAAATTGTTCCCATTTGGTCCTCTCACATAAAACAATTTGCGGTTCGAAATTTAGATGGCTTTCTTTTGCCCAAAAAATTTCTCAAAACTACCTATGAAGCGTATTTGGATGAGGTCATTCCTTTCACTGAAGAGTGGATGGTTCAACTCGATCTTAGTCAGGATCCAAGAATAGATGCATACATACAAGATGGGGCATCCGTAGATATTGTTGGTCTTAATGAAAAAGGAGAAATTATTGATATATTTTGGAGTAGTCCCAGCAAAGAAAATACGGATACCTTGGACAAAAGAATCTTTGCTAAACGAATTAAGATACTTAGAGATTGGGAGGAAGGAAGTTCCTCACAAGCAGACTGGTTGATGAATAATGGCTCCAAGCTCTTTCTACGCGGTAAGTCTTCTTTGACCACCTGGAAATCTTCACCCTATTGAGCCCTTTTTACTCAGACCCCTGTTCAAAAGGATTGACTGGTGGCACAGGGACTTGAGCTGGAGCAGATTCAAAAGGATTTACTGAAGGCTTGGGTGCGACATCAAATGGGTT
>DEYT01000044.1:538-6342 GCA_002364975.1 Opitutia bacterium UBA3151 | reverse complement strand
TTCTCCCCTATTGGCAAGCCAGCTAGAAAGGCTTATTCATTATTTCCTCTGATTGATTCATTAGGTAAAGGTTTTGATTATATTGATGAACTTTTGAAAGCCTCTTTTCAAGATGGTATAAATATTGGTGAAGAAAGTTACTTAGAAAGTACTGTCACCAAACTTGATTTAGACTGGCAAACGGTAAAGAAAGAGTTGAATTCTTCAAAGTGGAAGCAAGTACTCAATGACAATGTCAAAGATATGTACGAGGGAAATTGTTGGGGTGTACCGAGTTTTAAAATTACCAATGCCGATGGTTCAAACCCCTATTATGTTTGGGGTCAAGATCGAATGTGGCTCATAAAAGAAGAAATCAATAGACGATTGGGATAGCCTAGAGGAGAATAGCAATTCTTTTAGTCATTTCGCTTTGATAAAACATCGAATTAAACTCAATTTTAAGTGTCAAAAGAAAAAGAACAGCAGAAAAAAAAGAGGTTAAATCCGGTCGCAAAAAATGCATCGAAATTTAATCGTGCGACGGTATTTAAAGACAAGACAAAATACGATAGAAAAAAAAATAAACAAGATGAAAACTAATTTTAATAATCTTTTGGAGATGGTTGGCAATACTCCTGTCGTCAAAGTCAATAATATCGATACTGGACCATGTGACCTCTATGTCAAACTTGAAAACTTAAATCCAGGCGGCTCTATCAAAGATCGTGTCGGGATAAAAATCATCGAAGAAGCTGAGAAAAATGGCTCACTCAAACCAGGCGGTGTGATTGTTGAATGCACAGCTGGTAATACTGGATTGGGTTTGGCTTTGGCAGCAAAGCTTAAAGGATATGAATTGATATTAGTCATTCCCGATAAAATGAGTCAAGAGAAAGTAATGCATCTAGAGGCCATGGGAGTGGATATTGTTTTCACTCGATCCGATGTAGAAAAGGGACATCCAGAACATTATCAAGAAATGGCAGCTGCTATAGTTGAAAAAACACCTGGTGCTTTTTTTGCAGATCAATTCAGTAACCCTGCAAATCCATTAGTCCACGAAACTACTACGGGCCCAGAAATTTGGTCTCAAATGGAAGGAAATGTCGACGCTTTTGTAGCTGGTGTTGGTACTGGAGGCACGATAAGTGGTGTAGGAAAATTCTTAAAATCTAAAAATAAAGACATCCAAATAGTTGTCGCTGATCCGGTAGGCTCAGTTATTGCCGATGCCGTAAATACTGGCAATTATAAATACGAAGGAGGTTCTTGGTTGGTAGAAGGTATTGGAGAAGATTACATTCCTGATAATTTAAATTTAGATATTATTGATGAAGGTATTTATGTTTCAGATGAAGATGCTTTTGCGAGAGTGGATGAACTGCTCAGAAAAGAAGGTATTTTAGCTGGAACTTCTTGTGGGACCCTAGTGCATGCTGCAATAAATTGGTGTCAAAAACAATCCGAGTCCAAAAAAGTAGTAACATTGATTTGTGATACTGGAAATAAGTACTTATCCAAGGCATTCAATAAAGATTGGCTAGTTGAAAATAATTTAATTGATAAAAATTCATGAGTAAAAAGAATAAAGATGGTTTTGAAACAAGAGCCATTCATGCAGGGCAAAAGGCCGATCCCACTACGGGAGCGGTAATGGTGCCTATTTATACTTCATCTACTTTTGAACAAGAAAGTCCTGGAGTACACAAAGGTTTTGATTATTCCAGATCAGCTAATCCAACGCGAAAAGCCTTTGAGGAATGCATTGCTAGTTTAGAAAATGGTGAAGCCGGTTTTGGTTTTTCTTCAGGCGTGGCAGCGATTTCTGCCTGTGTTGAATTATTGACGCCTGGTGATCATGTCATTGCTATGAATGATCTTTACGGAGGTACGGTTCGCTTATTCAATGAAATTAAAACACTTTCTCAAGGGATCGAAGTTACTTATGTTGATATGACAGATATCAAAAACGTTGAAGCTGCAAAAACCGATAAAACCAAAATGATTTTTGTGGAAACCCCGACAAATCCTTTGTTGAAAGTAGTTGACCTCTCAGCCATTGCCGATTTTGCAAAGTCAGCAAATATATTAAGCGTCTGTGACAATACTTTTGCCTCGCCCTACGTGCAGCAACCTTTGGAACATGGCATTGATATAGTTTTGCACTCAGCGACAAAATACTTGGGTGGTCACTCGGATCTAATTGCTGGAGCATTGGTAATTGGAAAAAAAGACGAGGAACTCATTGCGCGGATGGCGAATATTGTCAATTCTTTAGGCCCCATTACAGGAGCGTTTGATAGTTATTTAATCTTGAGAAGTTTAAAAACACTTGCAGTCAGAATGGAAAGACATAGTAGTAATGCACTGGCGATTGCCAAGCATTTTGAAAATCATAAAGAGATCGCCGAAGTAATTTATCCAGGCTTGGAAAGTCATCCTCAACATGCCTTAGCTTCGCAACAAATGAATGGCTTTGGCGGAATAATTTCTATGAATATTTCTGCAGGCCTAGAAAAATCTAAATCTTTCTTGGAAAAAACAAAAATTTTTGCGCTTGCTGAAAGTTTAGGAGGTGTTGAAAGTTTAATTGAGCACCCCGCTCTTATGACGCACGCTTCTCTACCCAAAGATAGAAGAGAGGCCATCGGCATAAATGATGGCTTGGTCAGGTTGTCTGTCGGCTTGGAATCTCTAGATGATCTTATTGAAGATATCGAACAAGCTTTAGCTTAAGTAAAATTAAAAAAACAAAGTTTATTGCCATCCAAGTCATAAACGTAAGCACCATAAAAAGTACCTGCTCTAGGACCGGGTTCACCATCATCGGTAGCGCCTAATTCGATTGCTTTTGCATACATTTGATCGACTTCTTCGTGAGAACCAAGTGACAAGGCCTTCATAGTGCCATTACCATGTGAAGCAGTCCCGCCATCGTAAGGAATAGCAATAGCCAAAATTACCGATCCACCATCCTCAGATAGCCACATCGTGATTCTGTCATTTGCTGGAAACTTTTTGGCATTCATTTGTGCTAATAAAGCATCATAAAATGTCTCTGCCGCCTCTTTATTATTGGTACCAATGGTTGAGTACCCTTTTAACTTAAGATCCATAAATTTTCTCCCTATAGGTTTGTTAAAAAATCAAGCATATGCTTCGTGACCAATTCTGGACTTTCTTGCTGCGTCCAATGGCCAATGTCATCGATGATTTCTACTTTTCTTAAATCGTCGTAATTTTTGGTAAAAGCCTCGAGAATATCGTCGGCAGAAGCGCTTTCGTCACGAGCAAAGAAATTTACTGGATCAAGTGTTCCGGTAATGAAACATGCTGGTAAAGGATAAGAAACGCCTTTGAATTCTTGCAATTCCTCGAAATCAATATCTTGTGCTCGGTATCTGTTGAAAGGTCCTCGAAAACCACTTTGTTCAAATTCGGTGACAAAGTAATCCATATCTTCCTGTGTAAGCCAGGCAGGATAAGTTTCAAAACTCGGAGTATTTTCTAACATGGTTGAATCAACTGTCTTTTTGTAAGCTGGATTATCAAAGTTTTCAAACATAAATTTCATACCTCTGCCATCTCCACCAAAATAAGTTTTTTCCAAAGCGGTTTTTACATCGGCCTCGAATTCCGCTTCAGCCACGCCTTCTTTTTGAAAATACAATTGGTAGAAGAATTTGCCTTTATAGAGTTCACGAAACAATTGAATGAGTGATTTATCTCCGATTGGCGTATAAGGAACTGATAATGCCCCAACTGCTTTGATGATATCTGGATAGAGCAAACCGGTGGTCCAAACGATTGGTCCGCCCCAATCATGACCAAATAAATAAGCTTCTTGGTAGCCCAAAGAATCGATTACACCTGCCACATCGGCAGCTATATTTTTCAATGAGTAAGCATCGATTTCATGCGGTTTGTCAGATCCGCCATAACCACGAACATCAATGGCTGCCACCTTGAAACCTGCTTGAGAAAGAGGTTTGATTTGATGACGCCAGCTGTACCAACTCTCAGGCCAGCCGTGAACCAACACGACTAGTGGTCCCTCGCCTTCCACAGCTGCTCTGATTTTTAAGTTGTGCCCCTCTAACAGTTCAAAATTCATAAGGTATAATAATGTCAGTTTTTTTTTACCATGGCTACATTAAAAGCGGCAATCATACCTGTGACACCTTTGCAGCAGAATTCCTGTGTCATTTGGAAAGAAGCATCTAAGATAGCGGCTGTAACCGATCCCGGTGGCGATTTATCTTTGATTGAAAATTTCATTAAAGAACAAGGATTAACTCTCTCTAAAGTATTTATTACTCATGGGCATTTGGATCATGCCGGCGGAGCGTACGAATTAGCAGAAAAATATAACGTTGAAATCGAAGGACCTCACAAAGACGATGGCTTCTTAATTGATGCATTAGAAGAACAAGGCAAACGTTATGGTTTGGATACCGCAAAGAATTTTGAACCGAATCGTTGGTTGACCGATGGCGATCAAATTGAAATTGATGGAGAAAAGCTGGATGTTTATCATTGTCCTGGCCACACGCCTGGACATGTTGTTTTTCATCATCCGGAGTCAAAACTTGCCATAGTAGGTGATGTTTTGTTTCAAGGATCAATCGGAAGGACTGACTTACCTAGAGGTAATACTCAGGATTTATTAGATGCAATTCGAGAAAAGTTATGGCCCTTGGGAAACGATGTAACTTTTGTCCCAGGACATGGTCCGGTCTCTACTTTTGGGCAAGAACGTTTGACCAACCCTTACGTTGCAGATCAACTATTCAAAGCCTAAAGAGCACGATAGATAGCTTCTTCAAATTTTTGTAAAACTTTTTTAGGTTTTTCATGATAGCAAGGCGCAATTTGCATCATAATTGTCGCACCAATATCCTTCTTGGCATCAAACCAAAAAAACGTATTCATTATGCCTGACCAAGCACAAGAACCCTTAGTCCGAGCATTTGGCACATCTTCGGTATTGATCATAAAACCATAGCCCCACTTCTTTTCGATACCCGGAAACCACTCATTGGCAGAAATAATGCCAGGATTGAAAGTGGGTTGAAACGGTACGGAAAGATTGTCAATTTGGTTGATTGTCATTTCGTCAATAACTTTTTTGGGAAGAAATTCTTCGCCATTGACTTGTCCTTGATTCAAAAACAAACGTAAAAATTTTACATAATCCAAAGGACAGGAAAATATCCCGCCACCGCCATAGGCAAACTCTTCAATCTGAGGTGATGCCATAAAGCCACTGATATCGGTTAAGCTGCCGTCTTCTCCCTTAGCATAAATATTGGGTAATCTATCCTCCCCCAGAACCGAAATATCAAATGAAGTATCCGAGAGTTCTAAAGGTTTAAAAATATTTTCCGTCATAAAATCATTCAGCAATGAACCTGATAATTTTTCAATCGCTTTTCCAATCCAGCCGATCCCCATACCGTAGTGCCATTCTTCGCCGGGTTCTGCAATCAAAGGAGATTCCAAAAATTTGCCTTCTTTATCAAGTAAATCTACGATCTCACCTTTTAAAAGAAGATGCGACAGTGTTTCGTGATGAAAATCGTAACCAAAGCCAGAAGTATGAGTGAGCAAATGATGAAACGTAACTTTTGTTTTCGGCTCAGAGTAACTTACTTTTCCATCAATCAGTTTTGCAACCTGCAAGTCTTTGAACTCCTCCAAAAGGTTTTCGACTGGCATCTGGAGATCAAGCTTTTCTTTATCGGCAAGCCATAAGAATCCTGTTGAAGTTAATGCTTTGGTCATCGAGGCGATTCTAAAGATGGCTTTTGAACTTAAGGCAT
>DEYT01000044.1:0-223 GCA_002364975.1 Opitutia bacterium UBA3151 | reverse complement strand
TTTGCCTTCAAGGTCAGTAAAACCTACCGAACCGGATGCGATCGTATCTTTTGCATTAGTAACTGCATAGGCTGCATAGGGAATGTTGTTCTCAGCAAGCGCATCTGCAACAACTTTATCTAAATCTTCCATATTTCTCCCTATGATATGGAGCGGGCAGCGGGAATCGAACCCGCATCGTCAGCTTGGAAGGCTGAAGTAATAGCCATTATACCATGCCCGC
>DEYT01000094.1:40794-41457 GCA_002364975.1 Opitutia bacterium UBA3151 | reverse complement strand
TTAGAAGGTGAAGATAAACTCAGCACCCATGAACTCTTCTGGCTCAGCGTAAGTTGCAGAAATAGTGTCAGCGTCATAGGAGCTGTACTCCACAAGACCAATGAAACTATCAGTGAACATGTAGCTGGGAGAAATAGTGAACTTGCTACCATCATACTGAACAGCACCAGCTTGATCACTAATTTCTTGCTCGGAATAACGAACAGTAATAGCTGCTGCGTCACTCATTGCGTAATTGGCCATGACCATAACACCATCAATATCGTCACCACCAGTAGTTTGGTCACTTTCAGCAACCTCAGCTGCGAGTAAGGTGGCACCTACTTGATAGCTAACCCAAAAGGTTGATTTCTCATATGGATCAGCAGTTGCATCACCAAAATCAGACCAAATTGCTTTGGCAGTGAAGTTTTCTACACCCGTAAATGCGAGGGCAACTTCATAACCTGCACCTTCTTCCAAGCTGGACCACAAACCAATGCTAAACGCATCCGTTCCGTAATCTACAGATGCTCCGTAATCGTATGCGTCGTAGATATCTTGAGGACCGGATCCAGTGTTGGCAGAGACAACATCGTAAGCGTATGTCATTTGATACATATTAGGGGCATCAAATGCTTCAAAACCCATGTAGGTAAGCATTCTTCCCATGGTCACGCTGGC
>DEYT01000094.1:40139-40401 GCA_002364975.1 Opitutia bacterium UBA3151 | reverse complement strand
TCCAAACCGACTGCAGATGAGACGGGACCAGATGTAAAGTTGAAGTTCAGTTCAACTTGACCAGAGAAAGCATCGGCTCCAGCAGAACCTCTTTCAGCGTAAGCCATGTCAACGAACCCTGACATGTCGATACCACTACCTGTGGGACCAATTTCAATCGCATTCAAATTGAATGCAGCAAGTAATCCTGCCAATGATAATAATTTGTTTTTCATATATATGTTTTAGTTTAGTTTTAGTTGTTTGCTTTTAAGCAAGCTCT
>DEYT01000094.1:30686-39734 GCA_002364975.1 Opitutia bacterium UBA3151 | reverse complement strand
TAAAAAACTTTTTTCATGGCTAAATATTATTACTTATTTGAATGAATGTATTTAATTCGTAAGCCGTGATTAGGATGGAACTTGCTCTTTTTTATACAGCAACCTAGGAATAAAATTTATGCGTATTTTTCTCAAATTCGGTTTACCCTGGGCTTTTTCCTTAGGTATCGTGTTTTTTATTGGGCTTAAACTTGGAAAAAAAGAAGAAGTTTCCCCCCTTTTAACTCGCATTTCCTCCCAAGTTGAAAGTACGACCCCGAATAAAAAAGAAATTTCAATCATTTCCCCCGGTTTGATTACCCAGAATCAAACAACTACCCAAAATTCATCCGATATCGTAAATTCACCTCCCCTTCCTCCTAACCTAATTCGAATTATGAAGGGGGGGGGAGTTCTGGAACGCATGGGTTCTTATCTCGATGCTTTAAGATCCATGGACTCGACGAATGTACAGGATGTTGTGGGTGCATTTGAAGCCTTACCCGCTGGCTATGGAAGGCATTTGGAAATGAAGCTTCTTATGAGAAGCTGGTCCGCAATAAATCCAGAATCTGCCCTTGAATACGCCTTAAAAAACTTGGATGAAAAAAGTGAAAGAAGATTTGGCGTTTCGGAAGCTCTGGCAGGTTGGGCAACCCAAAACCCGGACTCCGCACTGGCATGGGCGAAGGCAAATAATCAGAAGAATTCTCCGGAAGACAATCCCTACATTCTTGGAGTCATTAAGGGTGTGGCCGAAAGTGATCTTGATGCTGCCAATCGCAGGATGCTTGACTTGCCATCTGGTAATGCCAAGTGGCAAAGTGCCACTTTCCTTGCCCAAGAGTATGCCAAGAGGTCCACCGGGGAAGCGATTATATGGGCCAACCAATTTCCGAACCGTGACCCCCGATTACGCGAAACCATTCTGGGTCAGATCGGGGCGAGGGTAGCGAGGCAAGATTTACAAGCCACTGCCAATTGGGTTGAGAATATGGCACTCGAACCAGCAAGCAAAAGAATCATGGATAACCTGCTCACTCAATGGGTCGCTCAATCCCCCGAGAATGCATCGAATTGGATCTCGGAAATGAAAGGCGGGGAACATCAAAAATATGCGATGCAACAGCTCACCTCCCGCTGGTCCCTGGTCGATCCGGTTTCGACTGCCAAGTGGCTCAATAGTTTCCCACCCTCTCCCAGTCTGGATCCCGTGGTAGGTGAATTTGTGAACCGAATCAGTGGAAGAGACCCGGAAGGCGCTGCCGGATGGGCCCTTTCTATTATGGATCCAGAGGCTCGACAGAAGGCGATTAATAAGGTGATGAATACTTGGAGCAAGGTAGACCCAGAGAGGTCAAAGGCATGGCTCCAAGAGAATCAATCCACCCCTTAAAAACAGGGCTTGCTACTTTCCAATGGTTTCAATGATAGCTACGATGGGTAAGAACAATGCAATCACAATGAAACCGACCGCAACCGCGAGAAATACGATCATAACCGGCTCGATCAGTGAGGTCATCCCAGCCACAGCATTATCCACATCCTCGTCATAATTATCCGCAATCCGGGTTAACATATCCGGAAGTTCACCAGTTTCCTCCCCAATTTCGACCATGCTCGTAACCATGGTGGGGAAAACCGTTTCACGACCCATTTGTACTGCCATCGCTTCCCCGTCGCGAACGGAATCATGAACATTGCTCATTGCTTTCATAAAGAAGGTATTGGAAAGGGTATCCCGGGTAATTTGCAGAGCCTGAAGGATAGGCACTCCGCTACTCATTAGAGTTCCAAAGGTGCGGGTGATTCGTGAAATATTAGATTTGCCAACCACATCACGAACAGCAGGTACATTCAATCCCAACCAGTCAAAAGTTTTCGCACCAATCTTGGTTTTCTTAAATAACAAAAGACCGCCAACCGTTCCCCCCATCCCACCAAGAACTAGTAAAGGATAGGTGGAAAATAATTCACTTATTCCAATCACAATTTGAGTGGGACCCGGTAAAGGGGCACCCCGTAGCATTTGCTCAAAAATGGTTTGAAATTGAGGGACCACCACCATCATCAACAGGGTAACAATGCCAACGGCAACAAACATGATCACACTGGGATAAATCATTGCAGACTTTACTTTCTTGATCGTCCGGATGGATTTTTCCTGAAATTGGGCAAGTCGATCCAGCACCAGTTCCAAAACTCCCCCGGCTTCTCCGGCTCTGACCATATTGACATACAAATTGTCAAAGGTCTTTGGGTACATCGCCAGCCCATCGGAGAGATTCCCACCGGAGGAAACTTTTTCTGAAATGGCTTCAAGCATGGCTTTAAACTTTGGCTTTTTTTCCTGTTGCTTAATCATTACCTCTAAGCTTCGAAGCAATGGAAGACCGGCATGCACCAGGGTGGACATCTGGCGGGTAAAAATAGAGATGTCTTCGCTCGTAGGCCCACCACCAATCTCTATTGCAAGCAAGCCACCTTTCTTTTTTTTCTTTTTCGCGGCTTTGGATGGCTTCGGGGCTTTTTCCTTTTTTTTCTTTTGCTTCTTTTCGGGTTGGGCCGGGCTGGGAACCTCAGGGGCAGATTGGGTCGGGACAAGTTGGGTAACGGTTAGTCCGTACTGTGCCAATTGTGCCAAGGCTTGTTCTTCATTGGCAGCTTCATAGCTACCTTGGGTTTGGGCTCCAGTTTGGTCAGTGGCAACATATTGAAAAATTGGCATAATAAGAGATATTGATAAATTTTAGGTATATTTCAAGACTTCCTCAACAGTACTTTCACCATCAAAAATCGATCTTAGTCCATCTTCACGCAGGCTTTTCATACCCTGTTCAATGGCACATTGCCTTAACACTAAAGTAGCGGCTCCAGAATTAATCATTTCCCGAAAGGCATCGGTGACTTTAATCATTTCAAAAAGTCCAGTTCTTCCACGATAACCTGATTGGTTACAGGTTTCACAACCGCCACCAAAATAAAATTTCCGTTCTCCAAGTTCATTGGGATTCAGCTCTAGATTTTGTAGCATTTCTTTTTTCGGAACATATTCCTGTTTGCAGTCCGAACAGATTTTCCGGACTAGACGTTGGGCCAGAACAAATTCAAGAGAAGCGGAAAGCAAAAAGGGTTGGAGTCCCATATCCACAAGCCTAGTAACTGCACCAGGGGCATCATTGGTGTGCAGGGTACTTAAGACAACATGACCAGTAAGTGAGGCTTGCACCGCAATCCGGGCAGTTTCTATATCCCGAATTTCACCCACCATAATCTTATCCGGATCTTGCCGTAAAAAAGCTCGAAGCGCACGGGAGAAGTCAAGTCCGACCTGATGGTTTACAGGAACTTGCATAATGCCTTCTATTTCATACTCCACGGGGTCTTCAGCAGTCAGAAGCTTGGTATCCAAGAGGTTTACCTCTTTAAGGGCACTGTAAAGGGTTGTGGTTTTACCGGAGCCTGTAGGTCCGGTAACAATAAAAATTCCATTGGGTCTTCGGACTGCATCCCGAATTCCAGTTTTTACATTTTCTGGTAAGCCTAGGCTGTCCAGATCTAGATTGACTGCAGACTTGTCGAGTACACGAAGTACCACACTTTCTCCAAATTGAGTAGGTAAGGTTGATACCCGAAGATCAACTGCCCGTCCTTCGATGGTCATTTTAATTCTTCCATCCTGTGGAATTCGGTGCTCCGCAATGTTTAACTCCGCAATCACTTTAATTCTGGAAATAACGGGTAATGCCAAACTTTTTGGCGGGGGAGACATCTCATACAACGCACCATCTACTCGATATCGAATTCGAAATTCCTCCTCAAAGGGCTCAAAGTGAATATCGGAAGCTTGTGCACGGATTGCCTGCTGCATAACCAAGTTTACGAAGCGAATAATCGGCGTTTCATTGGCCGCATCGGTAAGGTCTGATTCTTTGGATTCATCCAGATCTTCAAATTCATCAAAGCCAACATCCCCGAGTAAATCCTGAATGGAGCCTTCTTGAGATGGATAATATTGATCCAACAATACGCTTACTTGTTCAGGATCGCAGACCACGAGATAGATCTCTAGATTTAGGGCAAAAGTAAGGTCATCAATGATAGAAGAATTGAAGGGGTCAGCTGCAAGAAAATGAATTCCTCCCTCCGAAAGGTACAAGGGAACAATGGCATATTGCCGAGCCACCTCTGCCTCGATTACTTGCAGGGCATCCGGTTCGATTTGTCCAACCTCCCCGATTTGCAACTCGCAGCCCAAATACTCGGAAACCAAGCTAAAAATATCTTCTTTGGTGGCCAAACCGGCCGCTATAATAGACTCTGAGTAAGATTTTCTTCCTTCCCTTACTTCATCGTCGAATAATTCGTCTAAACCATGTTGCGATACACCTTCAACTTGATTGAAGATGTCGCGGATCGTGGAATTGTAATCAAGATAAAGCATAAATTTTATTCTTCCTCTGTTGTTACAAGCATGACTTCACTCAGGGTGGTAACTCCGGCTAAAACCTTTCGGAATCCATCTTCCCGCATATTGCGCATCCCCATTTCCCTGGCTTTTTTACGCAACTCTACGATACTAACATTGTGATAGATCATTTCCTCAAGCTCTTGGTTGACGGTGAAGATTTCAAATACTCCTTTTCTACCTCTAAATCCTTTGTCTCCACACTTATCACAACCTGCACCTTGCATGAAACTGGCATTGGATGCTTGCTCAGTGTTAATCCCTAATAGTGCTAATTCACTCGCGGGTGGCTCGTAAGGCTGCTTACAATTTTGACAGATCGAACGGACCAGCCTTTGGGCAAGTGCAGCCCGTAAGGAAGCCGAGACCAAAAAGGGCTTCACCCCCATGTCAATCAGTCTAGAAACCGCACTTGGAGCATCATTGGTGTGCAAGGTACTGAAAACCATATGACCGGTTAAAGAAGCATTAATTGCAATCTCTGCAGTTTCCAAATCACGAATTTCCCCGACCATGACAATATTGGGAGCTTGTCGAAGCATTGCCCGAAGAGCCGCCGAGAAAGTCATACCCACATCCGCTCTGACTTGTACCTGATTAATTCCAGCCACTTCATACTCAACAGGATCTTCCACAGTAATAATTTTCCGGTCTGGTTGGTTGATTACATTCAGGGCTGAATACAAAGTGGTAGATTTACCAGAACCTGTGGGTCCAGTTACCAAAAAAATGCCGTCCGGCATGTTAATGACTTGTTCGAAAACAGTTTGATCATCGGAGAAGAAACCCAATTGAGGAAGACCCAGGCTAAGACTTTCCTTATCGAGAATACGCATAACAATGCTTTCTCCGTGTACCGTGGGTAGTGTCGATACCCGTAAATCAATCACTTTTTCCCCGACCTTCACATTGATACGACCGTCCAGTGGAACCCTTTTCTCTGCTAGGCTCACATTTGCCATCAACTTCGTTCTCGAAATTATGGAAGGTTGCAGTCGTTTCGGTGGATCAGGTTGCTCCTGCAGTCTTCCATCAACCCGAAAGCGCAAACGAAACTTTTTTTCCAAAGGCTCCATGTGAATATCAGAGGCCCTCATTTCCAAAGCATCTTTAATTACGGAATGGACATATTTTATGATCGGTGCGTCTTCTTCACTGACATCTTCAGGTCTGACTCCATCTCCGATTTCGATTCCTTCTCCTTCGACTCCGTCGAAGAATTCATGCATCTTTCTATCCTCAGCACTGCCGTATGCAGTATCAATCGCTTTGAGAACATCGCCACGGTAGGCAATTTTAGGGTAGATCGCTTTGCCGAGCAGATGGGTTAGGTTCTCCAAACCATCCTCGTCCAAGGGATTTCCAAATACAATTTCAATTTCGGTTGGGCTATCACCAATGGGTAAAGCCTCATACTGTCTTGCCCACTGGGCTTGCAGTAAAGAAATGATTTCTGTGGGCGGGTCAATGTGCTCCATATCCACCGCTTCCATATTCAATTCTGCGGCAAGATAATTGACCACTTCTTGTTGAGGTAGCCCAATTTTTGCAAGTAAACCTTCCATTAAGGCAAGATCTGGATCTGAAACTTGATCCTCAGGAAGATTATCTACACTAGTTTGAACTTCCGAAAGAATTTCATCGGTAATTAAGCCCTGTTGCTTAAAGGCATCGATCAAATATTCATCAGTAGGATTCATGTTTAGTTCTTAAAGCTAAACCTGAATGGTTTTGGGATGAGTTACAAGCTCATCTGCCCAAACCAACCAGAAACTCAGGATTATTTTTCGTTTTGCGTACCCTTTGGATAAACATTTCCATCGCCTCTGCCGGAGGAACCCCTTTAAGCGATCTTCGAAGCGAATAAATCTTGGTAAGTTCTTCAGCATGATAAAGAAGTTCTTCCTTCCGAGTCCCACTTTTTTCGAAATCCAAGGCGGGAAAGATACGCTTATTGGAGAGTTCTCGATCCAAATGCAACTCCATGTTTCCAGTACCTTTGAATTCCTCAAAAATCACCTCATCCATTTTACTCCCAGTCTCCACCAAGGCGGTGCCGAGAATGGTCAAACTCCCTCCCCCTTCAATATTCCGAGCCGAACCAAAAAATCGTTTCGGTCTTTGTAGGGCAGTTGCTTCCACTCCACCACTAAGAATTTTTCCACTGTTTGGCATGGTTGCATTGTAAGCCCGAGCCAAACGGGTAATGGAATCTAGAAGAATCACCACATCCTGTTCGTGTTCCACCATGCGGCGGGCTTTCTCGATTACGATTTCTGCGGCATGAACGTGACTTTCAGCACTTTCGTCGAAAGTGGAAGCAATTACCTCGGCATCCGGGACTTGCCTGCGGAAATCAGTAACCTCCTCAGGCCTCTCATCGACCAGCAAGACAATTAAATGGGCTTTGGGATTATTGACTCGTAACGCCCTTGCGATTCCCTGTTGCAAAACGGTCTTCCCCGTTCTGGGAGGAGCCACAATTAGCCCTCGTTGCCCAAAACCGATAGGGGAAACGAGATCCACAACCCTCATGGAAACATTATCCCATTCCACTTTTTCATCCGTTTCCAGAAAGATTCTTTCCAAGGGATAATAAGGGACTAACTCGGTAAATGGGGTCACCCGACTTGCCTCTTCTGGGTCACCGTCCATAATTTTCTCGATTTGTAGGAGCAAGGGACATGTTGCACCATCCATCTTAGATCTGACAAATCCTTGGACGCATTGGCCGGTTTTGATGCCATACTTTTTGATCAAGGGTGCAGGCACAAATGGAGATTGCGATTTGAGCCGGTAATTTTCTTTTTCCATGAGTAAAAATCCATGGCCGTCTTCCATCACTTGAATGATTCCAGATACCTGAACTGGAACCTTTTGCTCCAAGCAGCAATCCAACAACAAATCAATTACTTCTTCTCTAAGCGGAGCCGCGGGCAAGGATAATTCAAGGGAAAGAGCGGTGACCTTTTCCTTAAGTTCAAGTAAGCTAAGTGGAAGTAATTTATCTAAAGAGATAGGTTCATCTCTACTTGCCGCAAATTCTTCGGCTAAAGCAAGCAGACCCGCTTCACTCTTAAAACTCTCATTCTCGAGTAAATCTCCAATTTCTAAGGGATGAACTTCAGTTTCTTCAAAGGGAAGCTTTTTTGGCTTTTTGAATTTCTGTCTTTGCCGGTTCTGGGGTCTTTTCTTATCTTGCCAATTTTGTCTCTTGTTTCCTTTGTTTGGCTGCTGGTTTTGCTTGGGATGATTTCCAGTATTTTTTCGTGGTGGGTGCTGCTCTTCTTTTCTTGGATTCCCCTCTTGGTTATCTCTTGAAGGGGAGGAAGCAACCGGTTTTTGAGGTTCTTTGCCTTCTTCTTGGTAAGGATTCTCTTTGGGAGCCGGAGATTCCTCGCCATCGGTACTAAAAAATAATTGCCCCCCTTCCCCGTCAGTTGAGTTTTCCTTTGCCATCTCAGCGGATAACGAAGTGTCTTTTGTTGGAGGATCTTTTTTTTCTGACTTAGGATCTTCTTGAGCAGATTTAGGAGACGATGAATCTTCTTGGGATGTCATAAATGGAGTGGTTAAATTCAAAATCGTCAGGAAAAATTCCTAGAAAATTCTTGTACTTGACCAGAAAGAAAAACATCTGATCCGGTACCCAAAAAAACGACATCTGCCTTTTTTGCTTTTTCTTCGCAAGATAGTTGAGATGCAATTCGGGATCTCGCTTCATCCTCACTAAATCCTCGGCTAAGCAATCTAGAAAACTGAATTTTAACTGGAACGAACACTGAAATTATATAACTGAAATAAGGTTCTAAGTTTTTTTCATAAAGCAATGGCACTTCAACTACTTGGAGTTTACCGTTCGATTGCTCGACATGAGAAACCCATTTTGATCGAACGAGCGGTTGAATGATGTTCTCAAGCCAAGCTCTTTCAATGGGATTATTGAATACTATCCGAGCAATCTTCTCCTTGTCAATATTTCCCCGAGAAAAAATTTCACCTTTGCCCCAATGATCCTGCACAGCACGAATTAAATTTTCGTCGGAGCTCCAAAGATCTGAAACGATTTCGTCGGTTGAAATCGTGTTCCAATCAAGTTGAGCAAAAGCCTTAAGTGCGGTGGATTTGCCAGAGGCGACACCACCGGTGATGCCAACAACGATTTTATCTGCAAAATAAACCATTGCTGATCATTTTCCTAAATTTGAACACTTCAGCAAGTCTGGAAAGAGCAAAGATTAAATGGAGTATCGTCTTGCGTCCATTAAAGAAATCCTTTTTAAACATCCCTTCCTTAGCTGGTAGGGTATCCAAGTGGCTAAAGGATGCGGACTGTAAATCCGCCCGCTTCGTGCGTTCGTCGGTTCGAATCCGACCCCTACCACCATCCATCCATTAGGCCATTTTGAAAACCCGAATATTAAAGGCAATGAAAAGTTCATGGACCCTACCGTTTTGTTTCCCACTATGAAACGAAGTAGAAAATGGTTGGCTATTGTTCTTGGGGGAGTCATTTTATTTCTTTTTCAACTTTGTTCTGGTAGGTTTTAAATGGTGTTGAACCCAAAGTCGTCAGGAAAGAGAATTCTCTATGGTATTGG
>DEYT01000094.1:1126-30298 GCA_002364975.1 Opitutia bacterium UBA3151 | reverse complement strand
CATGATTCATCTTATTTCCGTAGTTTAACAGGATGGTCTCCCAACAAATTATCTGAAATTTTTCTTAAGTTGTCTTGGGCGGTCACTTTTTTGGCTAGTTGGTGGATGATTTGGAAATTAGACTTTCTTTTGTCTTTGCAAACTCCAAGCTCACAAATACCAAAAACTTGGCAAAAAGAGGAACCACCAGTATCCAAGGGAGAAAACAATGAAAAAATAAAGCTCAGTCAGGGTGAAGAGAAAAAGGTAAGAAGAGAGACGGATGAAAAGAAAAAAAATGAAAAAATAGATTTTACGAGCCTTGAGGATTTACATTTTGGTAAAATTCTGGAAATTGATGATTTGCAGGATTCCGAAAAAATAAAAGCATCTTACCGTAAGAAAATTGCCCAATATCACCCAGACCGAGTTGGAGCAATGGGTCCAGAAATTCGTGAGGTTGCAGAGAAAAAGGCCAAGGAAATAAACGAGGCGTACGAACATTTCAGAAAGAAATTTAAATCTTTGAAATAAGATTCAATTTTATCGCTTTGAAAAAAGTTGGTGCTTGAAGACCACCTATAACTAAATACCATGATGAGCTTTTTTATTGAATTATGACTACCAAACCTTCTTCACATGAATTCCAAGCCGAGACTAAGCAAGTTCTCGATATCGTAGTTAATTCTCTTTACAAAGATAAGGAAATCTTTGTTAGGGAACTCGTTTCAAATGCATCAGATGCCCTCGAAAAGTTAAGGCGTCTTCAACTCACCGAGAAAGAAGTGGGTGACGATAATTTGGAACTGGAGATTAATGTATCCACAGATGACACCAAAAATCAATTAATCATTCAAGATTTTGGCATTGGAATGGATGAGGAAGAGCTGGTCCAAAATCTTGGTACCATTGCCCACTCTGGATCAAAGGACTTCATTGAGGCCCTGAAATCAGATGGAGAAAAGAATGATGCTCTTATTGGTAAATTTGGAGTCGGATTTTACAGCGTTTTTATGGTCGCTGATAAAGTTCAGGTTTTCACCAAAAACTGGAAAAAAGAAGCATCTGGATACTGTTGGGAAAGTGATGGCAGTGGAACTTATCAAATTGAAGAAGTTGAGGGGCAAAGAAGAGGTGCCAAAATTATTATTAATTTAAAAGATGATTTTTCTGAGTTTGCCAAGGAGGATAGAATTAAGGAAATCATCAAAAAATACTCTGCATTTGTTCAGTTTCCAGTTTCACTAAATGGTGAAAAAGTGAACACGGTCGATGCCATTTGGATGCGTTCTAAAAAAGACATAACCGATGAGGAATATGAAGAATTTTACAAGTTTCAGAGTAATGACTACGAAGCACCTCTCATGCGGATGCATTTTAGTGCGGACGCCCCTTTGGAGATAAATTCCCTTCTGTTCGTCCCCAAGAGAAACATGGAAAAGATGGGGCTCTTTCGAAATGAAAATAAAGTCGCACTTCACTGCCGAAAAGTACTGATTGAGGCAGAACCCAAGAGCCTCTTTCCGGAATGGTTGCGCTTTTTGAAAGGGGTCGTTGATAGTTCCGACCTCCCGCTCAATGTCTCCAGGGAAACGATGCAGGACAGCGAATTATTGAGAAAACTAAACCAAGTGCTGACCAAGCGATTTCTTCGATTTTTGAATGAGCAATCTCACAAGGAGGAAGAAACATACCTTGCATTTTGGAATGAGTTTGGCGTTCTGATCAAGGAAGGGGCAGCCACAGACTTTACTTACAAGGAAGACTTGGCAAAACTCCTTCGGTTTGAGTCTACTGCTTTGGACGCTGGAAAGTTAACAGGATTGGATAACTATATGGACCGCATGGCAAGCGATCAGGAAGAAATCCTTTTTTTATTTGGCAAAAGTAGAGAATCTATTGAGGCAGGCCCTTACTTAGAAGCGTTGAAAGCTCGTGGTCTAGAAGTACTGCTTTGCACTGAACCCGTAGACGAATATGTAATGCAGACCATTCGGGAGTACAAAGAGAAAAAAATTCTTTCGGCTGATTCCGATGAGGTGAAACTTGAAAAAATCGATCAAGATGAGGAAGGCGAATCCCTTGGTAAAAAAGAAATCAAAGCTCTTTGCAAATGGTTGAAGGAATCCTTAGTTGACAAGGTTTCTGATGTGGAGACTGGAGATCGACTTATTGATAGTCCTGTCTGTATCGTTGGCGGGGATGCTATGGGTGGTGCATCTGCCCGTCGGGTCATGAAAATGATGCAAGGTCCGGAAGGGGGAATGCCTGGAATGCCAGCGCCATCGGTTAAGCTCCAGATTAATCCCAAGAATTCAATCATTCGGGGTCTTTATGAACTAAAAGATAAAGACGAACCTACGGCGAAGTTGGTTGCCAATCAATTGCTTGATAACGCCTTGGCTTCTGCCAACTTACTGGATGACCCAAGGGAAATGATTGCTCGAAGTTATCAGGCACTTGAAAAGATAACTGCCAACTAATCCAATCGGTCTTGGTATAAAATTATCGATTACTAAAAAAAGATATTGCGCAACAGCGCCAAGAGAGGGTATGGAACATGCTATGAAGGTGAGAAACATTTCTTTCTTGCGAGGTGCTGTACTTGCATTTTCGTTTGCTTTTTTTGCGGTTGGTTGTGGTCCTAAGGACTTGAGTCCCTTCGCGAAGAGTGACGAACAGGTCGACGAGAATGTAGCGAACTTAATGGGATTATCCGTTGGTATGACCAAAGGCCAAGTATTTGACCTGGTTGGAGTGGCAAATTACATGGAAGGTTATGACTGGGGAAGTGTATGGCGCTACAAAATCAAAAAAGGAGGAAAATCTGGATCCTTGGCAAATAAGGAAGTGGAACAAAATTACATGCCCGTGGTTTTCGATAATACTGATAGGGTTATGGGTTATGGTCAGAAATTTTACGACCAGACACTATCTGATCTCGGTACGGGTCAATTTTAGAGCCAATTTACAGTTCGCTTTTTTTGAATTGTTCAGTTGACGAAAGACTGCATATCCGTCATTTTCTTTCTTTTCTCGTATTTTCATGAAGACCACTCTTGCAAAACCTGAAACTGTTACCCACGACTGGAAAATTGTCGATGCAACCGACCATATACTTGGACGGCTCGCCGTTCTGATTGCCAACGCATTGCGGGGGAGAAACAGTCCCCTTTATACTCCTCATGTTGATACAGGTGATTATGTGATTGTAACGAATGCGGATAAAATAAAGCTCACAGGATCTAAAGAGGAACAGAAAAAGTACATGTTTTACAGTGGTTACATGGGTAATGAAAAATACCGCTCTGTTGCTGATTTTCGCTTAAAAAGACCAGAGTTCATTATTCAGAACGCGGTTCGTGGGATGTTACCCAAAAACAAACTAGCGAGCCAAATGTTGAAAAAACTTAAAGTATATCGTGGAACAGATCATCCCCACGGGGCTCAAAAACCAACCCCTTTAATTTCCTAAAATCATGAGTGCCAAATCAAGCCCTAAAGAATTTCTTGCTACCGGTCGTCGCAAAACAAGCACCGCCCGGGTTCGTATCAAAGAAGGTACTGGATCCTTTACCATCAACAAGCGTGAGCTATCCGATTATTGCAAAACAGAACAGCAAAAAAAGACGGTATCGGGCCCGCTTAACACTGTAGACATGGCAAAATTGGTTGATGTTTCTGTGAATGTTACTGGTGGTGGTGGTACTGGGCAAGCCGGTGCGATCCGACATGGTTTGTCTAGAGCTTTAGAAAAAATGGATAGCAACTTGAGGTCACCCCTAAAAAAAGCGGGTCATCTCCGACGAGATCCTAGAAAAATCGAGAGGAAGAAAACAGGACAACCGGGGGCAAGGAAAAGGTTCCAATTCTCCAAAAGATAATTTTAACCATATTAATCTTTTAAAAACCCCTCGGAACACCAACCGGGGGGTTTGTTTTTTTAAAATTTAAATAATAATTCATTCATTATGAAAGTTTCAATCATAGGAGCATCAGGCTACACAGGCAGAGAATTAGTATCTATGCTTTTGGACCACCCTTTGGTCGAGCTGACCACGATAACCTCGAGGACACTCGCCGGACAATCACTGCATAGCCAGATGCCTAATCTAAGAAGCAAAGGAACGGATCTCCTTTTTTCAAATCCAAGTATTGATGAACTCTGTGGAAAGGAAGAAATCGAAATTTTCTTTCTTGCCCTACCCCATGGAACTTCTGCTACTTTTGCCAAACCTCTTCTTGATTCAGGAAAAAAAGTTATTGATTTATCTGCAGATTTCCGGATTCGCTCGCCTGAAGTTTATCAGAGTTTTTACGATTCTCCCCATCCTGCTCCAGAATTGCTGAAGATCTCACAATACGCACTTCCTGAATTGAATCCACTCTCTTGGGATGTTTCCCATCTACTTGCATCGCCTGGCTGTTACCCAACAAGCATCATCCTTCCTCTTGCCCCCTTACTGAAAGAAAAATTGATCAGAGCGGATGACATCATTGCGAATTCGATGAGTGGAGTGAGTGGAGCTGGCAGCAATCCTTCAGAAAAACTTATGTTTTGCGAAAGAAATGAGAATGCTTGTGCCTACGGTTTGCCAAGGCATCGCCACCTATCTGAAATCGAAGAACAATTGAGTGCATTCCAAGGTCAGAAAATCACCCTCTCCTTTCACCCACATCTTGTTCCGATCAATCGTGGAATCTGTACCACCATTTCTGCTCTCTCTGCAGATCAAGTAAAAGTAGAGGATATTCATGCCTGCTGGAACGCATACTATGGGGACCGGGCATTTGTAAAAATACTGGAAAATGAAAGCTTTCCTGAAATCAAAAATGTAGTTAGAACCAATGGAATTGATATTGCGGTGCATCATGATTCCAGAACCAATAGATTCACCCTCTGCTCTGCGGAGGATAATTTAGTCAAAGGGGCAGGAGGACAAGCGATTCAGGCAATGAATATTTGTCAGGGTTATCCCGAGAATACCGGATTGTTATGAAGTTTTTCGAAAATGGAGACGGCTTAACTGAGCCAAGGGGATTTTTCTGTGCTGGAATTCATTGTGATGTCAAAGGAAAACGAGATGGCAAACTCGATTTAGGCATTGTCTACTCTTCCAAACCTTGCAATGCAGCTGCAGTTTTTACCACCAATGATGTGAAAGCCGCACCGGTGTTGTATTCACAATCTTTACTACTCAATAAAAATGCCAAATTTCATGCGGTGATTGCAAATAGTGGAAATGCCAACGCTTGTACTGGCAAGCAAGGATTGGCAGATTCCAAAAAAATGGGTACGGAAACCGCAAGGCAATTGAAAGTCAGAGAAGATGAAGTGCTGGTCTGCTCCACTGGCAGGATCGGAGTAACTCTACCCATGAGTAGAATAACTGCCGGCATTCGAGATGCCTCGGAAGATATATTGGGTGAGTTTGATGGAGCCCAAGCTTTTCAAGAAGCCATTTTAACATCCGATACCTGTACCAAGTCGTGTTCTGTTACAATCAATACTGGGCGGGGAGAAATTTCGATTGGAGGCGTAGTCAAGGGTGCAGGTATGATTGAACCAAACATGGCTACAATGCTTGCTTTCATAACTACCGATGCTGCTGCTGAAAACGATTTCTTAAAGGATATTCTCAAGAAAGCTGTCGACCAGTCCTTTAACCGAATTACTATTGATGGAGACATGAGTACAAACGACTCTGTTATTTTATTGGCAAACGGGAATTCGGGAGTTGAAATTGCAGGTGATGATAAAAAATTAAGTGAAGCTTTTTATAAGGGATTAGAAGCCGTTTGTCAGTGCTTGGCAAAGAAATGCGTCTCAGATGGAGAAAAAGTTACAAAACTTGTCACCATATGTATCCGTGGAACTCATACCAATGAAGAGGCCGCTAAAGTCGCTCGTTGTATTTCAAATTCCTTATTGGTTAAAAGTTCTTGGTTTGGTTCAGATCCAAATTGGGGAAGGGTGATCGATGCTGCTGGTTATGCCAAGGTCGGTTTGAAATTTGAAAAGATAGATATGTTTTACAATCAGGTACCTGTGCTACAAAAGGGAGAACCGATTGAGAGTAATAAGTCACAGTGGAAGGAAATTGTTTCGAAAAGAACATTCAATATTACCGTTGACCTAAATTTAGGTGGTGGAAACGCTGAGATCTGGACTAATGACTTGAGCGAAGAATATGTAAATTTCAACAAGAGCGAGTAGTTTCAAGTATGATAGAGTTTGAAGAAAGTCAAAAAAAAGCGGAAGTCCTCATGGAGGCTCTACCCTATGTTAGACGGTTTCGTGGTTCTGTCTTCGTGGTCAAATACGGGGGTAGTTTTATGGATTCTCCAGATCCAAAAGTCCGTGCACAAGTCGCTCAGGATCTGGTATTTCTTCATTTTGTCGGGATCAAAGTAATTGTCGTTCACGGTGGCGGTAAAGCAGTCACCAGGGAACTGACCAGTCGAGGAATCGAAGCAAGTTTCGTCAATGGGTTACGAGTTACGGATCATGAGACCATAAAAGTTGTAGATGAAGTTTTAAACTACAAGGTGAATGCCGAAGTGGCTGAATTTGTTAGTTCTTATGACTGCGATGTGAGTAGAATTGCCGGTAAAGACATTTTGCTTTGTAAAAAGCTTGAACAAATTCCCGACCTTGGGTTTGTCGGTTTGATCTCTCAAGTTGAGGATTTCCCAATCAAAAAGGCACTTGAGAATGGACTGATGCCAATCATTTCTTCCACGGCTGCTGATGTCCAAGGTCAATGCTACAATGTAAATGCAGACACCGTGGCTGCAAAGCTAGCGATTGCTTTAGGAGCCCGCAGGCTTGTTTACCTCTCGGACGTACCAGGATTACTTCAAAAACCAGGTGATACTGGATCTCTCCTCTCTAGTCTTCCGGTTGACCAAGTGGACTCCCTTAAAAAACAAGGCGTAATTTCAAAAGGTATGCTTCCCAAGGTAAACAGTGCTGTTGAAGCCCTTAAATCAGGAGTCAATCGAGTTCACTTCATTGATGGAAGACTACCCCACAGTATTCTTATCGAAATTTTTACTGATGAAGGAATCGGTACAGAAATCATACATTCTTCCTAAATACTTATGATATCTTCAGATCATAGTAAATTCCTCGTGGGAAATTATGCCCAACCGGCGATTGAAATTGTTCGTGGAAAGGGTACTAAAGTTTGGGACTCCGAGGGTAAGGAATATCTCGATTTTACAACTGGTATTGCGGTTACCAACCTTGGCCACAGTCACCCGCACTGGATTCACTCGGTTACAGACCAAGCCAATGAAATGGTTCATTGCTCCAATTTGTTTTCCATTCCTGAACAGGTCCGACTTGCAAAGCGATTAGTCGAAAAAATTGGGCCAGGAAAACTTATTTTTTGTAATAGTGGAGCGGAAGCTAATGAGGGACTTCTCAAACTTGCACGTTTAGTTGGAAACAAGCAGGGTACGCAACCCAAACATAAAATCGTTGTTGCCGACAATGGCTTTCATGGAAGAACTCTGGGTGCTCTTTCTGCAACTGCTTCCCCGAAGTATCGAACTGGTTTTGAACCGCTCCTTCCATTCTTTGACTTTGTTCCCCTCAATGACATTCAAGCTTTTGACAAAGCAATCGATTCGGAAACCTCTGCCGTCCTTGTCGAATCGATCCAAGGAGAAGGTGGTATTTATGAGGCAGAAGATCATTTCCTTCAAGAACTCGCTGCTATTTGTACCGCAAGAAAAGTTTTACTTCTTCTTGATGAAGTACAAGCGGGAATCGGAAGGACTGGTGAGTTTCTTGGCTTTCAAAAATCTGGCATTCTTCCTCATGCTGTTGCCATGGCAAAAGGATTGGGCGGCGGCTTCCCCATTGGTGCAATCTGGATTGGAGAACAATATGCGGATACATTCGGGGCTGGAAGTCATGGTACCACTTTTGGAGGCTCTCCCCTCGCCTGCTCTGCTGCAAATGCCGTCCTTGATGTAATTGAAGAGGAAGACTTGATTGCTAAAACCAAGCGTAAAGGAGAATATCTCAAGGAAAAGCTTTTGCAATTCATTCCTAAATACCCCGCTCTTGCTCATGAAGTTAGGGGACGTGGATTGATGCTTGCCCTAGCCCTCAAGTTAGATCCCTCTCCGATTGTTCAACAGCTTCGGGATTCCGGGCTACTTGTGGTTGGAGCCGGGGGATATGCCATCCGTTTTCTTCCTCCACTCAATGTTCAAGAAGAGGAAATTGACCATGCAATCCATATCGTAGACACAATTTTTTCAAATTTTGAACTTAATGAAGTAAGCTCATGAAACACTTTCTTCAGGAAAATGATTTCTCCAATGAAGAAATCAAAGAAATTTTTCTTCACGCGAAAACTTATAAAACCGATCGAGCCAGGCGCCCGACAGATGATCTAAGGGGACAAACATGGGGTATGCTCTTTCACAAAAATAGCACGCGTACCCGCGTCTCCTTTGAAGTAGGTATTCGCGAACTCGGAGGAAATCCGCTCATCCTAGATCAGTCCTCGACTCAAATTGGGAGAGGAGAGAGTATTGAAGATACCATTCGGGTGCTCTCTCGCTTTTTAGACGGATTAATTATTCGTACCCACGGGCACGAAATTATTGAGAAATTCGCAGCAAATGGCACTATTCCGGTAGTTAATGCTCTGACTGATTTCCTGCACCCTTGTCAGATCTTTGCTGACTGCATGACTATCTTGGAAAAGACCGGATTATCTCATGATCCTTTTTCTCTTTCCGGTAAAAAACTTACTTTTCTCGGTGATACCCAATGTAATATGGCAAACTCTTGGATTCTTGCGGGTGCGATGTTTGGAATCAAAATTTGCCTCTCTGGCCCAGCTGAATTTTCTCCTTCCAGAAAAATTCTTGATTATCTTGAAAAATATAAGCTCCCTACTACTTGGGAGCATCAAGTTGACCCTAAAATCGCCGTCCAGAATGCAAATATATTGTACACAGATGTCTGGGTAAGTATGGGATGCGAGGAGGAAGCTGATGAACGCAAGCGGTTAATGAGCCCTTATCAGATCAATGAAGAATTACTACAAATGGCAGGCCCTGACTCTATTTTAATGCATTGCATGCCTACCCACCCCGGTGAAGAAATTTCTGAATCGGTGCTCGCTTCGCCCCAAGCCATCCTCTTTGATCAGGCTGAAAATCGTCTTCACATGCAAAAGGCCATTCTTCGTCAACTCACTCAATCTTGAATTTTTCTTAACTAAGCTATGAAAATCATACTCGCATATTCTGGAGGTTTGGACACTTCCGTGCTCGTTCACTGGTACGCCAAATCGCAAAACGCGGAGGTAATTACATATTGTGCAGATGTAGGTCAGGAAGAAGAATTAGATGGTTTAGAGGAAAAGGCCTTGTCAACCGGTGCGACCGCACACCGCACTCTTAACTTGGTGGATGAATTTTCCCAAGACTTTATTTATCCCATGGTTCGGGGTAATGCCATTTACGAATCTCAATATTTACTGGGTACATCCATTGCCAGACCCTTAATTGCCAAAGCTCAAATCGAAATCGCTCGAGAATTTGGAGCCACCGCAGTGGCTCATGGAGCAACTGGAAAAGGAAACGATCAGTGTCGTTTTGAACTCACTTTTTCAGCTCTTGCCCCTGACCTCAAGATTCTTGCCCCTTGGCGCGACGCTGACTTTCGCAAGACCTTCCCCGGACGCCAGCATATGATCGAATACTGCCACGATCATAAAATCGATGTTGAAGCAAGTACTGCCAAACCATACTCTATGGATCGCAACCTCTGGCATATCTCTTACGAAGCCGGTATCTTGGAAGATCCATGGTTTGATCCAACCACTCCTGAAAATCGGGCAATGTATAAGCTCTCTGTTGACCCTGAAATTGCTCCCGATGAAGCCCAGTACATTGAACTTGAATTTAAGAATGGAGATTGTGTTGCAGTGGACGGAGATTCCGCGTCCCCTTTTGAAATCATCAAGAAGCTTAATGAGATAGCTGGCAAACATGGTATCGGCCGGGTTGATCTGGTCGAAAATCGTTTTGTTGGAATGAAAAGTAGAGGAGTTTATGAGACCCCGGGTGGCACCGTCCTTCTGCATGCTCATCGACAACTCGAGACTTTGACCATGGATCGAGATCTCATGCATCTCCGCGACTCGCTGATTCCAAGGTATGCGGAGCTGATTTATTATGGATTTTGGTTCGCTCCAGAAAGAGAAGCCCTTCAAGCCCTGATTGATGAAAGTCAAAAAACGGTAAGTGGTGTAGTCAGGCTTAAACTCTACAAAGGAAATATAACCACGGTAGGTCGTAAATCAGACCAATCACTTTACGATCTCGAAATCGCTTCAATGGATGATGAAGAAAGTGATTATCAACCAGAGGATGCGGGTGGATTTATCCGTTTGAATGCTCTTCGGCTTAAAGAACGTAGCAGGAAACAAGGGTTTAAAGCCTAATAAAATCTTTCAATGCACCTTTTGGTTATAGATAATTACGATTCCTTTACATACAACATCGTACAATATTTTGGCGAACTGGGTGCAAAGATTACAATCCTTCGAAATGATGATCAGAATGCGGAGGAGATTTCTTTCAAGAATTATGATGGGCTGGTCGTTTCTCCTGGACCTTGTGATCCGAATAAAGCGGGGATTAGTCTAGAATCCATCCATATGGCGAAAGGCAAGTTGCCTATTTTTGGGATTTGTCTGGGTCATCAATGCATTGGTCAGTATTTTGGTGGATCTATTGTTCGAGCTGATCGGCTGATGCATGGAAAGACCTCTCCCATTAAACACGATGGTAAGGATTTGTTTGTCTCCATGTCCGATTCTTTTCCAGCCACCCGCTATCATTCCCTATTGATTGACCCGGATTCCATGCCCAATGATCTAGAAATTACAGCCAAAACTGAAGAAGGAGAGATCATGGGAATTAAGCACAAAGCATTCCCAATCTGGGGCGTTCAGTTCCATCCAGAATCTCTAGCAACAGAAAATGGAATTATGATCTTGAAGAATTTCTTAAATCTCTGTTATAAATAGATTGTGGTGATTTTGGAAACTGAATTTGTTTATGCTCTGTCCTAAGTGTTCATCAGACGAACTGAAGGTTCTTGAGACCAGAGCGGGCAACATTGCTTCAACTCGAAGAAGGCGGGAGTGCTTAAAGTGCAATCATCGTTTCTCTACGATTGAAGAGGTTCTCCGAGAAGATCTTGTCGTGGTAAAAAGGGATGGAAGAAGGGAAAGCTTCGATCGAACCAAGTTGGCTATGGGTCTAAGAAGGTCCATTGCCAAGCGCCCCATCGATGCGGAGCAAATCAATGGATTGCTGTCGGAAACATTACGAAGAATAGAAAATGAATTTGACAGCGAAGTTCCTAGTCGGGTGATCGCCGAGGCGATCATGCAGAGGCTTCGTAAAGTTGACGGAATCGCATGGTTGCGATACGCGAGTTTTTACGAAGACTTTAGGGAATTATCCCGTTTTGCGGTGGAAATTGTTAATCTTGGTGGTGGGGGAAAGGGTGGCAAAGGCGGCAACTAAAAGAGACGACTACACAAGACTCCAAAATTTGAACGCTCTCTTTTCCGTAATTGGGAGTGCTTCGACTCAAGAAGAAACCCTTCAGCTCCAAAGGACATTAACTTTCATGAGGGAAAATGATGGTGGGTCCGAGATGTCGATTAAATCGTTTGAGCATTGTATTGAACAAGTGGTTCGTTTTCACTTCCCCAACGAGCGTAACTTGAACTTTACTCATTGGAATGCAAGACGGCAATCGATTGATCTGCTTTGGGTAAGAGCATCGATATTGGAATTTGTTAATTCTTTTCGTGGTTCCATGAAAGGGATGCTTTTAGTATCCGGATTACGAGAGTCATTAAAGGCTGGTAAGAGATGGACTCCCAAAAAGGAAAAAACCTACTATGAGCTACGTTCCTTCATTGAAGAGCTTGTTATGAAATACGCAAGAACTGGTCAGGATCTTTCAGTTTTATTCTTTTAAAAGGATTTAATCTGGAAAATTTTCGGGATAACTTCCGAGAATCTTAAGAAACGAACAATTTTGTTTCAATTCCTGCAAAGCTTCATTTGCCTCTGGGTCTCCATTATGGCCGATAAAATCAATAAAAAAGAAATAATCCCAAGATTTTTTTCGACTTGGTCTTGATTCAATTTTGCAAAGATTAATCCCTCGGGAAGAGAATGGAGTTAAGGCAGACTGGAGGGCACCCACCTCATCGGAAAGAGAAACAACCAAACTGGTGCGGTAAGAAACTTCGTTGGATTTAGGTAAGGCATTTCGAGCTACCACCAAGAATCGAGTGACATTATTTCTCTTATCTTGAATTCCTTGTTTCAACATTGGAACTTGATGTATTTGACCAGCCAATTCTCCGGCAATCGCAGCAATACCATTTTTCTCACTGCAATTCTTTACCGCTTCAGCCGTACTGGTTACAGGGGAAAGTTTTACATCTGAGAAATTTTTCCTGAGCCATTCTCCACATTGTGCCAAGGCTTGATCTTTAGATTGTATTTCACCAACTTCATCCATTGCTGAATAAGAAAACAAGCAATGCTCAACTTGCAAATAGACTTGAGCAATAATTGAGAGTTCAGACTCAACCAATAAATCGAGCGAGCGATTTACTGCTCCTTCAGTAGAATTTTCAATCGGCACGACACCATAATCACAATCCCCCCGCTCAACAGCTTGGAAAACATCTGGAATATCGGAAAGCGGTCGATACTCCAAGGTAGAACCGAAGTTTTTTACTGCAGCTTGGTGGGTGTAGGTTGCTTCTGGGCCAAGATAACCGATTACCAATTCTCGTTCCAAGGCAATGGATGCAGAAATGACTTCACGATAGATGGTTTTAAGTGAGTCTTCTCGCATAGGACCTTCACTCAAATTTGAAATTTTTCTAAATACTTGCTCTTCACGAGCTGGATCGTATGGGTCGACTCCCAAGTTCGCTTTAATTTTGCCAATCTCGACCGCAGATTGCACCCGACGATTTAACAAGTCAACAACTTGGGTATCAATCTTGTCGATTTCGTCTCGTAAAGACTCTAAGGTAGGATTTTTCAAAAATGAGGATTGCGATACACTAAATTAAGGATTGTGTTCGAGATCTTCTATCAAAACAGAAATAACCCATCAATAAAAGTAATTAATAAAAAACTATGAGCAATTGTAACCGAAATTTTTCTTCAATTGTAGTTGATGGTAATGACCGAGCCCCTAATCGGTCTATGCTTCGAGCTGTTGGCTTTGAAGATGAAGACTTTGAAAAGCCTCAAATTGCAGTTTGCTCGGCTTGGAGTATGGTAACCCCATGTAATTCCCACCTTGATGAATTAGGAAAAGCTTCGGTTCATGGTGTAGATTCAGCAGGAGGAAAAGCAGTCCCATTTGGCACCATAACCGTATCCGATGGTATAAGTATGGGAACACCCGGCATGCGCTATTCTCTGGTCTCCAGAGAGGTAATTGCGGATTCTATTGAAACCGTTGTTGGTGCTGAAGGGATGGATGGTCTCGTTGCAATCGGTGGGTGTGATAAAAATATGCCCGCCTGTGTAATCGCCCTAGCACGAATGAATCGGCCTGGAGTCTTTGTGTATGGGGGTACAATCTTGCCCGGAATCCATAAAGAAAAAAATCTTGATATTGTCTCAGTTTTTGAAGCTGTTGGATCTCATGCTTCAGGTTTGATCGATCAAGCTGAACTTACTGAAATTGAAAAGAAAGCGATTCCAGGCCCAGGTTCTTGTGGAGGAATGTATACCGCCAATACTATGTCCTCTGCAATTGAGGCTTTAGGTATGAGCCTGCCTGATAGTTCCGCCCAGCTTGCAGTCTCAGAAGACAAAAAAATAGATGCGAAAAAGGCGGGTGCGGCTGTCGTGGACTTGATTGAAAAAGATATCAAACCTAGGGATATCATGACCCGAAAAGCTTTTGAAAATGCGATTACCGTAGTTATCTCACTTGGAGGTTCAACGAATGCGGTTCTACATCTCATAGCAATGGCTCATGCTGCGGAAGTGCCATTAAGCTTGGATGACTTTACTGAAATAGGAAAAAAAGTTCCCGTTCTCTGCGACCTTAAACCAAGTGGAAAATATAACATGTCCCACTTTGTAAGAATCGGTGGATTGCGTCCCCTTCTCAAAACTCTTTTGCAAGAAGGTTTACTGCATGGGGACTGCATGACCGTTACCGGTAAGACCCTCGCTGAAAATGTGGCCAATGCCGAACCGTATGCTCCCTACCCCCATGGACAAGATCTAGTGCGTCCTTTCAATGATCCGATCAAACCCGATAGTCACCTTCGTATTCTTTACGGAAACCTCGCTGCCGATGGTGCGGTGGCCAAGATTACCGGGAAGGAAGGCCTAAAGTTTTCAGGAAAAGCCATTGTATACGAATCGGAAGAAGCCTCCTTGAAAGGAATTCTTATTGGAGAAGTGGAAGCCGGACATGTCGTCGTGATTCGAAATGAGGGACCGGTTGGGGGACCCGGAATGCGAGAGATGCTTTCCCCCACTTCAGCAATCATGGGAAAAGGCTTAGGTAAGGAGGTTGCATTGATTACGGATGGAAGGTTTTCTGGGGGTAGTCATGGCTTTGTGGTCGGACATGTTACCCCAGAGGCTGCTGTTGGCGGTTTGATTGGTTTAATCGAAAATGATGACCCAATCACGATCGATGCAGAAAACAATCAATTGACGCTGGATTTACCAGTAGAGGAAATCGAAAAAAGAAAATCATCATGGACACGGCCCGAGCCTAAAGAAAAACGAGGAGTATTATCCAAATACGCCAAACTCGTAAGCTCCGCATCCCTAGGTGCGATTACCGACGGAGATTAAAACAAAATATGAAATCAGAACTTTATCTCTCTCATCCAGACGCTCAATTCTGGGCAGATTTTTCTTTTGTCGATTTTCCTGATGGATACTTGGACTCGATGTCAGAATCAATTTCCAAGGCACTCGCATCGATGAATGAACTGGAGAGCGGTGCCATCGCCAACCCGGATGAAAACCGAATGGTTGGACACTATTGGCTCAGGGATGCAGAGCTCGCACCCAACAAAGAGCTGACACATGGGATTGGTGAAACCATTGCCAAAGTTAAAGAGTTGGCCCAATCCGTTCATTCGGGTTCTATCCAGTCTCCGCAAGGCCCGTTTACTGTTCTTCTTATCATTGGCGTCGGTGGCTCCGCCCTCGGACCTCAGTTTGTGGGCAAAGCCCTTGGACATCCGCACACCGATAAGCTGCGAGTTCATTTCTTTGACAATACCGATCCGGACGGTATCGATCTTACACTTTCCGAAATCGGGGATGCTCTTTCCACCACGCTTGTATTGGTCATTTCTAAATCGGGGGGCACACCCGAAACCCGGAATGGTATGCTCGAAGCCGAAAATGCCTTTACCCAGAGAGGATTAGATTTCTCCGCTCATACGATCGCCATCACTGGGGACGGTAGCAAACTACATCAGTATTCACAGGAAAAAGAATGGCTCGACTTTTTGCCGATGTGGGACTGGGTCGGGGGTCGTACCAGTGAGACTGCCGCAGTCGGTCTGCTACCAGCGGCCATGCAGGGAATTGATATTGATCAGTTACTAAGTGGAGCAAAGCAAATGGATGGACTTACCCGCGAATCAGATTTCAGAAATAACCCGGCAGCGATGCTCGCTCTTTCCTGGTACTTCCTGACAGACGGCAAAGGCTCAAAAGATATGGTGATCCTGCCCTACAAGGACCGTCTGGAATTATTCGCAAAGTATCTACAGCAATTGATAATGGAGTCTTTGGGTAAAGAAAAAGACTTGGCTGGTAATGTCGTACATCAGGGAATTTCAGTTTATGGAAATAAGGGATCTACTGATCAGCATGCCTATGTGCAACAACTCCGCGAAGGTGTCCCCAATTTCTTTGCTACTTTTATTGAGGTACTCCAAACCCGAGAGGGTGAATCGATCGCCGTGGATGAGGATGGTATGGACTCGGGAGACTACTTACATGGGTTCTTTCTTGGTACCCGGGACGCACTCTACGAAAAAGATCGGAAATCAGTCACCCTCACCATTTCAAAGGTCACTCCTGCAGCGGTGGGTGGATTGATTGCTCTCTTTGAACGGGCGGTTGGACTCTATGCTTCACTGGTTGGAATCAACGCCTACCATCAACCAGGTGTGGAAGCGGGCAAAAAGGCCGCAACTGCTATTCTTGCGGTGCGCAAAGCGGTGGTTGATCACCTGAAGGCTATCTCAGGAAATGCCCAGACAGCTTCCCAAGTTGCGGAGGCAATCGGACAGGCTGAAAAAAACACTTGGGTCTTTAAAATCCTTGAAAGCTTGGCAGTCAATCATTCGAGTTCCTACCAAAGAATTTCAACTGACTGTCCACTCGAGGATCAATTCCTCGCCCGCTAGTCTAATACATTTGCCGGTCTTTTTGGAGGAACGGGTTTACCCTCATTTGGATTTGGGGGAGGTTTTGGCCGGGAAGCTAAATATTCTTTCCTCCCGAGTGTACGATAACCCCAGTCATAACTCCACCAATCCGTACCCCGATGAGCGGGTTTCCATCCGGCAGGAAACTTTCTTTGATTGGCCAAATCCCGGGCAGCCAGATACACCCCAAAACTATCGGGAAATACTTCATACAAGAGATAATTTTTTTGCGGGCTTAACCGAGACAAAACCTTGTTATACTGAGAACCAGGGTTGATCACTTGGTTTTCATTCTCTCCTGCCTTATCTTTTCTTTCCATGGAAAAGCGAATGACTTTATCTTTGTCCTCCCGGGCTACCAAAGTGAAAAAACTGGTGCTTGGTTTCTTGCCGTTAATCACAGAGAGAAACTTCTTCCCGTCATATTCCTTATCCTTATTCGGCTTTACCGCAGCTTTGGCTAGGTTTGTTAAAACCATTCCTTGCAAAGCTTTATCATTTAAAGGAAAAATCTTTCCATTTCGGCAAAGGAAACGGTACGGAGTTGAGCCTGCAATCGCGGGCTTAGGGTCAGGCAGACTGACTTCCTTGCTAATCGTCTGACCAGAGGGCTTTGGTGCCTTGACTAGCAATCCTTTTATTTTTTTCACTTTTACCTCCACGGAATTTTGTTCTTTTTGTAACTTACTTTTTTCCTGGCGTAAATTTTGCAGTTTTGGAGGAGATGGAGGAATTTCCTTTTTCTTAGCTGTAAGTTCTTTTTCAAGTTGGGCAATTTCCTGAATTAATTTTTGCTGCTCTTTGTTCTGCGATGCCTGCCTAAGCTGCAATTCCTCTTTCTCTTTCTGCAGGGTGTGCTTCTGCTCATCAAATTGCTTCATCGCAAATTCCATCAACTCTTTGGAGTCTTCTTCCTTTTTTTCTTCCACGATTCTCTTTACGGCAGAATCCGCACCCAATTGAACTACAATCAGGAGAATAATTAGAATTCCAACCACTGTGGTTATGGTATCAAGTAAGGAATCAAGACTGCCAACGGAATCTTTTTTCTTTCGTTTCATGATCCAAGAAAGAGGGACAGATCAACCTCTCCCTCGCCGTCAAGGGGAAGTTGTCCGTAACGACAACCAAGGCTGTTGCATACCTGAACGCTACGATTCCATGCATTAAAACCCTTCGTGCGTAATAGAAAAATAATATACCTTGCTTCCGGATCAGGTCGCTTGGCATTTCGTGCTTCTTCATACTTCCTTATAACATTAGAAGATCCTGCAGCTAATTGAATCGCTTTGAATACAATCTCTTTTCCCTTCTTATCCTTGAGAGTAATATTACTTCCAACACGCTTGATAAAACGAGCATCTATTTCACTACCTTGTACACTCCTCCAAGTTCGGTAAGGCGCTTCTTTGGCCACTTTCTGAATTAGGGCTTTCAACTTCGCATGACCACCTATCTCGGCAACGGGCACTTCAAAATACTTACCAATATCCTCGTAAACACGAATCCCTTTCTCATTACATTCAATGAAAGTAGGCTCCAGATCTCCCCCCGTTCCGGATCCACTCTGCTTAACCACCATGGTGGCAAATTTATCAGGATTTTTCATTAGCTCCCATTCTTTCTCAGCCTGTTCTAAATCCTTCATTCTTCGGGACAGATTGGCTTTCATTCTAACCACTTCCCCATGGATTGTGTTCGCTTGTTTATGCTCTGCCTTCACCTTTTGTATCTGAGCACTTACTACAATAATCTGTTCCTTCAATTGATCTTTTTTCTTGGGGTCAATTTTTTTGAATGGACCTTTTTTGATCTTTTCAATTTCTCTCCGAAGGTCATCTAATTCTTTTTTTCTCTCCTCAATTTTCTTTTGAAATTCCTCGTCGTCCTCCAAGGCAGTTTCAATCTTCTCACTTACCGCTTCAGGATCAATCTGAGCAATTACGATTGCAGTTATCATGAGGGTTAATATCCCGATGACGCAGGCAAGAATACTCAAAAAGGGAAAGAGCGAAACCTCAAGGTCTGCCTTTTTCTTCTTCATACCGGCGTAAATTCAGATTAACCTCCGATTATTAGCCATGGTCTTCTTCCTCGGCTGTGGTGCTCTGCATAATCTGATTAAATTGGTGAGCTACTTGGGTCATTTGTTGGGCCACGACACTCTGAGACTCCTGCAACTGTAAAAGATATGCCTGTAGGTTTTCAATTCGAGTAATCGCATTGATAGAATCAGTAGGATTTGTAGCCAGAGAAACCTCTGGCTCACGGAGTCGTTTAAGAAAATATTCGTTACAATATTCATCGACCTTATTGAGTAAATCTTCTTCATTTTTTTGCATTACGCTCATGGGAAACATCACACATATACTGAATATTAAGGATATAAGTGTGGTATCAAATGCTTCACTAAGTCCTCCAGTAACCTGCCCAAGCTGCTCTTTGATTATTTCAATATCAGCGGCAGCTCCCATTTCACCACCAAAACTAGCAACTGCATTACTAATTCCAAGAACGGTACCAATAAAGCCGAGAATTGGAATTGCCCAGATGAAAACCTTGATTAAAACATAACTGGAATCAACCATGGTAGCATCGATTTCAGATTGGGATTTCAACATATCCGCAGTCTCTGCGTGATTTTTACGAACACTAAAGTGTTCTAATCCACGAAAAATACGGGTTAGTAAAAAACTTTGACTAGGATCAAGGCCTAATCTTTTAATATGAGCATAAAACTGCACCAGGTTATCTTCTCTGATATCGACCGAAATATCTTCGGGCAGAAGCTTAAATTGCATCACATTTTCTTGTGCTCTCAGTTTTTTTCGCTTCAGAAACAGTATCGCAAATGCCCAACATGCCAAATAGGTTAGTAAATACGGCACCCATCCCCTTTCGTAGAAGTAGTCGTAAAAAATCTTCGTTGAATCGGAAATACGGAAAAGTAGTAAAAATAAGTAAAACCCAACTTCAAAGCCAAGACCAATCAAAGCAGTTATAGCCATGGAAACTGAAGTTGCAGAAGTATTATCGAACTTACCCATCTCTTCCGAACTTCGTTGCATCATGTTAACTTGATTAGCTCTTTGTTTTGCCCGCTCTAGAGTTTTCGGATTAAACTTTGCTTTTTTTGCCATAGGGGATTCGTGCTTTCCTTTTTAAGTGATAATCTTTTTAAACATCTGGCTTTGGCTAGAACTTTATCTTCTAAGAACCTTTGAAAGTTCCAATCGATTAAATGTTTAAACAAATGTAACTACATTCGCTATGTAAATCATAATCATGAATGTCACTTTATCCGCTCAGAGCGAATATCCGAATGACATTAGATGCAAATTTTAGGGAAGGGGAGCAAAAGGATCTGCATTTGAAGCTTCGTTCTCTATCTCTTCCATCGCTTCGGAGGGATCTTCCATGGGTGCAAAGGGAAAATCAGAAGTTGAATCTTCGGGAGAAGATTCGGGGTTTGTAGCTTGAGGAACAAAAAGCTCACCACCAACCTCCTCAGTGCCAATATCAATGAATTCTTCTTGCTCAGGTTCTAG
The DNA here is from genome assembly GCA_002364975.1 of Opitutia bacterium UBA3151. GTDB lineage: Bacteria > Verrucomicrobiota > Verrucomicrobiia > Opitutales > Seribacteraceae > Seribacter. Next base: position 10,263 of record DEYT01000094.1, on the reverse strand, counting down.
TTGCTCTCCTTCCATGCCTAGTTCAATTTGATAAAAAGGTACTAGTTTAGTGGAGGGCTCCGCACTAAGTTCTTCCATTTTTACATCCCTCACCCACCAGTCCCTGTAAACTAAACTTTCATTTTCAGTATATTCAAGTATGGATCCCCAGCGTGCTCCACTATATTTTGGTATAAGTAATCGACGATCTGGATCGTACTGATGCCTAGCAAGCCAAGCTTTTTCAATGGCAGCAGGTGGCCTTCTCAATTTGATGTCCTTGGAGTTATTTTGCCCGTATTTTCCAGAGCGGTTACAACTCGAAAAAATAGCCGCGACGAAGCAGATAAAGAAACGGAAGGTTACAAGAGCGGTAATTCTATTTTTCATGGTTCAATATTATTTAATACTGGAAAGTAGACGCAATTTATTGGAGGACATACTAAAGCATTCAATCTCACCTGTGATCAAATTACACCTGTAAATCCACCTCTCATTTTCGTCGCAGAGGAATTGAAACTTTGCATTTTTAACAGACATTTTTATTACTGATGCATCCATTAAGGACTTTATTCTTTCGTAGTTATTCTTTGTCCTTTCATCAATTCCATTTTTCAAGTTACCAGAAAACTCTGATAGTTGATGGTTCAAAGTTTTTTCAAAAGACTTTAGATCAACTTGATCAATGGAAGTCTGAGGCTTAATTTCTTCGGAAGACAATGGGTCTTTAATTTCCTTGGTAGTTTTATCTTGAGTCAAATCTTCAAGGGAACAGCCGAAAAATAAAAAAGGAATAAGAAGGCCAAAAATAAGCAGTCCTCGGGTAAGCAAACTCTTTTTTGAAAAAACATTCATGCTTTGACACTCTTTCATCTTCGCTGTTTCGTCAACAATTGTGAGATTTTATTTCATTTCTCTTAAAAGTTTTAATCTAAAGAATTCATAATAATATGAAAGAAAAAGTGCGATGGGGTATTATTGGCCCCGGAAGAATTGCTCGTGCCTTTGCTGAAGGGTTACATCATTCTCAAAATGGTAAGTTGGTTGCGATTGCCTCTCGCTCGAAAGAGAGAGCTGAGCGATTCAGCAAAGAATGGCAGGTTCCTTTTCAATTTTATTCTTATCAAGAACTGGCAGAAAGCTCGGTCGTCGATGCGGTATATATCGCAACTCCTCATTCAGAGCATATGGATACTACTATTTTATGCTTACAAAATAAAAAGAATGTTCTTTGTGAAAAACCATTAGCAGTCAATGCCTCACAAGTGAAAACGATGATTGAATCTGCTCGTGCTGAGAATGTTCTTCTTATGGAAGGAATGTGGTCAAGATTCCCACCATTAATGAGAAAAGTTAAAGAAATTGTACTTGCGGGTTCACTGGGTGAGATTTTCTCCATCCAAGCAGATTTTGGTTTCCTCCCCAAAAATAAAGATCCAAATGGTAGGCTCTTCAACCCTGCTTTAGCTGGTGGGTCACTTCTGGACATTGGTATTTACCCCTTATCCTTTGCATCAATGATTCTAGGAATGCCAAAAAGCTTTGCTGCCCTTGCGACTCTTGGTAAGACACAGGTTGATGAGCAAACTTCTTGCATTCTGAAATATGAGAATGGTGCACATGCACTCTTACATTCTTCTCTAAGATGCGAGACCAATCAGGAGGCATTTATTGCCGGTACTGATGGCTCACTTCGCCTCCATAAGCAGTGCTGGAAACCACAAAAGATGACGATTCAATCGCATCATTCCCGAAAAGAAGAATATATAGAAATGCCCTTCGAGGGAAATGGATTCAACTATGAGGCCGAACATTTCGGTCAATTGCTTGAAGAGGATAAAAAAGATTCTGAAGTCATGCCACTTGAGGAAAGCCTTTCTATAGCAAGAACTATGGACAAAATCCGTGAATCTTGCGGTTTTAAATACCCCTTTGAAGAATGAAATATCTTTTCAATTAAGGTCGTTGATACCAAAAACTACAGAACCTTTTAAATCTTATTGCGAAGGGAAAGAGTAGGAGTAGAAAAAGGGTAGAAAAAATCTTAAGGTCTCCATACCAATCAAGTTTTCTAGAAGATGTTATCACCGGATTTTTGTGTAATATAACAAATCTTTTTCGGGAGTGCCTAAGGATCCTCTTTAAGGAAATTATGAATTGAATCTCTTCACCTGCGTAAAGCTTTTCAGAGAAGCCTCCAATTTTCTCAAAATCTTCGGCTCGGCAATAAATAAAACTACCTGCTGCCAATTTGAAAAGACGGGATATCAAATTCCAAAATTCTGGTACAAGGACTCCAGAGATAAAACGACCTTGATTTTGATCAAACTTCACGGTTGCACCTCCACCGCCATAGAGGGGATTTTTCATCAAATCAAGGGCTTCCCTTAAAACTTCAAAAGGTACAATGGTGTCAGCATCAATAAAGATCAATATTGCCCCCTGAGCCTCTGCAGCCCCTTTATTCCTAGTCCTAGCAATGCTTCTCTCAGATTCCTTAATGACTTTTGCCCCTTTTTCTAGGGCAATCTCAATGGTTTGATCCGTAGATGCATTGTCAACTACAATAATTTCGCCTTGGTACTCATTGAGTTGCTCTAGGCAGCTATTTAAATGATCCAAAGTGAAAGGAAGTAGTTTTTCCTCGTTGTAAGCAGGTATAACTACTGAAAAGTCAAAGTCTCTTTGAGCTCTACTAATCATGAGCCAGAGATCATGGATTTTGATTATTAAGAAAATTTCTTAGCTCTACGATTATTCCCAAAAGACAACCCAGAAATCCAACCGTCCAAACGAGCCGCAGGTCTTTTGGAATACTGGTCACAATCCCCTTCGGGAAATAAAGACTTTCGTCCCTGGATATCATCTGCAATTTGATCAAGGGAAGGAATCTTTTCTCCGCTATCTGAAACAGCTTCATGTAATAGGGCGAGTTTATCGATTTCAAGTTGCCTTGATAAATTAGATAAGCTCTTTCTGAATTCAGTCACATCTCCATCACCGTTCACATGACTTGCATTTGAAGAATCTGAATTTGGCATGAAGGTTGATTCATCTTTCTGAATCGAATCCGGCACACTTTCTTCAATCACGGGAGCAGTTTCCTTGACTTCATTAGACACGGCATCTGGCACATTAGAAACGGATGAAGTTGGTGCTAGTTCGGAGTCGAAGTCGTTCATACTGAACCTTTCTTCCTCAGTACTTACTTCCGAATCATCACCCTCAACGGAAGGGGGAATACCTACTTCTACACCTGCATCGTTATCTGTGATTTCTTCACCGCCCTCATGCTCGCTCATCAAATCAGCAAGTTCATCATCAGTGGGGTTTTCTTCAGGTGAAGTCATGAAGTAAGGTAGGTAATTTAAACAACTAAAAGAGGGTAATTAAAGTGGCAATTTCTGTCGGATTAATAACTTGTATTTGAATCCCCTGTTCTAATCAAGAAAAGTTTTTCTCCGTCCTCCACATTCATGCTTTTCGAAGAGCTTCCAAGTTCGATCAATTCAAGGAAGGAAAACTCATCTTCTACAATAGTGGTTCTTAGAATAAAAGGAATTTCCTCAGGTGAAGGGTTTTTTTTCACGGTAAAAAGCATATTTTCTCGAAATCCATTCTCTCTTCCCTGATCAATAAATAAGCCTTTACCTGATGGGGCTTTACTTGATACCAAAACCTCAGTTTCATCTCCATAATAAAGATGCCCTGGATGCTTTAATTCCAATAAAGTCTCTTCCCTTTTGGAAGAATAATTGGATTGAGCTACTTGCCTTTCTTTAGAAAGAGCAGTTAAGTCTCCAACCAAAGAATCCGCTTGCTTACTAAGGGATTCTAGTTTCTCAAAAGATTTACGGCGCAATTCAAGCAAATCAGAGTGTCTTTGGAAGATCGTTTCATTTTCTTTTAAAATCGAATCTAATGGAAGTTCGGACTTTTTTAATTCTCCGCTGATGAGTGATAATTCATCATCAGTAGTCATATTTTCTCCTTTTATTTTTAACATTAGAGGTTCAATTAATTCAATATCCTTTCCTAATTTTTCAATATTATTTTCAAGTTCCTCTATGTTTTGCCTCATTTTGCTTCGTTCTCGATATAGGTCGGTAATCAGGGCTTCAGATTTGTTTTTATCAATCTCTAATTGTAAGCTCGAATTTTGCTCATTTTTGATTGCCTTCGATAAAGAATCTTCAAGAGAAATAAAAGATTCTAAGTTTAGGAAATAGTAGATTCCAACCCCAACAAGTCCAACCATTGCCGAAATTCTAAAGATGTTTAAGATCAAAACTTTCAAGCTCTAGCAATTTTCTAGGATTTCCAAACAAAGGCATAATCAAAGCAACCGATCTATTTTGCTCGGCTTTCTTGATTCTAATCTTACAAATCAACTCTCCCAAGTGAGCGATTGAAAAAAATGCACCTGGCTCAAGACCTATCTCTTGACCAACAGGCAGACCAAGTAATCCTTTGTCTAAGTCCAAACTAAATTTCCTCAATTGAATCATCTCGCCTTCTTCAATCCAAGGTCTTTCGTATTTTTCAGAATACAAGGCATCTAAAGTTCGCACTTGGTGTTCTTTAAGTACTGTAGTGATTTGCGCATAGTTGGAAAGAGTCTCTTCAACCTGAATACTCCGTGACTTTTCATTTTCACATTGCATTTCATGTTCCTGAATTTGTTTCTCAATTTGTGGAATTTCTTGTTCAACATCTAAAGCTTTCTTTTTAAGCGAAGCAAGTTTCCTCGCATTTGCTCGAATTTCGACCTTCATTTCCAGAATCTTTTTCTCCTTCTCTTCTTTGGAAGCCTTGAGATCATTTATTACTGAGTTCTTGGAAGAAAAAGTGATTTCGAGTTTCGTTTTTTCGGTGGAAAAATTTAAAATTTGTTCCTCCATATCTTGGTTTTTTCTTCTTTCTCTGGAAAACCTTGCCGCATGCTCTTTGGAGAATTCTTCAATTTCAACTTCTAAGTTTTTCAGATTCTTTTCACTAAGCGAAAGAGCAACTTTTATTCTATCGTGATTTGTAATCACAGAATTTAGCTTCCAAACGCCAAGGCTGCAAAGTAGCAAAGTTAAGATTGATAAAAAGAGAGAAATTTTTCTCATCTAAGGCTAAGGGGTGAGCGGAAGAAAAGGAGATGGACCAGTGCTTTCAGTTTCTTCCTCAAGCAGCATTGGTGTAAAGGGGCTGCTTCCCCCTTCTCCGCCTTCCATATTCATATCCAAACCAGTTGGAATAAATGGGGTTGGTAATAAATCCTTAACATCCTCATCCGAAGAAACTTCTTCTTCCGCTTCTCTGACTTCTTCCTCATTCCCAAGCAGTTGCTCATTTATTTTCATGATTCTCATCTGATTCAATTCATCCCATCGACGCCCTCTTTCTAGGTCCAGTTTTTGCTTATGAATAACCAGCAAGTCTTCCCTTGGCTTTCCTTCACCGTCATAGTACTTAGCAAAATTCATCCTGCCCTCTTGATCTCTACCCCATGCTCGTCCCACTTGGTGGTTGTTATACAAGGGAATTAGTTGCCTGTTATCAGAATCATACCGATAGCGGGCATCCCAAGCTTTGTAAATAGAGGGGCTTTTTAGTTGGGCATGATTCTTCTTGTTTTGATAACAACTAGAAAGGGTCAACAAGCCACAGATGCTTAGGCTGAATAAAAGAACACGAAACATATTAAAAATCTAAAGGAACAACTCAGGAACATCCAACACAAAATAAAGATGTCTTAACTTTGAAAATATCAATTTATGATTGAAATACCAATTTACACACAACTTGCAGGAGATAGATCCCTTTATTAAACAATTAGTAATCCTTAGATTGCGAATCTAACCAGATGGTTACTGGTCCATCATCCGTAGCTGAAATAGACATTTCCTTTCCAAATTCTCCGGACTCAACTTTTCCAGGATGAGTTTTTAAAAAAGAGGCAATAAAATCGTCATAGACTTTTCTGGCTTCCTTAGGTTTGGCCGCTCGGTGGAATGATGGACGAAAGCCTTTTTTCAAATTACCAAAAAGAGTAAACTGGCTCACAACCAAAACTCCATTATCTTTTCCCAAGGAAAGATTCATCTTACCAGTATCATCTTCGAAGATACGAATTCCCAAAATCTTTTTGATTAACCATTCTATATCGTTTGAAGAATCAGCCTCGTGAATGCCTAGGTATACGAGAATCCCGACTTCGATACTGCCAACTAATCGATTTTCTACCTCAACACTTGCTTTGGAAACTCTCCTGAGTAATGCCCTCATTCACACTAAATCGGTGAAGGAATAAAACCAGAAATCAAAATTTTGAATCAATCCCCTACGGCAACTGCGTCCATTACCTCTTCCGCAGCTTTTGCAGCAAGTGGAGTGGATAAGTATCTCTCACCGCAACTTGCACCCAAGACCACGATGTTCTTGCCTTCCATTTCTGGCCTTTGTCCTACCCTTATTGCAGCAGTTACGGTAGCACCCGTTGAAATTCCTCCGAGTACTCCTTCTTTCAAGCTTAATTCCCGAGCCATGTCAAAAGACTCATCGCTACTTACAAGTAAAACCTCATCAAGGATGTCGATATTGAGGTTCTTGGGGACGAATCCAGCTCCAATTCCCTGAATTTTATGGGGTCCGGGCTGAATCGTTTCGTCGTTTCGGGTTTGAGTGATGACCGGACTTTCCACGGGCTCAACGGCTATCGAAAGCATATCTGGGTTACGTTGCTTAATAACTTCGGAAACTCCAGTTATGGTTCCACCCGTGCCAACCCCGGCAATAAAGCAGTCCACTTTACCATCCATACCGGACCAAATTTCCTCAGCAGTAGTTTTACGATGAATTGCAGGGTTTGCAGGATTGTTAAACTGTTGTGGCATGTAAGCATTTGATCCATGTTCCTCCATCAATTTGCTAGCTTCCGCAATGGCTCCACTCATACCCTTTAGTCCAGGCGTAAGAACAATTTCTGCACCTAGTAGTCTGAGCAGTAATCTTCTTTCCTTTGACATTGTTTCAGGCATAGTGAGGATGCATTTGTAACCTTTCGCGGCACAAACAAAAGCTAAAGAAATCCCAGTGTTACCGGAAGTAGGCTCAATCACAACGCTGTCAGGATTAAGGGATCCGTCCTTTTCTCCCGCCTCAATCATGGCAGCTCCTATCCTATCTTTGACACTCGCAAGGGGGTTGAAAAATTCGGATTTGAGAAAGATTCGGGCATTACAAGCTTGCGTGACCTGCGTTAGTTCAACGAGGGGGGTTTTACCTATGGATTCAATTATGTTCATGGAACAAAATTTTATTATTTACCTTTTCCTTTTGGTCCAAAACTTCTTATGGGTGCATTTCGATTAACTTCCGCATTTTTGAGACGATAAACAATCCGGGCTTTTTCCAGATCCCTCGGACTCATTTCCATCTTTACGATATCACCAACCGTAATTTTGATAAAATGCTTTCTGAGCTTTCCTGAGATGTGGGCGAGAACCTTATGTCCGTTTGATAGTTCTGCACGAAACATAGTGCTTGGCAAAACAGCGGTGATTTTTCCTTCGACTTCTACGATTTCTTCTTCTGGCATAATGTTGTGAAAGGTTTTATCATCCCATCTCTGTGCCTCAAGTCAAGATTCTCCTTTAAAGAATTTTTAATAATCGTATTTTCACTAGAATCAGAACCGACTGTCCATTTCCTAAAGTCTTTCCTTCCCAACTCGAGAAAGATGATCTTTTCTTCATGCAGCATGCTTACAATGAAGCAATAAGCGCATGGATCGCGGACGAAGTTCCGATCGGTGCTGTAGTGGTTCACGACGAAAACATTATCGCTTCTGCACATAATAAGACCCGAACTCAAAATGATCCTACTGCTCATGCAGAGATGATTGCGATCACTATTGCTGCAAATCATATTGGGGATTGGCGACTCAATGAGTGCAAGCTTTTTGTTACTAAAGAACCTTGCCCGATGTGTTCCGGGGCAACAATTATGTCTAGAATTGGGGAAGTTCATTTCTCCTTTGAAGACCCAAAGATGGGAGGTCTTGGAGGTGCAATCTCACTTCAATCCCTTGAATTATCAAACCACAAACCGAAAATTGTGAAAGGAACCATGCAGGAGGAGTGCAGATCTCTATTACAAGCTTTCTTTCAAATTCAAAGGCTTGGAAGCCAAAAAAGCTAATTTTTTGCTTTGGGCTTACCACTTAGTCGAGCTTGACCTATGCTCCATATGTCTTTTGAATCATACTAAATAATAACCCCTAAAAAAAATGTCTTATTCTTTACCATCGCTTGAATATTCAGTTGACGCCCTTGAGCCCCATGTGGACGCACGCACCATGGAAATCCATCATGGCAAGCACCACCAAACCTACATTGACAAATTAAATGGGGCTATAGAAGGACATTCTGAACTCGGTGAAAAATCAGTTGATGATTTGATCACAAATCTATCGGATTTGCCAGAATCTATGCAAACTGCTGTTCGTAATAATGGAGGTGGTCATTTTAACCACACTTTTTTTTGGCAATGTATTTCCCCCAATGGTGGTGGTACTCCCTCGGGTGAATTATCCAATGCAATCGATGCTACTTTCGGAAGCTTCGACGCTTTCAAAAATGATTTCTTGCAAGCTGCAATTACCCGTTTTGGATCGGGTTGGGCTTGGCTCATCAAACAGGAGGATGGCTCTCTTGCCGTTACTTCTTCCCCGAATCAAGACAACCCATTAATGCAAGGAATCACGGACCATTGTGGCACTCCAATCATTGGTTTAGATGTTTGGGAGCATGCCTACTACCTTAATTACCAAAACCGTAGACCCGATTATGTGACCGCTTTTTGGAATGTGGTGGATTGGGAACGAGCAAATTCCCTGTTCTCTTAAAGCCAAGAAAAACTCAAAAGCCTGTTTTCATGAAGCATTATTTTAGATTTGTCCGAACTTACATATTCTTCATTTTCGCTTCGGTATTTTACATTGTTCCACTTCAAATGTCTGGACAACCCAATGGAGAAGTCAAACCAGGTGCCATCATTCTACTTTCCGCAAAGGGTTTGGTCCAAGCCATTGATCCGGATGGAAATGTGGTTGCAGGCGTGTTAAAACCCGGTGCCGTGTTGGCTGAAGGTTACTCTCTTAAAACAGG
>DEYT01000094.1:274-730 GCA_002364975.1 Opitutia bacterium UBA3151 | reverse complement strand
ATCATTTCTGCAAAAAAGCTTTGACGCCGGTGATCAAAAGTTATCCGAGGTTCAACAAGAGCCAAGTTCGAGTCAAATTAACCTAGACCTCGATACGGGTTCCTTGGTCGTTCAAACTAAAAAACTAGATCGAACTTCCAGTTTTACAATCGACTCACCTGTGGGAACAGCAGGTATTAGTGGAACCCAGTTTCAAATGGGAATTTCTCCAGCCGGCGAAACTAAACTTGATGTTTCCACTTCTAGTGTAGCATTTACTCCTACAGGAGGTGCACCCGTTTTAGTAAGCCAAGGTAAAGGTCTAGATATTTCCAGTACAGGTGCAGTTAATCAAAGACCGATTGACCCTGTAATTTCTATTAATATCAGCACTAAAAACTCCATCGCTTCGAATATTGCTGGTCAAATTCCTCTTACTACAGTTAATCAAGCCAAAGAAAAAGCCTCTGCCCTTTC
>DEYT01000094.1:0-193 GCA_002364975.1 Opitutia bacterium UBA3151 | reverse complement strand
CGAAACTAAACTTGATGTTTCCACATCTAGTGTAGCATTTACTCCCACAGGAGGTACTCCCGTTTTGGTAAGCCAAGGTCAAGGCCTAGATATCTCCAGCACTGGTGCGGTTAATCAAAGGGCGATTGACCCTGTTATATCTATTAATATCAGCACTAAGAACTCCATCGCTTCGAATATTGCTGGTCAAATC
>DEYT01000110.1:19953-29489 GCA_002364975.1 Opitutia bacterium UBA3151 | reverse complement strand
TTTGCCACTGATCGACAAGCCCCCTTTGGGGGGATTATCGTGGTCAATAATACCCTCGACTTGGATCTGGCCGAAAGAATTGGAGAAATTTTTTGCGAGGTTATTATCGCTCCCGGATTTACGGACCAAGCCTTGGAGCTTTTTCATAGAAAAAAGAATTTGCGCCTGCTGATTTCAAAAGCTGGATTTGGGGCAGAAACCCTTCAGGAGATTAAAACCGTACCCGGGGGCTTTTTGGCCCAAGACCGGGATCAGAAAAAGATCAATCCCAAAGCTTTTGAAGTCGTTACCGAACGGCAACCGACTGAAGTGGAATGGCGTTCAATGATCTTCGGTTGGCGCGTGGTTAAGCATATAAAAAGTAACGCCATTGTGTATTCGGGAGATGAGAAGACACTGGGGGTGGGTGCTGGACAAATGTCTCGGGTCGATAGTTCCCGGATTGCTGTATGGAAAGCAGGAGAAGCGAATTTAAACCTTCAAGGGTCCGCGGTTTGTTCGGATGCCTTTTTCCCTTTTTCTGACGGACTTCTAGCGGCTGCGACTGCGGGTGCCACTGCAGCCATTCAACCGGGAGGAAGTGTCCGCGATGATGATGTAATTGCTGCTGCGAATGAGAGTGGAATGGCAATGGTATTCACTCACACTAGGCATTTTAAACACTGATCAATTATCTAAGCTGAGAAAAATTGATTTTGATAAATTTCTGAATTTGAATTGTAAGGGTCAAGGATGAAGGCAAGCCATATTATACCTTTTTTTATATGCTTTCTATGCCTGCAATTTATCGGTTGCGGGACGGCAATGCTTTCGGACGAAAGCCTCGCTCGCCGCTCCAAGGCTCAATTCGATCAAATGAAGAATAAGCAGTCTCTTTCATCCAACGCTTCTCATAAAAAAATGGTTGAACGAATTGGAAAGAGGATTGCAGGGGTTGCCCAAGTGGATCTTCCCGGGACGGAGTGGGAATTTGTGGTTTTTCAAAAAAGTGAGGCCAATGCCTTTGCGATGCCAGGTGGAAAAGTGGGAGTGAACAGCGGACTTATTGAACTTGCGGATGGAAACGAAGATGAAGTTGCTGCGGTGATTGGGCATGAAATTGCCCATGTTGCAATGCGGCACAGCAATAAAAGAATGTCTCAAGCTTTGAGGATCGCACTAGGTGGTGTGATTTTAGATACTGCTATGCGAAAGAAAAACTCTTCGGATCGAATGATCGCAGGCGGTGCTTATGGGGTAGGCACCACTCTAGGAATGGCATTGCCTTATAGTCGGGAACAAGAGCGTGAGGCGGACCAGCGAGGGCTTTTTTACTCCGCTATGGGAGGGTACGATCCTCGAGCAGCAGTTACTTTTTGGGAGAAAATGCTGAAAAAAAATAAGCGCAAGATGCCAGAATATTTTTCTACTCATCCAAATCCTGATAATCGAATTAAATTTCTTCAATCCAATATGAACCAAGCATATGCTCTTTATGTAGAGGCGAAAAATGCAAGAGGAGAAACGCCGAACCCATGAATTCCATTTTAGAAAATCCAAAGGAAGCACTCACGCAGTATGTTTCTTTTCCCAGCGTCTCCGCTGACTCAAACTATTCGGAAGGAATTGATGGTGCCCGAGATTTTGCCTGTGCCCGTCTGGCAGAGCTAGGTTTTGAAATCAATCTCGTGGAAACTCCGATCAATCCAGTCATTTTAGCAACCCGGGGAGATCCAACCTGGCCGCGTTTGGTGATTTATGGCCATTATGATGTTCAACCACCTGATCCCTTGGATTTATGGTCGAGTAAACCATTTGAAGCGGAGGAAAGAAGTGGTCGGCTTTTTGGCCGGGGGGCAGCGGATAACAAAGGTCCGCAGATTGTACACATGTCAGCTCTCTATCGGGTCTTGAAAAAGAACCCAGATCTTCCCCTTCACATTACTTACTTGATTGAAGGAGAAGAGGAAATTGGCAGTCCAAGTTTTCGGGGATTTTTAGAAAGCCATAAAGATAGCCTAGCCGGTGATTTATTATTAGTTTCTGATACGGGTAGCCCTGGTCCAGAGCAATTGGCTGTCACTACAGGGCTGCGTGGTTTAACCGCTTTAGAAATTCGGGTTTTTGGCCCAAAGCAGGATCTTCACTCAGGAGTACACGGAGGGGCACTGCTCAATCCTCTACAGGCATTGATGCAGGTTTGCTCGGGCATGCACGATGATCAGGGCAGGGTTACCATTCCTGGGTTTTATGATGCGGTGCGCGAACCTAAAGATTGGGAACGGCAGGAATTGGAAAAATTACCGATTTCCGAAGAAAAATATGCGGATTTTTTAGGCGTTAAGAAATTCTTTTCGCCTCCTGGTTATTCACCCTTGGAAGCCATCCGCTTTTGTCCCACTCTTGAATTTAATGGAATTGGTGGAGGCTATCAGGGAGAGGGTTCGAAAACGGTCATTCCTGCTGAAGCATTTGCAAAAATTACCTGCCGTCTGGTTTCCGATCAGAACGAAGAAGTAATTGCCGAAAAAGTTCGTCAATTTATTGTGGATTCATGCCCACCCTCGGTTCGGATAGAAGTGACCCTCAAGGGTGGGGGCAATCCCTATGTGGTGATTCCTCCAAATAAGCCTGGTTCCTCAGGTATGGAGTCTGATTTAATGAAAAAAGCCTTCTCCATAGTCGAAAATAGTGTGCAGTCCTCTTTCGGAACCACTCCATTGTATTTGCGAGAGGGTGGAAGTATTCCAATCATTCGAGATCTCAAAGAAGTTGCGGGCTTGGATGCCTTAATGCTTGGTCTATTCACCAATGAAGACAACCTCCATGCACCGGATGAAAGTTTTCATCTTGGCATCTTTGAAAAAGCGATCGATACCTTCACGAACTTTTTCGAAAAGCTGACAAAGTGACTTTTAAAATTCAGGTTTGATTTAGTGGGACTACTGTAAAACCAGATTACTCCCCTTTGGACACAACAAAAGAAGCCCGCCGATCCAGTTTAGCCTGAATTCCATCTGCATTGGGAATTGCACTTTCATCCCCGATTGAAACGGTTTCCACCCTTTGGCCCTCCGCACCAAGTTCGACTAAGTATTCCTTGACGGTAGTTGCTCTTCTTTCGCCCAGTGCTTTGTTGTAGGCAGAAGTACCTTTCCAATCACAATAGCCCTCAATGAGCAAGCGAGCTTGGGTGTTGGATTGTAAGAATTCTGCAATTTCAACCAATTTAGAACGCTCGGTGGCATTTATGTTATATTGATCGAAGCCAAAATAAACGGGATCAAATGGGCGAATGACATTGAGCGGATCACTGAATGCATCCAGGCCTGGATCACGAGGGGATAAGAGATCATCGTTTGCAAACAGATTCCCATCGAGTGCACTTCCTGCAGGGGATAGGTCTTCTCCGGCATTTAAGTCCCTACTGGGATCTGAAAAAGCGGAACCTTCTTCCGCTCCCTTCCGGTTGAGGGTGGAGTCATGATCAACTTTTTTGGAACAGGATGAGAAAAGCAATCCAAGCAGGGCAAGAGGAACCAATAAGAACGATTGTTGGTTCATCAAGAATCACGGAGAACTAAAAACTGGGCTTTTCTTTCGAGTCCAGCAGTGGTGGAGTCCGCGTTGGGTGTAGCTTGCTCATCTCCCAAGGAAAGAATTTCAATGCGCTCAGAATCAATGCCTAAATCGACCAGATAATCACGGACACTGGAAGCCCGCCGGTCGCCCAAAGACTTATTGTATGCAGGCGTACCTTTCCAGTCACAATAGCCTTCAACCAGAATTCGAGAATTTGGGTTACTGGTCATAAAAGCGGAAACATCCTGTAGTTTGAGACGTTCATCTGGACCAATTGCATACTGATCAAAGCCGAAAAAGATAGGTTCGAAAAGTTCTTCAGCGTTCGCAAGAGCACTTGGATCTGACCAAGTTGAGTCCTGAGGAATTAAATCATCGGAGCCATCCAGAGCAGAAATGGTAGAACCCACAGGAGAAAGTTCATCTTCTCCGTCCTGAAATCCTTCTTCCATAGTACCCACAAAAGTGCCCCGATCTGTACCTTTGATTAAAGCAGTGTCTTCCGGAGAAGGACCTTTACTTTTAGAACAACCCGAATAGAAAACCGCAAACGCGATCGCTGATACCGTCCACAACCAATTTTTCATAACTTTTATTCCCGCTTTTTAAATTTAGAAGGTTAAATTCCCATATTCAACCTACATTACAAGAATTTTCTTGCACGCGAGGATTGGTTCGTCAATGGGAAAATGTTTGAAGGGCATAAAATATTCCCTTGCCGATAACGGATCGCCCAATCCAAATTCGATTTACAATCTCCTGAGAGTAACAAAAAGCCTGTTGGAAAAAGTGGGGCTACCGATCCGATCCCTTGGTTTGATGAACTCTCATAAAATAGATGCAATTCGCTAGAATGATAAATCTGCAGAGTGCTTTTGAAAGATAGAATTCTATTCTTTAGCAAAGAATTTTTTAGGGATCAGTGGTTAGCCAGACCCCGAAAATCAAAATGCAGGCACCAATTCCCCGGCGAATGATGGTTGATGCAGAACTGCCGCTTTCTTTGATCTGCATCTTTTTTCCCAGCCATGCAATCAGGAGTACGGCCCAGAGGCCCCGGCAAGCGTAGAATACATTGGCTGCCGTGGGTACCTGGTAGAGACCGATGGCTATGGACATCAAAACCGCTTGGGCCCCCATGAAGGTTGCAGATGTCCACATCCAAGTGTCCGAATTTTTCCTCCTCGGAAAGAATTTTCCCTCGGTGTAAGGAATCAAGCAAAGGGAGTAGATTCCAACCGATCCAAAAACAAAAAATAGAACATTTAAGGGAGAGGACTGATGAGTGAAATGGGGGACGAGTGAGTCAAGCAGACCAAAGGTTGCAGCTGTGGCCAAGGCCAGAGCAAGTGCCAACCACGAGGTTTTTGTATCTTTCGACGGCCAGCACAATAAAGCAATGGCTAGTGCTGCCAGAGCACTAGCCAACCAGATTTCCCAAGTCACTTGTTCGGTCGACAATCCGTGAACCAATAAAAACAAGGCCACGAAAATTGGTTTGGAACCCATGATCGGGGTAATCAAGCTTGCTTCCCCATTTTTGAGGGCCAAAAAGCAAAAAAACTGGCCCGCAAAGAACAGGAAGCCGAGGCAAGCCCCGACTATGAGATCATTAGGCAGAAAGGGTTGATCCGACAGAAAAGGATAGGGCAGAAAGCAGGCTGACATGATAAAATTTGAGAAAACCAAAGACCGAATGGTACCAGATCCAAGTTCGAGTCCCTTTTTGCAGAGCACGGCACTGCAGGCGTACAAGAGACCCGCGAAAAGTGCGAAAAAAAGAGGTGCGTATTCGTTGTCCAAGAAAATAGGGAGATGAACCAGCAGGTTATTTCCAATTCTTCGAGCCTGTAAAAATTTGGCTCCGTTTTTCGCATTCTTCCGCGAGCAGTTCACCCGCTCCGATATCCAGACGATATTGAACTCGTAAGGGCGAATTTGGTTTTATTTTAGTTTTGAAATAAGAACCAAATCGACCGTAGTCTCTCTCACTGTAAAAGGAAGGTTTTGGATTTGAAGGGTGATCCAAGTAGAGGGTGAAGTATTTTTTTCCTCCAACCACAATTCCTTGCCCTTTCCAAAACAAGTTAGTCATGGTTTGATCCTTAGGCCAATTCTTGGTTGCCCCTTTTTTATCTTTGCCTTCTCCGGGGCGAACATAAAAAGTTTGGGTCGCACTTTTTTCATAAACTTCATTGCTAGCCCGGAATTGAAAACCTGCATGCTGGGGATCCCCGTCTAATGTTATCTCTCCCTGTTCACTGGTAAGGATGGATTGGAAGTCAATCTGTAAGCGTTGCTTTGGATCGAAGCGAAAAACGAGGGTACGTGCTTCCGTGGCAAAAATCGTCCCGTCATCCACTCTCCAGGCGATTTCAACGGTATGCCTGGCATGTTGATCATCCACAACCTGAGAGATGAATTTTTCGTGAGTCTGATACCCTCTTTTACAATGCCAAGTATCTACACTTACTTTATTCCCTGCTCCGTCTAACGCGGAGCATTTGGAAAATCCAAAATAAATACCACGATGATGGCTGTATTTTCCTCCCGGGCCTTTGGTCAGGAAGTTCTCACCCTTATCGTCGTAAACATGATGAAAGGGTTTATAGGTTCTTTCCCGATCCGATGGTACCATTCGCTCGTGAACATAACGGGCGATTTTTTTCTTACCCATGAAGAGATCGGTGTACTTCCCAGCAGTCCTAGACCAAGAGAATCCGTTCGGTTTGCCCCAAGAGCTAGAATAGAAAATTAAAAATAAAAGAAGGCTTGAATGTATCCATTGCATCAGAAATCAACCAATCGAAATCCTAACTTTTTTCCAACTGAAATATCAAATACCCCCAAAACTTTTCTGATGAATCAGGTTTCAAAATTCTCGAAATCCATGAATTTTTATATTTAATGGTAACTATGATTAGGTTCTATAACTACTTTTTATTTTTAGGGTTGGGATTGCTTTCGGTGGAGGCGGTGGTTGATTTTGAAAAAGAAGTTTGGCCCATTCTTGAGGAAAGATGCGTGGAGTGTCACCAAGCTGCTTACGAACAAGCTGGAAGAATGAAAAACCCCAAGGCTGGATTACGCTTGGATGGAGCCGCACATATTATGTTGGGTAGTGATGATGGACCGGTAATTAAAGTAGATCATCCGAGCAAAAGCTCTCTCTACACCCGGGTGATGTTGCCCTTTGATGATGACGAGCATATGCCCCCTAAGGGAGATCCTCTTTCCATGAAGCAAAAAGAAATTCTAAGAAAATGGATTGCTCAGGGAGTTGATTTTGGAACTTGGATTGGAGCAAACGATGGCATTGAAGATTTGATTAAGAAAAGAAAAGAGAAGAAATATATTCCCGAACACATAACCTTTTTTCAGGCTTTGGCGGGTGACCTTTCTCCATTAGCTCCAAAAATAATCGAGCGGCTTGCGGCTGAAACTGGTTTGCTGATTCGTCCCATAGGCATCGGCAACTCCTTACTCGAGGTCCGCATGGTATCCAGCGGGATTGAGTTCGATGAAAGCACACTGGGAACTCTTATGCCTTTGCAGGATCATCTTACCAAATTAGATTTGAGTGGAACGGATTTGTCCAAGAAATCATGTTCTTTGATAAGTAAGTTTTTCCGACTCACTCACTTGAATGTGAGGCAATCAACCATTGATGATTCTGGTCTCAAGGCATTGTCAGGACTGAAAAACCTGATCAGTTTAAATATATCTGAAACGAAGATAAGTGATTACGGAATCAAACCCTTATTAAGTTTTCAGAATTTAGAGAGTCTCCACTTGTGGAAAAGTGAAGTCTCTGATTCGAGGCGTCAGTTTCTGAAAAATCGATTGCCGGGCGTGGTGGTAACGCCTTGATTAGCCAAATATTTTTAGTGGCTGAGTTTCCAAAGCTTTTGATCCGAGCGCACAACTAATGCATCTTTGGTCATGGCAGGGGTGCATAAAATCGTATCTTCCAAGTCAATGGTTTGAATAACTTTTGGCTCCTCGGTGTCCAATTTTACCACCTGTCCCAATCCGCTTTCGCTAAAGACGACAAGTTTTTTTTCAGTGAGGATGGGAGAGCCGCTTATCGGCCCCTGCAGCCTCAAGCGCCACTTAATTTCTCCGTTTTTAACTGAGGCACAGGTAAGGACATTTGCACTATTAATCACATAGAGCTTTCCGTCTCGTGAGCATGGACTGCCCGTTCCGGGCTTGAGTTTATTATCTGCCCATATTTGCTTGAAGTCCTCCATGTTGGTATCGAGTTTTAAGGCGGTCATTCCATTGGATGGAATGAGGAGAATACCTTGTTCCGTCCATGAACTTGAGGGGATGGTGGAGGCACCATCGTCGAAAGACCAGAGTTTTTGACCGGTTTCTGGTTCTAAGGCAATGAGTCCTTGTTTGGATTGCAACGCGACAAGCTCACGACCTTGGGATCCAAGAGTTATTGGGGAGGTCCAGTTGGCACCCCGTGGTCTTTCTTTTTTCCATTTGGTAGTTCCTAAACCAAGGTCCAAGCCAAAGGAGAAAGAGTCCGCATCATTTTCAGCTTGAATGATCGCAGTGCCGGCTGCAATTACAGGAGAAGAAGACATCCCTAAACCATTTGCAATATTAGGATGGTCAAAGGCAAGCCCACGTACCCATTTTAAGTTTCCGGATAGGTCGAGGCAGAATACATCATTAGATGAAAATTGGGCGATTAAAACTTGTCCATCACTTGCCAGCGTGGAGGCGGCGACTGAGGTTTTATTATGACAAACCGTTCTCCCGGTCGCCTTGAATTTTCGTTCCCATCTCAGTCTACCATTCTCGGAATTAAAGGCGAGGATGTGGAGAACCTTCTGACTTGGGCCACTGGATGCAGTGAGAAAGATCGAGTCATCTACCACCACCGGACTGGAGAGTCCCCGGCCGGGTAAATCCGTGCTCCAACTTTTCACCCCATTCAGGCTTATTGTATCTGGAATCTTAAAGTCGCTCGAACCATTTCCATTGGAACCGCGAAAAGAGAGCCAATCTGCATGGACCGAAATAAAGAAGAATAAGAAAGTAATGGAAAGTATTATTTTTTTCATGGAATATTCAGTTTGAGAAATCTATTTTTTCCTCGCTTGTTTAATCGCCCTTCCGGATGGATCTGTAACCCGTAAGCAAAACTCCCATTGTTTGGTCCAGTGTTGAGTCTGTTCATTTTGACATACCTTTACCATGATTTGATTTTTACCTTTTCTCAAGGCACCATCCAGAATGAATTGATCCACTCGAGTACCTCCACGGTGGTATTCATCACGGGCAAAAAGAAGTTTACCATTTACCCAGATCTTCCAGGCATTTTTCGAACCCAATCGAAATTGTGCTTTTTGATCTTTGTCCGAGTAAAAATCGGTTTTTCCGTAAGCCAAAACTTCTTTGATTTCACCAAATTTTTGATTGATATCAAGCATGCCAAAGGAGTCCGAGGTTGAGAACGGACTCCATTGAACTTGTCCATTTTTACCAGGGTAGCTTTCTTTATTGGTGGTTTCCGGCTCGTAAGTTTTCCCAAAACCAGCTCTCTCTGTGTTATCAAAAGGACCGATCAACTCCCATTCGGTAAGGAAGCCCATCAATTCGACCAAATTTATTTCTTGCCCCATCTCTTTCAGAGCGTTGCTGGCGACCTTAATTTGTTCCGCGTCCCTAGCTTCCGTGAGGGCTCGGGTATAAAGCTTTTTCGATTCTGAATCTGAAAGTGCAGTAGAAGCTTGGTTGAGTAACCGGGCAACTGCTTCTCTCCGCAGAGAGGGCTCAGGATCATTAATTAGTTTAGGGACCATGGAAGATGCGAGTTTAGGTCGAAAATCCTGAAGTAATTCAAAGGCAGATCTACGAGAACTTCCGATATTTTCTTTATTTTGAATAAAGCCCTTGATTTCGGAACTGGGAAAAGGTTGAAACTTGGAGGATTTTAAAATCTGGTTGATCGCACC
>DEYT01000110.1:10825-19574 GCA_002364975.1 Opitutia bacterium UBA3151 | reverse complement strand
GATGGATTTTTGATCAAGTTCGTCGAGCAAGGCGAGTGCCTTCACTGCATCAGGATTTCCTTTTCCATGCAAATCGATTGCAAGAAAGGCGGAGACTACTTCCTTTTCTACACTGGCGAAGGTTTTAAAAAGGATGATCGGAAACAGAAAGCAAAATATTTTCATTTCTTTTCTTCTGAAAGTTATTCGGTGACGCCAACAAAAAAGAAACCAATCATTTCTTTTTTGCTTTGCATGTTGCTGGTTATTCAAAAGAAGTACCTTGAGTGAAAACCGCTAAACCTCTTTTAATATTTCTGCTTTCCAGCCTTCCGCTTTTGTCCGGGGCATCCTTGAAGGAAATCATACTTTGGCCCAAGCAAGCTCCCGGGTACAAAAGAGGAGAAATTGGACCCGAGTCGAAGAGGCAGCCTAAACCCGGGCAAAGCGAGGTGATTCGAATTCAGAATGTGACCCAGCCTATGATTACTATTTATCCTGCTGCTGCAGATAAAGCTACGGGGGCCACGGTTATCGTTTGCCCCGGTGGTGGTTATAATATTTTGGCCTATGAACACGAAGGTACTGAAGTCTGTGAGTGGTTGAATGAACTTGGAATTACCGGGGTTTTGTTAAAATACCGGGTTCCTCGAAGGGCAAATAGACCGAAGCATGAAGCTCCCTTGCAAGATTTTCAGCGAGCCATGGGAATCTTGCGAAAAGATGCAAAAAAATGGGGCTTGGATCCGAAGAGAATTGGAATCCTTGGTTTTTCTGCAGGCGGGAATTTGGCAATGATGGCCCTAACTTCTTATGAAAAAAGAGCATACGCACCCATCGACCAAGCCGATGAATTTTCCTGCCGTCCAGATTTTGGGATATTAATTTATCCTGCTTATTTAGTGGACCGGGTAAAACGAGATGCTTTATTCCCTGAAGTGCAAATCACCCAGAATACCCCCCCCTGCTTTTTTGTGCACACTGGGGATGACCATGTGCCGGCAGAGGGTAGTGTGCTTGCTTATTTAGAATTGGAGAAGATGGGAGTGAAAGGGAACGAATTACATGTTTTTCCATTTGGCGGCCATGGTTATGGTATGCGAGTCTCCTCCAACCCTGTTTCTCAATGGCCCTTGAGGGTCGAGGCTTGGATGAGAGCCAATTCTTGGATTCCCAAAGCAAAGGAATAAATGAAAAATCAGGCCATTCGATATCATCAATTAGGAAGTCCATTCGAGGTTTTGGCACTGGAAGATTTACCTATGCCTACCCCCATGAAGGGTGAAGTGCTGATTGAGATGATCGCTTCTACCATTCATCCCTCTGATTTTGGTCTGATCAATGGATCATATGGTAAACTTCGTGACCTTCCCGCGACTGGTGGAAGGGAAGGAGTCGGGAAGGTGGTGGAGGCTGGTCCGGAGGTAGATGGTGCCATCCTTGGTAAGCTCGTTTCGATGCCGGAACATCAAGGGGTTTGGCAAAGCTATGCAGTCGGTGTCGTGGAGGACTTGATTCTCTTACCCTCCTTGGTTCCAGTGGATCAATTAGCGGTAGCTATCTTAAATCCAGTCACGGCATGGCGTATTTTACATGACTTTGAATATTTAAGGGAGGGAGATTTCATTGTTCAAAATGCAGGTAATTCAGCAGTGGGCCAGGCTGTGGTACAATTTGCCAGAATGCTTGGGATTTCCTGCATCAGCCTTGTTCGAAGTGATGAAAGATTAAAGGAACTGAAAAATTTAGGCGTCGAACATGTGTTACTGGATGATGAAGCTGTCCCGAAGCATGTTCTTGATCTAACCAGCGGGAAAAAATGTGTAATGGCCTTGAATTCAGTTGGAGGAAAAAGTGCCTCGAGGTTGGCCAAGACCCTTTGCCCAGGTGGAATCCACCTCACTTTTGGAGCTATGGATGGCACTCCAATTCGCTTTCCTACCAGAGAATTAATCTTTGGAGATGTACGATTTCTCGGCTTTTGGCTTGATCGCTGGAAACAGAATCAATCACGGGCTGGGTTACGAAATGCAATCGAACAGGTTCTTCAGCCGCTTGCTTTGGATCAAGTGCGGTATTTGATCGACCAGACCTTTAAATTAGAAGAATTTCACATGGCTTTAGCTCGAAATCAAGAGTCGAGGATGGGAAAGGTTCTAATCGCACCAGATCCATCCAAGCTTGGATTGGACTAGCTCGAAATTCTTTTCAAAAAACTGGGTAAGGAGAAATACTTGCCTGGACAAACAGTATGATTCTTGTGCAGAATTTTATGTGTGGTAATCGCAGATTTAGAAATCCTGCATTTTTTCATCAGGTATTCAGAAAGTCCTTCGAGAGCAGACAGTTGTTTTGCCGTGGGAGAACGAAGCTCGAAATTTCCGATTAAACAAATCCCAATGCTCGTTTGATTCCAGCTTCTTTTTTTCATGTGGCCACCATCCAGTTGAGCCCTCCACCTTCCTCCAATATAAATCTCTCCATCATAGGCTTTCCGAGAACCGTTGGAGATGACGAAATGATACGCCAAGCCATTTTTCATGCCCCTAGCTTTATGTACCCGGTGCATATTCATGGCGTCATCCACGGGGGTTGCAGAGTGATGAATTACAATTCTTTGCCATTTGCTGGAGTGGGGCCTAATCATATTGAGAGATTGAAGGGTCGAGGCTGAGAGTAGGCTTCGAGGCGGAGAATATATCGTTTCTTTAACCGGAATGATAATCTTCTGCCCGACTTTGATCAGATTCAGGCGGTCAATTTTATTAAGCAGTGCCAAGGTGGATAACTTGACTTTAAAACGGCTGGCAATACTACCGAGACTATCACCTTTTTTTACGACATAGGTAATTTCTGATAGCCCATTTTTGGGAATTTTAAGTTTTTTACCAACAAAGAGAAGATTTGGGTTTGCAATGCCATTGAATGCCTGAAGTGTACTTGTAGAAACGCCGTATTTTTGGGCAATGCCCCCAAGGGTTTCATTTTTTTGTACAACATGAATCTGGTCAGCCAAGACCAGTGAGCTTCCAAAAGAAAGCAATAAGAATATCCAAATTTTCCTCATCTACCTAAATTTATTTCTTTTCGAATCTTTACAGCTTGGCAACCTAGAACTTTATTTGAGCAAGAAGTAGCAACCGATAAAACATATTCTTAACTTTACCAATGAAATTAAAAACGAAGGCATGGCTAGTATCCCAGGGATTATTGCTGGTGGTCGCATTTATTATTCAAGTGACCTTTTACCGTGCGATTAAAGTGGGTCCTGTTTTGGGTATGGCCAAAAGACCTTATGTTGAGATTATCAAGGGAGTGGATTTGGTCATTCCCGAGTCTATTCTCTCTCAAAATTTACCCCCTGAGGCTTACGATGCCCGACTACCTTTGTCCCAAGTACAGATCCAGAAGTCAAACCTTGCTGCTTATCGCAGAGCAGCGCAGCAGGAGGAGGGGTTACGAACCGCATTCATTGGTGGCGTGGTAGTAAATGTTATATATTTTTTCGCCTACCATCTTTTGTTCATCTATTTTTCAAATAGCATCAAAAGACATAAAAGAGTGCTTTGAAAATCAAAGTTTTTTTCTTTTGTGTTGCTTAAAAGAAGAATCTTTTTTGCATAGGTGATATCCTAAGTTTGTCTTCGCTAATGATAATGTCCAAGAAATCTTTGTTTATACTTACATATCACTTTTTTCTGCCTGTTTTTTTATTCGCTCAATACGGCAGAGGAGACGGAAATTCTGCTATTTCGTCTCAGAAACCCATTACTGATTATTTTGAAAATGTAGACGACAAGAGCTTCTATCAAAGCCAGCGTATCCATGGAATGAAGCGTGAAATTAATGACTATTCCCAAAGGCTTCACAATTTGCAGACCCGATTTGATGAAATCTTTTACGGATTCTCTCGGGGTGGTTCCTTCCAGAAACCCTTCGATACCGAATTGTTGCCAACCCGTCCTGAAAGGGAGAGCCTTTACGATTCTAAAGTTTCTATTTCCCCGGGTTTACCTAGTACCTCCAACCGAGGCCTAGTTTCTCCGGGACGGGCTCCGGCAGATCTTTTCGAAACCGATGAACAAAATCCAGTTAATCAGCTTGCATTTCAAGTTGAAGCCCCAGGGACTTACACCGAAGGAGGAGAGACGAAATCTCTTTTCAACCCGAAAAGCCAAGCCTCCAATGGAATGGGTAAATATTTTATTCTTACCCCGGGCTATGCCATACCTTACAAAATTCACAAGCCATCTATCCCAATCTCGAATGGACAAAAATATACCCGATACGACCCCGGGGTTAGTATTCTTTTTGTCGGAGGCTTTAAGACGAATAATCTTCAATTTGGTATAGGTGGTTTGTACAAAAAGCATCAACACCATAAAAGCTCATATGAATTTGATACTTCCTATCCGGGTCCAAGTTACCGCAGTTATTTTCAGCATTCGGCAGAGACTTTTGCTGGCTTTCTTGATCTCAGTTATGAAAGGAACCTGATTGGCAATTTCGGAGGATACATTGGTTTGGGCTTGGGTTATTATTTATCTATCATTGAGGATCCAAGACGCCGATTGGATCATGGCCTATTTGCTACTGGAAATCTTGGTTTGGTCTACCACTTCAATGAAATGATTGCCCTTCGCCTTGGTTATCGTTACCTGCACGAGGAAGAGACTCCTGCACATGTTGCTGAGTTAGGTTTGGATCTCGAATTCTGATTTTCAGATGTCAACTGCTCTTGGGGGTCGGAGCAATACCCCCCTCCGACAAAGCTTGCTCAAAAGAATTTTTTTGAGTCCTTTGGGAATCATTTATCGAGTTTGGACTTTCTCGATCCGCTTGCGGTATGCAGATGAAGAGGACCGGATTAAAGTTGAAAACTATCCGGGCCCTGTTCTCTTCATCTTGTGGCATAATCGCTTATTTATTGGCCCGGAATGGCACTCCCGATTTAGGAAAAAGAGACATTGTTATGGATTAATTAGCGGCAGTCGGGATGGTGCATGGCTGGAAGCTTTTTATTCATGGGCTCGTATTCGAGCGGTTCGTGGTTCGAGAAACCGGAGAGGTACCCAAGCCATTCGAGACCTGGTAAATGTAGTACGAGAAGGAAATGATGTGGGAATTACTCCGGATGGTTCCCGAGGGCCGTGCTATCAAGCAAAGTCCGGGGCATTAGCCTTGGCCAAGATAACAAAAAATCCTGTTCTTCTGCTCACCTTCAAATTCTCTTCTGCCATTCGGCTCAAGACATGGGATGAATTTCGTCTCCCATTGCCTTTTTCTTCGGTCAAGGTAACCAGTAAATTTTTGGATTATGATTATCTCTTTGAAAATCGTACCTTAGATGAAGCAACTCAGGTTGCTGAAAGCGAATTAAATCGTTTAACTGAGGATTGAAACCAAACCCATTCTTTTAAATCTTTTGAACACCATCCTCGAAACCCATTCGCTGACCAAAAAATTTGGTACCATTACTGCGGTGAATGATTTGTCCTTCTCTCTGTGCCGATCTTCGATCACAGCATTACTTGGTGGAAATGGAGCAGGGAAGACTACGACGCTTTCCATGCTCCTTGGACTCTTACGACCGAGTTCTGGGGAAATTAGCCTCTTCGGGAAGGATTTTGTAAAAGACCGTTTTCCCGTTCTCGGCAGAATGAATTTTTCATCCCCCTATGTGGATTTACCGCAAAGGCTTACCGTGGGTGAGAATCTTTTAGTTTATGCGAAATTATATGGCGTGGTTTATCCTAAGGAAAGAATCCAGCAAGTAGCCAAGTCTTTTCGGTTAGAAAAATTATTGGACCAACGCCTTAGACGACTCTCATCCGGTCAAAAGACCCGGGTTTCCTTAGCAAAATCCTTGATCAATGAACCAGAATTTCTACTTTTGGACGAACCGACTGCGAGTCTCGATCCGGATACAACCGTTTGGATCCGTGAATTTCTTCAGGAATACCGGGATCAGAGAGGGGCCACGATTTTATTTGCAAGCCATGATATGAGGGAAGTGGAGTTGTTATGCGATGAAGCCCTACTGATGAAGGAGGGCAAGCTCGTGGAAAAAGGGTCACCTCAGGGTCTACTCGACAAATACCAAAGAAGTAACCTCGAAGAAGTCTTTCTTCAGGTCAATCGTAAGGGCATGGAATGAGTGCGAAACTGAAGCATTCCTCGTCTAGCCGAATCTTTGCACTGTTTACTCGTTATTTCTTTCTTTTACGAAGTAGTTGGCCCAGAATTATTGAAATTGCGTATTGGCCAACCATGCAGATGGTGGTCTGGGGCTTTGTATCCAAGCACTTTGCCCCGAGTAGCCCGGAGCTTACCGCAGGAGGGGTACTCATATCGGTAGTATTAATCTGGGATACCTTGTTTCGATCGCACATTAGTTACACTCTTTCCTTTTTGGAAGAAATGTGGTCGAGGAATTTGGGAAATTTATTTGTTTCCCCGCTTAGGCCTTGGGAATTAATGCTTGGACTTGCCTGCATTTCCTTAATTCGCACCTTGATAGGAATGATCCCTGCCGCTCTGCTTGCTATTCCTTTTTTTGGAGTTTCCGTTTTCGATATGGGTCTTCCGCTTTTTGCCTTCTTCTTCAACTTGGTTTTGACGGGGTGGGCAATGTCTCAATTTGTAACTGCGATTCTGATTCGGTACGGATTAGGTGCAGAGAGCTTGACTTGGGTGCTTCCTTTTCTAATCGCTCCTTTTTCCTGCATATATTATCCTTTATCCACCTTACCTGGATGGATGCAGGAAATTGCCGCCTTTATCCCCACAACCTATGTTTTCGAGGGGATGCGGGCTTTACTTATCGAAGGAGTTTGGCGCCAGGATCTCCTCCTGAAATCATTGAGTTTTAATGTGATTTATTTGGGGCTTGGGATGAGTGCATTCTTATTTGCTTTTCGAGTTGCCCGAAAACATGGTCTACTTCTTCAAGCCGGAGAATAAAAATGAAGTTCATTCCCATTTGCCAATCTTGATTAATTTATCATTATCGATCGTTTAAACTTTTAAATCATGGCTAGAATTAATCAAAATTACGACAAGTTAGCGGCTGGATATCTTTTTCCTGAGATTGCCAGGCGTACCAATGCCTTTTTGGAAAGCAACCCGGGTGCTCAAGTTCTGAGACTTGGAATCGGGGATACTACGGAACCGATTGTTTCTTCAGTTCTAGACGGGCTGAAAGAGGGGGTGGATGCACTTGGCTCCTCAGAGTCTTATTCCGGTTATGGACCATCGGAAGGAATTTCTCCCCTGCGGGATGGATTGGCCAAGCTCTATTCGGAACGCGGACTCTCCTTGGATCCGAGCGAATTTTTTGTCAGCGACGGGGCCAAGTCAGACTCCGCAAATATTCAGGGGATTTTCTCGGACGACTGTGTAGTCGCAGTCCAAGATCCTGCATATCCAGTCTATGTTGACAGCAATGTGATTGCAGGCCGAACCGGTTTGGCTTCGGAAACTGGTTATGACGGACTGGTTTATATGCCATGTACTGAAGAAAATGGATTTTTTCCGGATTTACCCACGCAGAAGGTTGACCTGATCTATATTTGCAGTCCCAATAACCCGACCGGTGCAGTAGCAACGAAGAAACAACTTAAAAAGTTCGTCGATTATGCAAATGAGCACAAGGCGGTTATCTTTTTTGACTCTGCCTATGCTGCCTTCATTACTGATCCGGATCTTCCGCACTCAATTTATGAAGTGGAAGGCGCGGAGAATTGTGCCATCGAATTTAATAGCTTTTCCAAGACTGCTGGCTTCACAGGTGTTCGACTTGCCTGGACGATTGTACCAAAGGCTTGTCAAACAGAAGATTCGGAAGCGGGAAAATTACATGCTCTCTGGACCCGTCGCCAAAATACCTTTTTTAACGGGGCCTCCAATGTGGTACAAGCTGGTGGGGTTGCGGCTTTAAGTAGCGGGGGTCGTAGGCAAACCGATGAACAGGTTGCTTTTTATCTGGAAAATGCCCGAATCATTAATGAAGGATTGGATGCCTTGGGGATCACCACCTACGGCGGAGGCAATGCTCCCTATGTTTGGCTTAAGACCCCGGGTGGACTGTCATCCTGGGACTTCTTTGATAAATTACTCAATCAATGTCATGTGGTTGGTACTCCTGGCTCAGGATTTGGACCCGCAGGCGAGGGCTTTTTTCGCCTGAGTGCCTTTGGCCATCGGGAAAATGTGGAACAAGCCGTCTCTTCAATCAAAGAAAAGCTTCAACTCTAGTCGTAATTCGCCTTCGGATCGGAGGGAATGGTCCTGTTTACACAAAAGATTGCTGGGCAGGTTTAATGATCAACTCGGGAATGTGAACACGATCGGGTAATCCACAAATATGATGAACCACGGAAGCAACATCTTCGGGTTGTAGGATGCTCTCGCGATGCTCGACACTGGGTGGTTGCTTTCGGTTTTCGAGAATTGGAGTGTTCACTTCACCCGGATAAAGGTTGGTGATTCGAATGCCATTCTCTTTTTCTTCCTCGGCCACGCCTACGCCTAGACCACTCATTCCAAATTTTGAGGCATTGTAGCCAATCCCGGCAAGTGGGACCGATCTTCTGCCGGCGACGGAATTTATAAGTATAACCAGTCCATTCTTTTGGGCCCTCATTCTTTCCAAGGTAAGGCGTAAAACATTGTAGCTTCCCGTTAAATTGATATCGATCAACCTGTCCCAATCTTTTGGATCTAGCTCCTGCATGGAACGCATAGCTACATTGATACCCGCGGCATGAAT
>DEYT01000110.1:1426-10447 GCA_002364975.1 Opitutia bacterium UBA3151 | reverse complement strand
GATTCGCGGTCTGTCACATCTGCATCTTTGCAGAGGATTTCATTCCCGTTCCCGAACTTGTTCGCGGTTTCTCTAAGCATCTTCATCCTTCTTCCCGCAATCGCCACCTTGGCACCGCTTTCAGCGAGGGCAAGGGCACTAGCTTGTCCCATACCTGACCCTCCACCGATAAGAAGAACATTTTTATTCTCTACGCCGTCCAAAGCACTCATAGAGCAAGAAATGAACCAAGGATTACCTTCTCGCAACCCTTATCCTTCTTCAAATGCCAGGTATTATGGGTACACCACAACTGGTGACCGATAAGATAAAAAGAATACAAGCAATGATTTTCATTTCAATGCTAGCATCTACTTGGGTTGAAGAATAGCAACCCAAAGCGACTGAATCTTGCGGAAATTTACAAAACCTTGAAAAAAATGGGATCAGAAAGCTAGGATTGACGAATGAAATGGTTGCAACCTAACATGGTACTTGAAACCCTGATATGAAAATCCTTGCTACCATTGATGAAAGCTCTTCTTTCTTTCGAGTCCTTTTCGGAATTGGTGGGATATTATTGATTGCCTTTTTACTAAGTTCGAATCGCAAGAAGATTGACCCCAGGGTAATTCTCGGAGGACTTGCTTTGCAATTTATGATCGCATTTGGAGTTCTTCGGATCAGCTGGGTGGAAGCCTTTTTTGGCTGGGTTGCCAAGATGTTCTCCTTAGCCCTGCAAATTTCGGTCGACGCTGCCGGTTTTGTATTTGGCCCCTTGTCGAATATTGCTGCGATGAATCAAGCATTTGAAGGGCAAGGCTTTGTCTTTGCTTTCATGGCATTGCCCAGCATTCTCTTCTTTTCCGCCTTATCCTCTTTGCTTTATTATTTTGGTATCTTACAAGTTGTGGTTCGAGGCATGGCCTGGGTAATGAGCCGGGTGATGAAATTATCGGGAGCGGAGAGCCTGGCTGCTGCATCCAATGTATTTGTGGGACAAACCGAAGCCCCGCTGATTGTGAAACCCTACATTCCCAAAATGACAAAGTCGGAAATTCTGGCCTTAATGGTCGGAGGGATGGCCACGATTGCCGGTTCTGTCTTTGCCATCTACATGGGCATGCTAGGTGGTTCTGATGAAGCCTCCAGGCTGGCTTTTGGTAAATTTCTGCTTTGTGCATCGGCAATGAATGCGCCGGCTGCATTACTCATTGCAAAAATTCTAATTCCTGAGGAGGAAAAAGTGAGTAAAGACCTAAGCGTGTCCAAGCAATCAATCGGTAGAAATCCGATTGATGCCCTTGCCAATGGAACGAGCCAAGGTCTGCAGTTGGCCCTAAATGTTGGAGCCATGTTGATTGCTTTTTACGCCGTAATTATGTTGGCCAATCACATCCTTGGCTGGATGGGTTCCTTCTCTCCAATCGGTGCATTGTCGATCAATCAACACCTTCATGAAATTAGTAATGCCCGTTTTGATACCCTAAGCCTACAGGCGATTTTCGGCTTTGTATTTGCTCCCCTTGCGTGGTTGATCGGGGTAGGGGGAAGTGAGGTGCTTTCCGTCGGGCAACTCATTGGCACTAAAACTTTTGCTACCGAATTCTTTGCCTACATGGAACTTTCAAACATGCAAGCGGAAGGCCTTTCCCGCAAATCGGTATTCCTCGCCACTTTTGCGCTTTGTGGTTTTGCCAATTTTATGTCAATCGGCATTCAAATTGGAGGAATTGGATCCCTCGCCCCCGAAAGAAAATCTGACTTAGCAGCCCTAGGATTAAAGTCATTAATTGGGGGTACATTGGCCAGTTTGCTCTCTGCAACCATTGCTGGATTGTTCTTTCAATGAGTACAGTTTTGTAAGGCTTCCAGAACCCATGAATTTGTCCTTTGTCATTACATTCACAAACTAATTACTTGAATGTTAGAAGCTAATATTGAAATCCCTAAACTCCTTCCCGCGATGACACTTCGTGGGGTCGTTCTTTTTCCAAGTGCTATGATGCCCCTTCGCATATTTGAAGAACGCTATCGGCAAATGCTTGATGACATCCTCTCGGAAAATCGTATGTTCGCCATTGTCCGGGAGCGGGAAGATGTATCCGATGAAGAAGCTAAAATGGAACCTCCCTACCAAGTTGCTACAGCTGGTCTGGTACGGATCTCGAAGCAGCATGACGATGGTACCTCTTTCGTACTCTTGCAAGGTTTACATCGTGTACGGATTCAATCGGTTTCACAGGAAGAACCCTATCGAATCTTAGAGGTTGAACCCTTAAATACGGTCATTGAAGAAACCGTTCCCCAAATTCGTAGCAATCTAGTGGAAGGACTCAAGCAGAATGCCGAATTACAAGGTCTAGTGACTAACGAAATCTTGGATATGCTTACCCCGCTTGAGGATACTTCAGCTTTTGTTGATCTTGCCGCCCATCACATCTGTCGCGATACTGATTTTAAGCAAGAAATGTTGGAAGAAGAATCCCTTCACCAACGAGCCAAAATGCTTACTGAGTTACTCAAAGTGGAAAATGAAAAGCTTTCTTTCCTTAAGCAATCCTTTGGGGAAATGGGGGAAGATGAGATCGACATCAATTGATACCTTCGCATTCTCAGAAACATGTCAGTGCCTCTATCGGATGAACAGAAAGCGAAAAAAGTCGATCATTTTAGAAAGATTATAAAATACCGTTCCTGGTTTGGCTGGGTTTTTTCAATCGTAGGAGCTGCACTCTTCGGAGTTGGTGTTCAACAGGAAAACAATCCCATGACCATGATCAACGGGTTCCTTTTTTTCGCTTATGGTTGCTTTATGGTCTGGCAAGCAAAACGGGCAAGGGAGAAATTGGATGCCAACTCTTTATAATTCATTTTTAATCCATCCACTCCTGTGGATGAAGCATTTTAGGATCAGCATCCTCATTTTCAGCAAAATAAACCGCCATCTTCAGGTAGGGCAAGATCCAGTCTGGAGAATCTGGTTTTCTTTTCTTAATTTCTTCAAAAACGGAATCCGGAGCCCGTCCCTCGAGCTCATATAATTCTTTCACTCCAATATCGATCAAATCCCGTGCCACCCGAACATCCATTCTGGGGATTCTCATCATGGGCGACGCCAAGGCTTCTCTATCTACCTTCTTTTTCTTTTTCCCGTTCGGACCCACTTCCTTTTTATTACTAAAAAAGGCATCCAATGATATGATGTCTTCAATCGCCATCCGTAGGTTTCAAGCCTTCAAACCAAAGAAAGGCAAATCCAAAAGCTAAATGGGATTGAATTCTTAGAGAATTCAGCTGTCTCCTAAAGGGTCTGGCTTTTCATGGTGGAATCCAAAGGTTTAGCTGGAGCGAAAACTTAATTGGTTGAAAATTTAAGGCTCGTTTGACTCGGAATGCTGAGCTATCAAGAGATGGATGCGATTGAAACAGGGACAGGTTTGGGTGAAAAAAAATAAGTTCTTTCGAATCACCGAGTGGGCCCGTATGTCGATTAAATACAAATTATCTTTTTCCCATAATGGAGCAGAGGAAGAAACCGAAGAGGTTTCGAAAAAAGAATTTTGTCGGTTGATCAAAGGGGCTGAATTAATGGAGGAAAATAGCGAAAGCTCTTAGCTCTTTTCTTTTTTACTCGACCTGAATCCTTTTTCGTTTTCTTCATAGGGAGATGTCAGTTTCCATTGGTACTCCCTTCACTTCATCGGCTAAAAAAGTCATGCTTTGCGGCTCGGGTGAATTGGGTAAAGAGGTAGTGATTGAATTACAGCGTTATGGAGTAGAAGTAATTGCCTTGGATGCCTATGGGAATGCTCCGGCGATGCAGGTTGCGGATCGTTCCCATATTGTTTCGATGCTCGATGCAAATGCCTTAAGAAGAGTAATTGATTTAGAAAAGCCGGACCTGGTGGTTCCGGAAGTCGAAGCGATTGCCACCGATGTGCTATCGGAATTTGAAGAGTCAGAAATTTGCACCATTATTCCAACCGCCCGGGCCACTCAGTTGACGATGAACCGGGAGGGTATTCGTAGGTTGGCTGCGGAGGAGTTGGGATTATCTACTTCCCCTTATGCCTTTGCGGAAACGGAAACGGAATTCCTCGAGGCGGTAAGAGAGATTGGCTTCCCCTGTGTGGTGAAGCCGATCATGAGTTCCTCCGGGAAAGGGCAGAGCACGATCCGGTCGGAGCAGGAGGTCAAGGTGGCTTGGGAATATGCCCAAGCAGGGGGAAGAGCGGGGATGGGTAAGGTAATCGTGGAAGGCTTTGTGGAATTTGACTACGAGATTACCCAGCTCACGGTGCGTCACTCCGGGGGCACTTCTTTTTGCGAGCCAATTGGACATACTCAGGTTTCGGGGGATTATCGGGAATCCTGGCAGCCCCAAGTAATGTCGGAAATTGCTATGGAAGAAGCCCGCAGGTATGCCAAGTTGGTCACGGATGCCTTAGGAGGGTGGGGTGTATTTGGGGTCGAACTCTTTATTTGTGGGGAGCAAGTTTTATTTAGTGAAGTTTCTCCGCGACCCCACGACACCGGGATGGTGACTATGATTTCTCAGGATCTTTCCCAGTTTGCCTTGCATGCCCGGGCAATCCTGGGGCTGCCGATTCCGGAAATTCGGCATTTGGGTCCCTCTGCTTCCAGCGTGATTCTGGTCGAGGGGGAGTCGGATAAAGTTTGCTTTGGGAACCTAGAGCAAGCTCTGGGAGAAGCGGATACTCAACTCCGATTATTCGGCAAGCCGGAAGTAAAAGGACAGCGAAGAATGGGAGTCGCACTTGCTCGTGGTACCTCAGTGGAAGAGGCCAGGCAGAAAGCGAAATCGGTAAGTTCCCAGGTCTCGATTTCCTTATAGGTTTTTAAAGAATATGGGAGAAATAAAAGACTTGCTTGCCAAACTGGAGCAATTCAGGGATGAACGGGATTGGGGCCAATTTCATGATCCCAAGAATTTGGCGTTGGCTCTTTCGATTGAGGCTGCTGAATTAAACGAACTTTTTTTATGGAAGAAAGAGGGTGATTTAAGTTCGGTAGATCAGGATAAGCTCAAGGATGAAATTGCGGATGTTTTTGCATATGCGATCATGTTGGCCGGGCAATATGACTTTGATGTTTCTGAAATTGTAAGGGCTAAAATTCTCAAAAATGCCCAAAAATACCCGGTCAAAATGGCCAAGGGAAATGCAGCAAAATACAATGAATTTGAAGATACCGAAGAGTAAACAATTCAGGTAGCTTCGATCACTTTGGTACCCGCAAGACGATCATGTAAGCAGCGTCGATCTTGTTTAAAGATGAATAGTACATTTACAATACCAATCAAGGCTCCAATAATTGGGATCTGGGCAATTAAGCTAAAGGTGAGATAGCGAACAAAGTATAATTGACCAATTCCACGCAATTTGTCGTCCAAGCTGACAATTCTAATTTTCAACAACTTTTTTCCGATCGTTTGGCCCTGTGTGTGCAATAAATATCCTTGAACTAGAAGGAACAGAACTTGTCCAATAATGAAAAGCTTTATGCTCTGCTCAAGATTCAAACCCTGCATATTTGCTGGGTCTGAGATATTAATTAACCCAAGAGGTTGGGCAACCAAGAGTACCAGGGGAAAGAAAATAAAAACATCCACAACGGCTGCGGCCAACCTTTTCCCACGGGAAGCAAGCTGATTAGGCTCAGATTCGACAAAGGTTTCGTGGGTTTCTTCTTCCATGGGATGAAAATCAAAAATGAAATCAAACGAAAAGTACAGCATAATGACTCGATTTACAATTGAAGGCTCTCTTTTTGTGATGAAAATCGAATAAAGTCGCTATCCAGCTAGAATGAAATAGAGTCTCCCAATGTCATTTGATTCCCTTGGGCTAAGACCTGAAATTCTTAAAGCAATTAAAGAAACGGGTTATACCGAACCTACTCCGATCCAGAGTTCTTCCATTCCCCAGGTTTTGGAAGGTCGGGATCTGATCGGGATTGCCCAGACTGGAACCGGAAAGACGGCTGCTTTTACCCTGCCCATGTTGGAAAAGTTGATACATCACGATGGGCAGAGAAAAGGGAGGGGAACCCGGGCCTTGGTATTATCACCGACGCGGGAGTTGGTTGTTCAAATCGAGGAAAATGTGAAGACATATGCCAAACATATACCAGTTAAAGTTGCCACGGTTTATGGAGGGGTAGGAGAAAACCCGCAGAAGAAAGCGCTTCGAAGCGGGGTGGAACTAATTATCGCCACTCCTGGACGGCTAATGGACTTAATGGGTCAGGGCTGTACTAATTTCTCTGAGTGTGAATTTTTTGTGTTGGATGAAGCGGATCGGATGCTGGACATGGGCTTTTTACCAAATGTAAGAAAGATTGTTTCCTCCTTACCAAAGAAAAGACAAACTCTTTTATTTTCCGCCACTTTATCCAAGGAGATCGAAAAACTAACCAGAGAATTTCAGCATTCTCCAAAGTTTGTTGAAATTGGTAAGAGATCAAACCCTGCGGATACCGTGGAGCAATTTTTATATGAGGTTACAAAGTCTCAAAAAATTGGATTACTCAAACATCTTCTTGGAAACAATGATCTCTATTCTGTTCTTGTGTTTACCCGAACCAAATATGGAGCAGACCGGGTGGCCAAGCAACTCGGGAAGTCAGGAATTCAAACCGGTGCTATCCACTCCAACCGTACCCAAAATCAAAGAACCCGGGCATTGAATGATTTCAAGGATGGAAAGATCCGGGTGCTGGTGGCAACCGACATTGCGGCCCGGGGTATTGATGTTGAGGGAATCACCCATGTGGTGAACTTGGATTTTCCGCCTACGCCTGAGGATTACATCCATCGAATCGGTAGAACCGGACGGGCAAAGTCAGAAGGGGTTGCGATAAGCTTTGTCACCGAGGAGGACCGAAATCCTCTCCGTACGCTCGAGCGTTTCATGAAGAAGTCGATTATTCGCCGTAGGGCAAAGGGCTTTGTGTTTGATCAACAAGCATTCGCGGCTACCGACCGAAAGCACAAGACACCAAGAGGTATAAAGCCAAAAGATGGAAGTGGATTTAAGAGGCAGAAAAAAAGATTTTCGTCTCCTTCAAAAAGAAGGAATTTTCGAAGAAATTAGCAACAACCAGATTCCGGGTTGCAACCAGAAGATACGGCCTCAACCTCTTCGGCTTCAGGGATTCCGCACTTTTCTTTGGCCAAACAGTCGGTTTCTAAGGAAGTTAAATGAAACCTGTTATCTATGTGGGAAAGTCCATATCGACCGATGGTTTCGGATTGGTATTCGACTTCAATTTCCAAGTCCTGAAATGCAAGTTCATTCTCAGCGGAAGAAATGATTTCCAAGGCCTTTTCAGCCTTTAGGCGGTGTTCGAAATCATTTGCTGTCCAAAGTCGAAACTAATTTTAGCTTCTTCGCGAACGGTACCACCGCAGTCGATAAATTTTTTAACCATGGTTCCCACTTCCGTGAGATGAAAATGGGGCGGGACATAGGCTCCATTGGGCATTACGAAAAGTAATTCCTCGGTTTGAGATAAATAGTTCTTGAATTCAGAAATTTTCATAATCCATAAATAGTATGATCAATTAGAGAGATTGCCAGGTCAGCTCCTTTCGAGGGTTCCCCAAGATTTTCCCTTACGGATTGATCTTTGAGCAAATCCGTTCACAATATTAGCCCATGATATCTTTACCTCAGATACTGCTCTTATTGGTTACCCTTTTCTTTTCTTATTCGTCTGGCTTGTTCGCAGATGCTGGCAAAGAGGTTGAAAGTGTTCAGGGGAAAATCAATCCAAAAACGAAGCCCAGTCCAAGTCAAAAAGGAGTGGATCCCAAACCTAAGCCAATTTCAAAAACTCCACCTCCCCCGAAGAATTCTGAGGAAAACGAAAATAAAATTCCAGTTGATCCGAAAGAATCTGCAAAATCAGTACCTCTTCCCTTGGTCGCCGAAGTAAATGGACAACCGATCCGTACTTATGCCTTTGAAAAATTACTGATTGAACAATTGCAGGCAGGACTTGCTGATAGTGTTGAGTTGCGCAAAAAGATAAGAGACGAATTGGTTATACAGACCTTGTTGAGCCAATTGGCGATGGAAGAAGGGGTTGATCAATCGGAGGAAGTAGAGCTTGCCTTCGAATCGGCTCGACGTGGAATTCTATCTGATGCCTGGCGACAAAATTGGGTCAGGGAAAATCCAGTCAGTGAGGATGAGATTATGGTTGAATATAATGCAACCATCGAAAAACTAGGCGGTTCAGAGTATCAACTTCGACAAGTTGTGGTTGCAGATGAGACCGCAGCCATGCTCATCCTCGACCAACTCGATGCGGGTAAGGAACTGGGTGAGTTGGCAACTAGATATACTATTGAGGCAGGAGGGAAAAAAAGTAAGGGTCTTCTGCCTTGGGTAAGTCCAAGCCTGCTTCTTTCCCCACTGGGTGATTGGGTATCTCAATCAAAATCAGGTGAGTTAATCAAGACACCGGTGCGTACCAAAGCCGGTTGGCACATTGTGCGGGTTGAAGGGGTACGGCCACTCAAACCCCCAACGCTTAAACAGTTACGAAATCAAATAAGCCAGGGTATTTTACAGCAACGAATGACACAAAATATCCAAAAACTGCTCGATCAAGCAAAAATTAATTTTTAAGGATTCTTGTCAGAAAAATTAAATTTTGGCATAAAAGGAGTCCATTGGGAACACTTTTCAATCTTGATCGAATCCATTCGGAAGTGCTTATTTAGTGCATAGTCGAGGTCTTTTTTGGGGCTTCGTTCCAAAATACATTTAAGATCCACATAGCTAGATCCATATTTTTTTTGAAAAGCGAGCAAGGATTCTTTGCTGAAACTGATTCCCCATCGCTGCATCCAAGTTTCAAGTTTCTTGGTAGAATGATCCGTATGGTAAAATTTTATTTTTTCTTGGGGAAGAAGAAGGCGAAACCACAGTCGGTGAATATGGGAGGCGACCACCCATTGTGCGGTGGACTTTTTGATGCGAATTAAGGAAGACAATTGCAAAGGGGAAG
>DEYT01000110.1:0-1039 GCA_002364975.1 Opitutia bacterium UBA3151 | reverse complement strand
CATGGTCCAGATCCATTCTTGGGAAAGATTTTTGAAGTCTGGATGGGCCTGTGCCAAAAAATTCAAATACGAACTTTTCCCGGATCCGCTTATTCCAGTGAAAACAAGGAGTTTTGTATTGGCAAAGCTTGTTTCCTTAAGACCTAAGAAATCATCAAAGGGGGGAAGATCTTTTTCTTTATTCATGCAGAGTAAAAATCCTTCATCACAAACCTTCCTGAATCTCCAATCAATTCTTGGTCCACTAAATCATCGACCAGTAATTGGATTTCCCAGACCAAATCAAGACCATGATCGCTTCCCACCATCTGCTTAGGATATAGGGCTTCAAACATGGGTTTAAAAGAAACAGTATCTCGAAAGTAAGAATCTATCGTTTGTCCCTTTTCAATCATGGGTACTTTTTTGGAATAAAGTAAAACGGCACGGTTGGGATTGCTAAAACTGACGGTTCTTCGATTGCTTCCATAGCCTCTAATGTATTGCCCCTTTTCCATATTACAGGCTACAACTCGCAGGGTTGCGTCATAGAGTGCGACTCCGCTTATACCCGTTACCATATCGCTAACCAGAATGCTGGATTCCCGATCGATTCTGGTCCGCTTAAGTTTTCTTTTAAAGTGAAAAGTCATATACTTCCTAAGCTGTTTCTTCACCTGAAACCAGAGCAAGCCCAATATGCTTCCGCTGATCCCGAGTGCATTCAAGAGTGGACTTTGCGAATCTCCATCTGAGCCCCTGTGACTGTAAAACATCGTAAGGTGCTCGGGAGCCATTTGGTCGTGGAAACCGACAAAGAGATTTCCCCCTGCACTTGATAAACCCACGATCAAGATCAACAGGGTCCGTGCCTGATCACTCCCGGAAATTGAAGTGAAATTTTTAAAAAACTTAAAAGTATCCTTAGGGTCGATTAGCTCTTGTGCGTTATTTTTGACTTTTGCCCGATGGGGTAGCGTATCAGGCAAGTCTCCACAAATACCTCGGTGAAAAGAAGGGCCGAATCCAAGTAGCATCTTAAACTTCACCTCAGCCCTGG
>DEYT01000150.1 GCA_002364975.1 Opitutia bacterium UBA3151 | reverse complement strand
GGTAGGGTACTCTGCTCAAAATTGAAAGAAATTCTCCCGAGGCAACTTTTTAAAATCGCTTTACAAGCATCAGTTGGGGGTAAAGTCATTGCTCGGGAGACAATCAGTGCCATGCGAAAAGATGTAACTGCAAAATGCTACGGAGGAGATATAAGCAGAAAAAGAAAGCTTCTCGATAAACAGAAAGAAGGGAAAAAACGGATGAAGCAAATAGGAAGCGTCAACATTCCACAAGAAGCCTTTGTTCAAATCCTGAAGAGCTCATCATAATTTTAAAATGACCAATAAAAAAGCCACTCGCTTGCAGCGTAAAGGTGCAAAAGAAACTCTCCGCCTTGGAGAAAAAGCCCTTTCATACAGAAAAGATTTACTTTCTCAGGATGAAGCTGAAGAATTAGAAAGCTCAAACCTAGCTTTGACCAAGGTCTTAAAGACAAAACCAATTTTATTTGAGGAACTTGATACCAGTGCTAAACGCGTCGATCAAGCATTGCAAAAATCTGGGGGATTGTATTACCACAAAAAAGCATGGGTAGAAAATATAGAGATGCTCCTTGTTGCTGCGATTGTTGTGATCGGGATCAGAAGCTTCTTTGTGCAACCTTTTATCATTCCAACGAATTCAATGTTTCCCTCTTTTTTTGGGATGCAACCCAAACTTTATGAAGAAGGGGAATCGGTTCCTACTTTAATAGAAAGAGGATTCGATAAAATATTTTTAGGTGCTTCCCACTATCAAGTTGTATCTGAAAGTGAAGGACCATTGTACTTAAAATTGCATAATGGGACACCATTTAAGTTCGTGAAAAGTGGTTTCCCCAATGGAAGATTCTTTATTTTCCCGACCACCCTCAGGGAATATATTTTTGAAATTGGGGGAAAAGATCATAAGCTTTTAGTTCCGGCTGAATTTGATTTGGATGAATTATTGGCTACTAAATTCGGGGGAACAGATGATTTAAGAGATTTGAGAATTATTGTTGACCAAGACGAAAATTTTTCAGGAAGAGAACGTTTAAAATTATCTGAAAGGGTTGTAGGAAAAGGCGAGGTTGCGATCGCGTTCGACATTCTTTTGGGAGATGCGCTTTTTGTGGACCGTATGAGTTACAACTTCATTTCTCCCAAAGCTGGTGATCCTGCAGTATTTCGTACCGG
The DNA here is from genome assembly GCA_002364975.1 of Opitutia bacterium UBA3151. GTDB lineage: Bacteria > Verrucomicrobiota > Verrucomicrobiia > Opitutales > Seribacteraceae > Seribacter. Next base: position 15,515 of record DEYT01000150.1, on the reverse strand, counting down.
ATCTATTGATGAATTTAATCGAAAGCTCAACTTGCTTGTACGTGGTATTGGTGAGGATAAATATTACATTAAGAGACTGGTCGGAGAACCTGGAGATTATTTGGAAATGAGAGTGCCCGAAAGTATTATCACAAATGGAACAGATGTAAGAAAAGGTGTACCGGGAATACTATACAGAAATGGAGAACCGATAGAGGGAAACATAGCATTCCGAGAAAATAATAACAGGACAGAAGATTTAGCATCTAATCCAAATGCAAAAAATGTCTTAGGTTATCCAGGTTATCGCACAGACGGTTTACTCTCCAATCGAAAGATCTTAAAGATTCCTGACAAAAAAAGTCCCGGCAACCCAACAGGTAAAAAAGCTTTTTTTGCTATGGGTGATAATTCGACTAACAGCCTCGACGGCAGATCTTGGGGATTTGTCCCAGAAAATGAAATCATTGGTAGAGCTTTGTTTGTATATTATCCCTTCACTAAACGCTGGGGATTCTCAAATTGATTCGTACAATATGCATTATGTCTAATTAATTTATGGAAATCACTTGGCTTCCAAATCGTGCAGCAGGTTCATTGCTGCATTTAAGTTCCCTGCCTTCGGATACAGGTATTGGTAATTTAGGACAAAGTGCATATGCGTTCATCGAGTTTTTAAAAAAAGCAGGAATATCATATTGGCAGATGTGTCCAGTTGGACCTACAGGATATGGTGATTCACCATACCAAGTATTTTGCTCCTCCGCCGGAAATCCATATTTCATTGATTGGAAGCCTCTTGTCGAACATGGTATTGTTGAGGATTATGAGCTCGAACCTCTCAGGAAACTTTCTGCAGAAGAAACTGATTTTGGAAGCTTATATAGGGAATTTTTTAAGCTTGCTAGGATAACGAGCGAAAGATTTCGAAAGGATTGTAATGTCTTAGAAAAAGTTTATGGAGAATTCACGGAATTCATTACAAAACATGAAAAATGGCTGAATGCTCATTGTATGTTTCATAGCTTAAAAGTAATCAATGATGAAAAACCTTGGTGGGAATGGGCAACCGACTGTCTTGAGGATATTGAAGTGCTTAAAACAAGCAGCGAATATTTCTTTCATCAATTCATTCAGTATGTCTTTCGTGGACAATGGAAACTACTTAAAAACTTTGCCGAAAAAAATGGAATCAAGTTAATTGGAGATTTGCCTATATACTGTGCCCCAGACTCTTCAGATGTTTGGGCCTCCCCTGAATTGTTTGAAATCGACCTCAAGAAATTAACTTTTGAAAGAGTTGCCGGAGTTCCTCCTGACTATTTCAACGCTGATGGGCAATATTGGGGAAATCCTCTTTACAAATGGGAGGTTCACGCCGACGATAATTTTACATGGTGGATGCATAGATTGGAGAACCAACTCGAACTATTTGATGTTATTAGAATAGATCACTTTAGAGGATTTAATGACTACTGGAGTATTTCTGCAGAAAGTAAAAATGCTCAATGCGGCTACTGGATGAAAGGTCCTGGAATTCAGTTCTGGGAAATTACAAAAGAAAAGTTCCCCACCCTTCCCTTCTTAGCAGAAGATTTAGGGCTTATATCTGAAGATGTACATCAACTTAGAAAGAATGCATCTTTGCCTGGCATGGCTGTCTTACAATTTGCCTTTGACGGAGACCCTGAGAATTTATATTTACCACACAACCTTAATAGCTCGCTTGTATTGTATACCGGTACACATGACAACGATACCTCAAATGGTTGGTACGCAAGCACAAGCCCGGAGATTCAAAATAATTTCCGTTCCTACCTTAATATTAGTGGCCAAGAAGCGTCTTGGGAAATGCTTCGCTTCAGTTATCGCACCGTCTCTCCCCTTGTCATTGTACCTGTACAAGACTTATTAGGTTTAGGTAGCGAAGCCAGGTTTAACCAACCAGGCATTTCACTGGGCAATTGGAAGTGGCGATTGAGCACAGAACAACTAGAGCATCTTCATTTGAATTGCTCTGCTTATTTATACGAACAAGCTAAGGTTTCCGGTCGCCTTACTAAAAATTTGCTAAAAGATTCAATTTAATGAAGGACTCAAAAGAAAAAAGTTCGGTGCGAGTTACTCGCTTGCTACCTTATTTCTTTTTACTCAAGCCCTTGTGGCTTCCTTTCACGGGTGCTCTCTTATGTGGAATCATCTATGGAATTTCAAGCGGTTTTGGCTTGCCTTTCATGATGGATCAAGTCTTCCCAAAGATATTCTCTAATAAAGGCTCTAGCCCAGATCTAAGTTTCTTGGAGCTTGCAAAATATGTGGGCTGGTTTCCTTTGGTTTTTGTAATCCGCGGAGTTAGCGGTTATTTAAACACTTACTTGATAAATCTCTGCGGAATCAAGGTTCTTGAAAAGATTCGGGTTCAAGTCTTCACCAAGCTACAAAAACTCCCCCTTTCTTTCTTCCAAAAAAACCAAGAAGGTGACTTATTGAGTCGAGTAACAGCAGACACAGGACAGCTACAAACTGCTGTCCTCAATGTCAGTAATGACATGGTACGACAGCCGATTACATTCTTGGGAGCAATTTGTGCTTTAATAGTAATCTCTCTACAAAACGAGGGCATGAGCTTTGTTTTGGTCTGCCTTGTTGTTATACCCATCTGTGTTTTTCCAATAAGGAGAATTGGAGAGATTATTTTACGAAAGGCATTAGGAATGCAGGAAATGGCTGGGGATATGACAGCGGTTCTCAGCGAAAATCTTTCAGCTTCCAGGGAGATTAGGGCTTTTAATCTCGAACAAAAAGAAATTAAGCGCTTCCAGAATGCTTCAAAGGAATACCTATGGGCAAGAATGAAAGTAATCAAATACTCTCATTTGCTTACACCAATCATCGAAATCATAACTGCTGTAGGTATTTCTGTCGCTATCTTTCAAGCATCCAGAACTTCAGTTCAGCTCGATGCATTTATTCCAGTGATTATGGCTCTATATATGTCCTATGAGCCCGTTAAAAAACTCGGATCAATCCAGAACCAAATCAAACAAGCACTCGCATCCATTCAGAGAATTGATGATATTTTGGATGTAGATGAAGCCATCAAAGATGCCAGTAATCCAATTACAACACCAATCTCCGGAAACATTGAATTCAAAGATGTGTGCTACTTTTATGACAACAGTAACGCCAAAAATAAGCCCGCAATACGTAACCTAAACCTTTCTATAAAAGCAGGAGAAATCATTGCCTTGGTTGGTCCGAGTGGCGCTGGTAAAACAACTCTTGCAGGCTTACTTCCTCGTTTCTTTGATCCAAGTTCTGGACGGATCAAATTAGACGGGGTAAACCTTACAGATTACAGTTTGAAGCACTTGAGGGAATCGGTGGCATTAGTTCCTCAGAAACCTTTCCTTTTTAATCTCAGCGTGCTTGAGAATATCGAGTTAGGTCACTCAGCTTATTCAAACAAAACTGTGACCGAATCTGTAAATCTTGCAAATGCATCAGATTTTATCGACCTTTTGCCAGAAAAACTTGATCAAAACCTTGGAGAAAATGGAAACCGACTATCTGGAGGGCAAATCCAACGACTTGCGATGGCTAGGGCATTTTACAAAAATTCACCTATTCTGATTTTGGATGAAGCCACTTCCGCACTAGACTCGCAAAACGAAGAAACAATTCATGATTCCATGAAAAAATTAATGAAAGGCAAAACCACATTCCTCATTGCCCATCGATTTAGTTCAATCAAACTCGCGACTCGCATCCTTGTCCTTAATTTCGGTAAGGTGATTGCTGATGGGTCTCATGATCATGTCTATTCCACATGCGATTTGTATAAAAGCTTATACGACCGCCAAAACATAGTTTGACACCTAGCCTTTTGACTTTAACAAATCCAGAATTTGAAGTCCGTCACTTGGGGGTCCATCAGGGAAACGGCTCGTTGGTTTTAGGTGCATGGGAATAATCGAAGTCAGAAAAGCTAATAGGTTTGAACATAAAAAGCCAACAGCAGTGACCTCAACCCAAACCATGGGAGAAAATCTTTGCAGGAAAAAAAAGAGAATGGAAATGATCAAAAAAGATAGGAAAGGGCCACCGGTCAGTACAAAAAGCTGATTCCTTTTAGATAATTTTCCATCGTCAACATAAACAGAACCTGTGGATGAACCTTTCCACGATAGTCTAAATTCTACCTGAGAACCAATTTTAAAGGGATAGGATTTCCCCTCCCCTATTTGAAAGGTAATCGGTTCAGAGGAAAAAAAATACATAGGGATTAAGTGGCCAAATTCATGAACAAAAGTCGATAAAGGTCTAGTAATAAACATCAGGACCCAAGATAGTAAAATCCATGGCAAACCATCCAAACTAAGATAATTAATATTGCTTGCTAGATAATACATAATTTTGAATTGATCTTGAATACCATAGATTCATGCGCAATGGATAAACAATAATTTTTAATGTTTCGATACCTTTATAAAAAATTTTTTGAAAAGAAACCCAAAGTTCGTGTGCCACATACTAAAGGCTTAGCTTTGACTGATATAAATATATATGGTGATGAATCAGAATCTAGGCAATGGATTGGAGTTGATTTAGATGGAACCCTTGCTTTTGCAGACCCTTGGCAGGGTTTTGAGCACATTGGCAAGCCAGTTCCCACGATGCTTAAAAGAGTAAATGTATGGATAGAGATGGGGTACCGAGTGAAAATTGTAACCGCACGTGCACAGAACCCTGAGGAGGCTATTCCACCTATAAAAAAATGGTTAGAAAAACATGGCTTGCCGCTACTAGAAATCACTAATTGTAAAGATATGGATATGATCGAGTTGTGGGATGATCGATGCGTCCAAGTTGTTCCAAATACTGGGAATCCAATTGGTCCTAACCCCGAGCCTTACCGAAGAACTTAGGGTATATCGCAAGTAACTAATAAAGACCTAAGGATCTAAAAGATAGATCTTTTTCAGTTAAAAGATTTAGTTCCGAAAATAGATAAATTATTTATTTGTACTAGATTCAGGGTTGCCCCTACCCTTGTATCTTCGAATAGAAGTCTTAAATTACGGAGTTGTTGATGTTTTGAACCTTTCTCCCAACAATTCGTTTATCAGAATTCCTTCACAAAAACCTTGAGTATAAAAAAGAGAAGAATTCCATTTCGCCTCTGTCCCAACCACCGGTTTTCCGAATGCAATTTGCCACCTCTTAATTTTCTAATTTACCTATTCCATTTGTAACTTGCAGAAGATAGATCAAAATTTCAGAAAAATATCGTTTTGAAAAAAGGCTTCATTTGAGCTAACAGTAGATTATAAATTACTGCAAAATATTTTTAAATTTATTGCCCACATCTAGATTTTGAAGAAAGAATGATATGTAAATGAATTGGTGGGGGAAATTGATTGGTACAGGCGTAGGCTTACTTGGTGGGCCAGTTGGTGCATTAGTTGGTGCAGCGATTGGTCATTTATATGACGGTAATGACCGGGCTCCTCTAGACGAACAGAAAGCAAGAATTTTATACTTTGCATACTTCTTTTCATGTGCAGGTAAGATTGCCAAGGCAGATGGGGTAATTTCCGCTTCCGAGATCGAAGCTACTGAATCGATAATGGAACGTTTTCGGTTAAATGAAAAAAATCGTGTATTCGCAAAAAATGTTTTTCGAAAAGCAAAAACAAGTAAAAGACCCATAGCGGATGATTTTAAAGAGTTAGCGGAACTGATCCAGTACGACTCGACTGTAGCACAATCTTTCTTGGGCGGACTCTTCGAAATTGTCCGATCAAATGGGGAAAAATTAAATAAAAAACAAATTCAGTATTTGTTGATCGGAGAGGAAAGCTTGAGAATTCCTCCGGGTACGATTAAAACCTGGATTGCCGGAGGCTATGCCCCACCTTTAAGCGAACGAGGAGACAATGCTGTTGGAGAAATTACTCTAGCTAAATCTTTTAAGATTCTATCCATCCCTTCATCTTCGAATGAAACTGAAATCAAAAAGGCATATCGTGAGAAAGTGTCTCATTTTCATCCTGACAAGTTAGAAAGTAAGCAACTTCCAAAAGAATTTATAGAATTTGCGAATTCTCAACTTGCCAAGATCAACCAAGCATACCACACCATCAAAAAAGCTAGAGAGAATTCGTAATTACTCCGTCTCTCATCTCAATAACCCGATTACATTTCATCGCCAACTCGTTATTATGAGTCACCAGTAAGATCGAAAGATTTTCATCGGTTGCCAATTTGGAAAGCAAATTAAAAACTTTATTTGAGTTTTCACTATCCAAGTTTCCTGTAGGTTCATCTGCGAGTACTATAGAAGGCGAATTTACAATCGCCCTAGCAATAGCAACTCTTTGTTGTTCGCCACCTGAAAGCTTATTTGCAAATCGATGACTTTTATCGCCAAGACCTAATTTTGTTAATGATGCCTGAGCTTTTTTACGGGACTCAAGGATTGAATTACCTGCTTTTCTCAAAGGCAAAGCAACATTTTCCAAAGCGGATAGTTCTTTAATTAAAAAGTGAAATTGGAAAATAAAGCCAATCTCTTGATTCCGTAAAGTTGTTCTGGTTTTATCGTCGCAACCTGATACTTCTTTTCCACGAAGAAAAATATTTCCTTGGTCAGGTCGATCAAGTAAACCGAGTAAATAAAGTAATGTACTCTTCCCACAACCAGATGGCCCAACCACTGCTGTAATCTCTCCTGGTTCAACTTTCAGGGAAACACCACTCAAAACTTCAGTAGTAAGATCTCCCTCAACGAATGAATGCCTTAAATCAAAAGCTTCAAGTAAAGATTTAGAGGGAATTTCAGATCCTAAACTGCTGGTCATCACAAGGTTTCTCTAATAATTTTGGCTGGTTCAATTTTCCCTGCCCTACGAGCAGGAATCCAGCTTGCAATCGATACAAAAATAGTGGCGATTAGAATAGCCCAAAAATAATGGGTAATGTCCCAGTTCACAACAAAGCTATCCGTGGAAAAAATACCTCTTATGCGAAGAGGGATTTGAGAAATGGTAAAAGTAGCCAATATTCCTAACAAGGTGCCTGCAATGATACCAAAAATTAGGACAATGATACCCTGCCACAAGAAAACAGAAGATGCATCAGAGCCTGAAAAGCCCATAGATCTCAAAATGGCAATATCCCTAGTCTTCTCTATCACCATAATTGCAAAAACATTAAAAATCCCAAGTCCCGAGAGTAAAAGTATACTCGAAACGGTTATAGCTGATGAAACTCTTAATGCTTTAAAAACATCAAGCCAGACCTTTTCACGTTCCTGCCAGCTAACGACCCGATGGCCAAGGGTTTCCTGCATCTGAGCTGCTATTTGAGGGGCTACATTAGGGTTTTGGATGCCAACTTGAAAAATAGAACCCGAAAATCTTTCACCTTTAAATTCTCTTGCTTTTGCCAAATGAAGATAAATACGATTTTTATCAATCTGGCTAACTCCAGACTCAAACATACCTGCTACTCTGAGTTGTATATTACCAGTACCCCCCTTTAAAGTCACTCGATCACCTTGGCTTATCATCAACCTTTGAGCAATTCGACTCCCAATCAAAACAGACATTTTGTCCGATTCAAAACTTGAAAGATCTCCAATAATTATTTGGTTTCCAAGATCTGAAACTGAAATATGGTCGTTAGTCCGAATTCCGTGGAAAGATATTGCATAGGATCTACTACCTCCATCTAAAATTGCATTACCTTCAAGAATTTCAGATATACCCGTAATTCCATTGAATTGAGACAGGGCTTTGCGAAGTAGATGGGGCGTTTCAATACCTTCGGTATAACGCGATTCCTCCCTCGATCGAAACGAAAAGCGGGTTCTTCCATCTTGATCCGTTCTGCTCACCGTTCCATCCATGTCTTGAAACCTGTCGGAAACCTTAATTGCTCCATTGGTACCGAGTATAGTACGTATAAAAAAAGCCTCAAAGCCAGAGGTTTGAGCTTGCGTCACCACAAAGAAAGCAATCCCGAAAGTGATACCAAGTAAGCTCATAGCCATGGCACGCCTCCGACCGAGAACATAGCGAAAAGCTAATTCAAGAGAGAGTCTATTCACAATTAATCTGACAATAGCCAAGGAGATAATCGTGGATTAACCCTCTGCTGATCGTAAAAGAGATGAGGGGTCTCAGAAATGACTTGATCTCCAACCTTTAAGCCCTCGATGATTTCAACTTTCTCTAAATTCTTTGCCCCCACTTTCACTTTAACAATCTCAACTGAATTATTTTTTACCACAAGGACAGAATTGCCAAGCAATGCCTTTCGTGGAATTATAACAGTATTTTCGATTTCATTTTTAATGATTTCAGCACGACCGGAAGCACCTACTGGAAGATCCATTTCAGTATCCAAATTCACAAAGATGTTCCTTCTACCAGTCGCAGGGTCAATGGTTCCTGCTAATCGATCAACCGTGCCTTCAAAAACTGCCTTACCAAAGGCAAAAAGAGTAACTCCTGCTTTCTGCTTCTCCTTTAGACCAACGAAATCTTCTTCATTTAAAGACACTTGTACCACTTTCTGGTGTGAAACTAATTTGCCCACAATATTCCCTCCAAAAACCATATCTCCTGGTTTAATTAACGAGGAAACTAAAATGCCTGATATAGGACTGGTTATTTGCTTCTTCTCCAATTCTTTCATCAATCTTTCAATTTCAATTTCAAAAGATTTGGAAGTCTCGAAATTTGAAATTTTCTCAAATTCTAGATTTTTTTCAAGGTACTCTAGGTTTTTTTCTTTTTTTTCAAATTCTAAATTCGAAATACCGTTCTCTTTGTGAATTGCTGAATGAGCGGCAAATTCCTTCTCTTCAATTTTAAGTTGAGAGGCTAGGTTTGAACCAAGTTTAATTCTTTTCAGGTGAGAATCCTGCCCAAGAAGAACCTGTCTCAAGCTTCGATTTAGGTCACTCGCATCAAGTTCGAATAAAATTTGACCTTCTCTTACTTCAACTGGCTTTCCATAGGGCAATAAAATGGACTTCAGCACTCGCCCTTGAGTTTCGGATTGGAGATCAAATGTCTTTTCTGCCAAGATGCGAACATTTCCAGTTACAGAATCCCTAATACTCCCTTCCCGTGTCTTCACCACCGTTGCTTCATGATTGAATCCGTTAAAAATAAGGTACAACATTATTAGCACTACAGGTGTGCAAATACCCCATATGAATTTCTTAGAAATTTTCATTTTAAATTATTCGTATTTCATCAAGATCATTTCTTCATAACGGTTTCTGATCTTGATATAATCACATATAGATTCAAGACGCTTGACCTTGGCATGATCAAGAGAAATCCGAGCCTCCATTAACTGGCTTAAAGTAATACGATCCGATTCAAGTTCGACCTCACTAATTCTAAATCGGTCTTGAGCAACCTGAACAAGTTCCTGAGTCATTCTCACTCTTTTTGCCAATGATTCCAGTTGCATTCTCATCCCATCTAACTCTAGGCGATAGGATCTTGTTTCTCTTTCTAAGTTTATCTCGAGTCTACGTTTGTTTGCGAGAGCTCTTAGCTTTTCTGCTTTACTCTTAGAGCTATCCCAAATTGCCCAATTGAGCTCTACCCCGAGAAGAATATTATTTCTCAAAATACTATCCTCATTACTAGCTAAAGGAACTTGATCTTGGAAAAAACCCCCGACTAAATTTACTTTTGGCTTCAATCCACTTTTGGCTATTTCGACTCTTTTTCTTTGTACTTCAATCTCTTTTCTGATTTTTTCCATGTTGAAAGAAGATGCGGATGCTAGAAGCCGTGGAGCTGAGGAATTAAATTCAAATTTTTCATTTAGAATTTCAAAGGATGCATTTTGATCAAAGAATGATAATTCTTCTTCCCAACCCGTCAGTTCCCTAAATCTGAATAACGCAAGTGTCAGGGAGCGATTTAAATCCTCAATTCCAATTTGGCGTTCCAACAAAATAGTACTGGCATGATTTACTTGAAGTTCATTTGCTAAACCAAGCTCCTTTTTTTTCGCTATCTTACTAAGACCATCCTCTGCTATCCTGAGGGTATCCATGTTCAATTGAAATTGGTCTCTAAGAACCACCAAATCAAGATAGGAATCTCGAGTGATGGATTTCAGTTCAGAAAGCAAGAATTTGTAATTGTTGGTTGAGATTGATTGTTGAAACCTTGCAATCTCACTTTCTGCCTTTATGGCACCCCAATGATAAAGGGGCTTTCTGACAAAAGCTGAGCCAAAAAATCTATATCGTTGGAAAAATGACTGATCCGGTCTATCTTCATAGATCGATTGACCCTGCAGATTAAGAATTAATTTCATACCGCGAGCAGAATCCGCCAATAGTACTTCCGCAAACTTTTCATTAAGCCGTTCCCTCTCTTCATCTATTAAGGGTGCATTGGCTTCAAGTTCGGAAAGAATTTGCTCTAATTCCTCGAAATAAGCTTTTGGCGATTGCTCGACGGGTACCGCACCATTGGAAAGTAAGAATCCTGGCACCCAAAAGAACAGATTCAAAATTATAAGTGTGCGAATCATTGCTTAGCAATGATAGGAACAGAGCATAAATAGCTCAATCAGAAAGAACTATGAAAAACCTAGTTGGTGAATACGGCTGGAAACATCTCAACCAGTTCATCACCTGTCCATTGTTCTTGTTTTGCACTAGTGTCTTGCCTAAATTGGACAACTTCATCGGTGCTTATCTCAGAAGAGTTATTTCCCCAAGCCTGTCTCACATATGTGGTTACATTTGCAATTTCTCGATCAGTAATAGGCACCGCTGCCATATTTACTGCAGCTGATGTACCATACACTTCTCCCTTTACAACAATCTCACCCTTTAGACCATTTAAAATTATGTAAGAAACTAATGCTGGATCAGATGTTGCCCATTTAGAGCCATCAAGAGGTGGGTATTGACCTGGAATTCCTAATCCGTTCGCTTGGTGACAGGACGCACAACGAAGGGCAAATATTTTTTTACCAGACTCAAATTTCCTCTCGATTCGAAGAGCCTCTTTTTCTTCATCCGTAAGATCTACAACATCAGTGGGTGGATGTAACTGAAATTGATTCGTCGAGTGAGCGAGTTGAATCGAACAAACGAAGATCAAACATCCAAAAACAAATACAAAGATAAGCGGTGCAGAAAGGAAGCCTTTGGTAGGTGGATGCTTTTCCACATTGAGTTTGGAATGAATCTCTACCAGTTCTTCGTCCGTCATGTTTTCGTTTCCGTGAAATTTGTCTTTATCCTCTGTCATTTAAACTAATTGTCAAAATTGTTTAGCTCTGCAGCTGTCCACATCGAGGTAAGTTCGCGATCTTTTTCTGAATCACGTACCGCTTTGACCTCTTCTGGAGAGATTGAGGAAACTGAATTTCCCCATTCATTTCGAATGTATGTGAGCACATCTGCAATTTGCTGGTCATCAAGAGGGGAAGCCAATGGCTGCCCAAAACCTTGCATGACACCGACATATTTTTCTCCATTAACAGCGATTTCTCCCTGTAGACCATGAATCGAAATCTTGATAAGTCTTTCCTTATCACCAAGTACCCAATCGGAGCCAGCAAGGGGAGGAAATGCTCCAGGTAGCCCTTGACCGTTTTGTTGGTGACAAGCAACGCACATCCCACCGCCAGGTAATGCTTTCGAGTAAATTTCTTTACCTGATGTAATTTGTTGACTTAGCCAAGTAGGTAAAGCAGAACTTTCCAGATTCATTTCATTGGTTGCTAAATCTGAAACAGATGTAGAAATTTCTTCTAAATCAATGGCATCTGGCTCTTCAATGAAAGCCATTTCAGGAAGTTCATAATCTTGTTTTAAAGACTGAAGATAGGCAACAATACGTGTTGCCCTTGAAGAGGGAATTAAATGACGAGACGAGTTATTTTCTTCATCGAATAAATCAATGGTGTGATCGGAGGAGAATTCTTGCTGTTCATAAAGGAAAGGGCTTGGAGGACAAACAGATTCAGGAACAACTGCTTGTGGTTCGAATAAATGCTTATGCAACCATTCAGGGTCAAGTATACGAGTGCCCAAATTTGTTAAATCCGGGCCAATTCGAGTGTTTCCAAGCATAACATGTTTTTGGTAAATATAATCGCGTGCCATGGAGGGACGCTTTCCCCATCCACGTTCAACATCGAAGCCTGACTCTACCATTCGAACCTGCTGCGTGTGGCAGGTACTACATCCAAGTGCCAAATATTCAGAAGAACCTAGCTCAGCCAAACCAGGCTGAGGCATTGGGAAAAGATCGGCATCCTCGGGGATTTCATTATCTTCATCAAGGGATTCTGAAATAGGAGACAAATCGCCAAACTGAACACGAGCACCGACAACAAAGGCAAGCCAAGCAAAAGCCAATGTCAAAAATATCCCAACAGCAAACTTCAATAAATTATTCATCAAGTTGCCCCTTTCTTAATTAAGCTGAGTTTGTTGAGGAGTTCAAAAGGGCTTGGGATGATAGCTTTCCAAACATTAATTACAAAAACTAGCTGGGAAAAAGCTAAAATAATAAAAGCGAATTCTGTAATCAAAAAGTATGGTTTAACAGAAGATATTACCGATGAAGCCCAATCTAAAGATGGTTGTTGGGCAAGGACTCCATGGGTGAGACCTCCAATAAGGTAAGCGAGCAGAAGAACTAATACTCCAAAAGCCGATGTCCAGAAGTGAAAAGATTTCGCCGACTTCGCAATTTCTTTGCCAGTAATGCGTGGCAACATATGATAAACCATTCCGAATATGATCATACTAAAAAATCCGTAGACTCTTTGATTAAAATGGAACTCATTGATAATTGAAAACTGAGTAATTTTTGCAACAGCTGGAAGCGAAAATACAACACCGATGTAACTGGATACTGTATATGAGAGCGTTCCAAAAATAACAAATCTTAGAGGTAAGCTATTCCAGACTTTATTGATATCCTGAAAGGCGGTAGCATGAAAGTTAGTTGAGGCCACGGCAATGGGAAAAATCATTGCTATACTCATAACGGTTCCAATTGCTGGAATCCACATAGGAACCGGTCCACCTTCGAGATGGTGAACTACGGACCATGGAGCAAGAGAAGCGATACACCAAAAGCCGAAAACTGCTAAATAGTATTTATCAATAGGCCGACCAAGAATTGCAGGAATAATATAATATGCCGAGCCAAGTGCTACCGGAGTCAACCACAACCAGATAACATTTTGCCCAAACCACATCGAGAGCACACTTTGTACCGTACCACGAGCAGCATCTATCTCCAAACCATTCCAAGCGATTAGGAATAACATCGGAAACCACAGAAGGGATGCTAGCAAAAACCATTGAGGTGCAATGGTGTCTTTAATTCTTCTAGACCGATGCACTACAATGATAAGAGTGGCGATTATTCCGTAAGAAAGAAAAAGTGCAGGCCAAACTTCAACCGGCATTTCAAGCATTTCATGAGGAGTCATATGTCCATCGAGAATGCCAAGAAGTCCAAAGGTAATCGCGAGATTCCAAATCGAACCTGCAAATAAAAGGAGGACTTTTCCTCTTGCTTCAGCTTGGGCCAAACGGGCAACAACCCACAGCGTAACCGCAAAGATCGAATTTCCACCCCATCCATAAACAAAGGCATTGGCTTGGGCCAATTTGATCTTTCCATAAGTGAAAAGTTCGAATGAGGACAGAAAAAATGGATCGGTCAACTTAGCAGATGCGATGTAGGCAAAAAAAGCAGCGGCAAGCAACCATAGTCCGGCTGAAGCGATAAAGAAACAAACAGCAAGTTTCAAGGATTTATCAATGATTTGTTCTGAGTTTTCCTTCACGATTCAAATCAATTGGTTTGGTTAATATCAGTACCGTAATCGATAAGAATTTTGACCATAGCATCTTCTAGGGAAGAATTTTTTTCAGCATGGTAATTTAAAATATTCTGGTTGTATATTTCATTTGATTTATGAAATTCCTCGATCTTAACTGCTCGCTGCTCATCGGTCATAAAAGACGTATCGGAGGGTTCATCCGGTTGTAGAAATTTTTGAATGAAAATAAAGCAAAGGGATACAAAGACAACAGTGAGAATCGTAAAAAAGATTCCACAGCCATCTGCTCTTTGATCTTTTGGATCACTCATGATGATGAATTGAATCTAAAATCCTTGGATCGCGAATTGGAATAATTTCAGCCTCCTCTGAAGTAAAACTTTTAGCCACTGCCCAGAGACAGAGGAAGCCAACTCCAACCAACGAGAAAATTCCCCAAACTAAATGGCTGCCAAGCACTCCCCTTGCTTCAAACCCGACAAAAGTCCCTGGAACGATCTCCCTCCCAGGTATGATATTCCAATAAAGATCTAGAGCATGGAATACTAATATCCAACAAACAATAAAAATTAGTTTCGGAGGATCTATTTTGCTCCGATAGAAGAGAAGATATAAAAATGGAAAAAAGAAATGACCGAAAATAAGACCCATACTTACCCAAAACCAGCCCGATCTTTCTCCTGTGTTCGGATTAATTTCACGAATATTATACCAAAATGTCTCTTCTGGAATGTTTGCACTGTAGATGAGAAAATACTGGGAGAAACTAATGTAGGCCCAGAAAACAGTAAAGGCTAGAGAAAGACAGGCTAAATCATATTGATGAGCCCGTTGATAGAGCCCTTTCAAAGTTCCTTTCCATCTAAGATAAAGGCATGAGATAATAGTTACTGCAAGGGCAGCCCGAATCCCAGAGGCAAAAAACCAGACTCCATACATCGTAGAAAACCACTGATATTCTAAACTCATGAATAAATCAAAAGCACCAAATGTGAGGGCCAATGCTGCCATGGGTATTCCGGCAGCAGATATTTTGGTTCCGAGAGTGGTCCATTCTGGATTACCGTCGATGTCTTGTCTGAAAGAAACCTTCCTAAGCCAATAACTAAGGCCACAAAAAACTGCAAAATAAATAACTAGGCGAAAGGTAAAAAAATACAAATTTAAATAAGCAGACTTCTTTTGATGGAGAACATCATCCTTAACTTGAATTTCAGAGGTTACTTCGATGGTAGTACTCTCAATGTTAACCCAAGACCAAAGAACGCCAGAATTATCCCCTCCAAATAAAGCAACAAGAAGTAAAGGTAAGAAACATAATGCTAGCCAGGGAAATACAGCCAGTCCGTGTTCCTGTTGTCTTCTAACAACTGGAGTCCATTTAGAATTAAAAATTCTAAAAATCATAATTAACATCAATAACCCAATTGCTATACTCAGCCAAAAGGAACACCCCCATAACCAACCGAGGAATGGAGCTTTTTCACCAGTCGACACACCGTAGCCTAAACCCAATAATCCAACGCTGAGACACAATATTGTACCAGCTAAAAGCTTGTTAGAATAACCCGTTGGCAGCTTAATGGAACTAAAGCTATTTTTACTCATGATCCACCTTGATCTTTGAGGGCAATGGTAGCATCGCTGACATAATTTTGTAATGCTCTTATATA
>DEYT01000152.1:13577-31078 GCA_002364975.1 Opitutia bacterium UBA3151 | reverse complement strand
GATAGGGTGGGGTATTCCACCCTTGAGGGGGCCAGCCCAAAATTCCAAAGGTCGAGGTAGAACTTGGGCACCATGATTGGAACAAAGCTGGCATTTTCTTCCCAGTTCCATTGCTCTGGAATAAAGTCAAGAAAGTCATCGGGAATCGACTCAAAGAACAAATCGGCTTTGGCGGCGGATCCCATACCCACTTTTCCACTGGGCCAGATATAAACAGTTATCGGAAATTGATTGCGGACAAAGCCACCGATCCGCTTGACCCCTTCCAGGCTGCGGATGGTTTCCAATTCTGCAGGAGAAAAAGATGAATCTTTTTTCCCTAAATTTACCAAGGCACCCCCTTGCACTTTTTTATTGAGAGTGAAATAATTCTTGGGCCCCTCATTTTGATCCAAATATTGATTGGCATCTTGAAAAAATTGAAGAGCTAGAAGCAAAAGGGTGCTTCCCAAAAGGCAACCGAGGGAGGCGATTGCAAGTTCACGCCGGGGGCCAGACACTTGAAGACAGGATTGAAGAATGGCATTTTCTGGGTTCGATTTCACAACGAATATTGATCATCAAAAGGGAGTGCAGGGACGGAACCAAGGGAGGAAAGAATTAAGCCGGCTTGCTGTTTCTCGACTACATCCCGAATCAATTCACAGGCAAGGGTTTGATTAATCTCGTCTAGATGACTAAAGGGCTCGTCCAAGAGCAGGATCTGAAAGGGTTTGCGTAAGGCTCGCATGATTGCAATCCTCTGGCGTTGTCCATGAGAAAGGGTGGAGACCGGTTGATGAAGGTGAGATTCCATTCCTAATCGATCGGCCATTTCCATGACCGAAGGTGAAGATGGATTGCTTTGAGGGATGAGATTGAGGTTATCCTGAGCAGATAGGTGAGGAAAGAGGCGAAGGTCTTGAAAGACCAGAGATAAGGATTCCCTCCTTAGCTCCTCCCACTGAATAAAAGAAAGGTCGCGGGCTGGTTTTCCATCGATTAAAAGTTGACCGCTGTAGTCGTGTCGAAGCCCGTAAATGAGATGGAGCAGGGTAGACTTTCCCAGTCCAGATTGGGCGGAAATCAGGGTCTTGGATTGAGCTTGAATGAGCAGGTTGAGGTTCCAGATTTCAGAAGAATCGATAATCTTATCCGGCAACGGGCTAGGGATGATCTGATCCAGTTCAATTAACATGGAAGGAGAGCGAGGAGGTTGTTTCCAAAGATTGCATCTCTTTCTGATTCCGACAATTCAGTTTCATTCAAAACAAGATTCTTGAAGGTAGTAAAGTCTGGTTCTTTTTGGGTGGCCGGAAATATCCGCAGCGGATAATCGGTTCCCCAAAGAATTTTTTTGACTCCAACCACTTCAATCAGTTTTCGATAAATTTCTGGGTCATAAAGTAGGGGACAGGCTGCAAGATCATAGTGAACATTTTTTAACTCGGGCCGAATTTTCGGATTCAGTTCGTAAAATGGAAAAAGTCCACCTGCATGGGCCAGAATAATTTTGAGTTCTGGAAGTTGGCGGGCCAACCAAAGAAATTCCCCAAATGGAGTCTGCACCCGGCTAGGATAATCATGACCAACGGGTTCAGTAACATGAAAGGTAACCGGCCAACCTTCCGCAGCGGCAAATTCCATACAATTCATCCAGTTTGCGTTCTGGATGGATGCACCCTGTAGCCAGGGGTGACATTCTCCGATTCCGATAAAACCAAGATCCTTACTTCTTTTCAGGCTTTCGACTGAATTTTGAAGTTCTGGGTGCAAACTGAGAAATCCAATGAATCGGTCTGGATCCCTGGCAATCCATTGACTACACCATTGATTTTGGAGCTCACAAGTTTCCGGATTCTCCCAGTACCAGCCAAGAAGAACCGCACGCTCCACCTCAGATTTGTCCATGTCCGCAATCATTTTTTCCCGAGTGGACCATCCCTGCAGGCTTTTTTTATTTTTTGGGCTGACCAATTCTAGCCAATGCCATTCCTTATGTAATTGGGCAAACGATTGGGGATCCCCTAATAGCTCTTCAGGATATCGGTGGGTATGGGCGTCGATAATCACGTTTCAACATCATGTTTTATTTTGCCTGCGGGAGCAAAGCACAAAATGTCCTCGCCTACCGCAAACGGGTTCCTTTCGTCACTACTTATTCGGAAGCCGGATCGACTGCCGACTTATCCGGTGAGTTTGAAAGTTGACGGGCAAGAGATGCCTCGATGAAGGCAGCGAATAAAGGGTGAGCTTTGTTGGGCTTGGATTGAAATTCAGGATGAAATTGTACCCCGACATACCAAGGGTGATTGCTGACCTCGATGATTTCCACAAGATCACGATCCGGGTTAGTACCGGAAATAATCAGACCACCCGCCTCCATTTGCTCCCGGTAAGAGTTGTTGAATTCAAAACGATGCCGGTGTCTTTCCGAAATTTCATCTTTTTCATAGGCAAGGTAGGCGGCGGAACCCTTTTTGAGCGAGCAGGGACAAGCACCAAGTCGCATGGTGGCTCCCTTATTCTCTACCTTTTTCTGATCATCCATAATGTGAATTACGGGATCCGGTGTATCCGGGTCAAATTCTTCGCTGTTTGCTTTTGCCAAACCCAAAACATTTCGGGCGAAATCAATCACGGCAATCTGCATACCCAAGCACAATCCGAAATAGGGGAGATTATTTTCCCGGGCGAATTTGGAAGCGATTACTTTTCCCTCCGTTCCACGATCTCCAAATCCACCGGGAACCAAAATGCCATGGAGATCAGCAAGGTGGGCATCGGGGCCATCCTTCTCGATTTCTTCCGCATCGATATGAACCACCATGATCTCACAATCGTTACGAATTCCACCGTGTACCAGGGACTCGTTAACCGAGAGATAGGAATCTTGGAGGTCCATGTATTTCCCGACCATTCCAATCTTGACTTTATGTTTTGGATTTAGCAATCGATGGACAACTTCCTCCCATTCGTCCAATTTCGGAGTCGGGGCGTCTAAACCAAGAAAGCGGGTAACCAATTTATCTAGGCCTTCTTTTTTCAACATGTGCGGAAGTTCATAGATGGAGTGGGCCACATCCATTTCCTCGACTACCGCTTCTTTGGGAACACTACAAAATAAAGAAAGTTTTTCCCTAATCTCTTCGGTAATGGGCTGCTCCGTTCGACAAATTAGGATATCCGGTTGGATACCGATTTCTCTAAGTTTGGCCACACTTTGTTGCGTTGGCTTGGTTTTGAGTTCCCCTGCAGCCCGGAGGCTGGGTAAGAGAGTCATGTGGACAAAAAGAACATTTGCCTTCCCCACCTCAGACGCGAATTGTCGCATGGCTTCGGTAAAGGGTAGGCCTTCAATGTCACCGATGGTTCCCCCAATTTCCGTGATCAATACATTGACCCCTTGGCCAGCTGCGTAGATGCGGTCTTTGATCTCATTTGTGACATGTGGAATTACCTGTACGGTCTTGCCAAGGTAATCTCCTCTTCTTTCCTTTCGAATCACCGATTCATAAATTTGGCCGCTGGTCAGGTTATTAAAGCGGGAAAGTTTCCCAGAGGTAAATCGCTCATAATGACCAAGATCCAAGTCGGTCTCGGCTCCATCATCCAAAACATAAACTTCCCCATGCTGGAAGGGGCTCATCGTGCCGGGGTCTACATTGAGGTAGGGATCAAACTTTTGGATTCTAGTGGTCAGTCCGCGCTGCTCCAAAAGTGCTCCTAGAGCACCGGATGTAAGCCCTTTTCCCAAGGACGAAACCACACCACCAGTTATGAAAATATACTTCATGTTCTCCAATCCATAAATGACAGGTTGTGCTCCCTTCTTGCAACTCTCTTTTGTTCACACCATGAATGAGCGTGAAAAGCGAAAGCAAGGTTGGAATTACTATTAATCCAACTAATTGATCCAACTTATAATGTGATCTTATTAAAATTTGTACTCGTCTTTTGTTTGAGAGGATTCAAAAATGTTGTAAAATAAATATATCTATCATGTTTACTAGTTCCATCGGAAAAAAATACCTCATGGCCCTAACCGGATTTGTTCTGATTGGGTTTGTGTTTGTACACATGGCAGGGAACTTACAGATTTTAATGGGTCCTGAAAAAATCAACGCCTATGCCCATGCCTTACAATCACTCCCCATGCCTATTCTTTGGGGTTCTCGTATTTTTCTGCTTGTTTGTGTGGTGCTCCATGCTTGGACGGCAATCGTTTTAATCCGGGAAAATCGGGCTGCCCGTCCCCGGGAAAATGATGTCGAAGTTACTAAACGAGCGGGACTTTCCTCTTTGAAGATGGGACTCACTGGTACCATTTTACTTTTCTTTATCGTTTTTCACTTACTTCATTTTACAGTTCGTGCCGTCTACCCTGAGTACGATGACCTAATGACAACGGTTGGAGCCCCAGAGGGCATGGAGGTGCACAATGTTTACTCCATGGTTTTGGCCGGATTTCAGCATACTTGGGTCTCTGTCTTTTATGTGATTTCCATGTTCTTACTTTGCGGACATCTGGGGCATGGCTTTAGCAGTGTATTTCAATCCCTTGGAATCCGTTCCGAGTCTTGGCGAAATAAAATTGATTGGGCAGCCAAGGGTTACGCATGGCTCATCTTCTTGGGCTTTTCCATTGTACCGATACTAGTGATAGGTCAGAAGTTTGATCTAATTTCTTTCTTTGAACCATCTTTATTCTCAGAACCATTAGCCATGCGGTAGGGGATTAAACCCAATACATTACTATGAATCTCGATTCCAAAATACCAGAGGGACCCCTTTCCGAAAAATGGGATAACCATCGTTTCTCTTCCAAATTGGTTAATCCTGCAAACAAGCGAAAGTATCGAATCATTGTTGTAGGTTCCGGTCTGGCGGGGGGATCCGCAGCCGCGACTCTCGGTGAACTCGGATACAATGTGGACTGTTTTTGTTACCAAGACTCTCCAAGGCGGGCTCATTCCATCGCAGCCCAAGGTGGGATCAATGCTGCCAAAAATTATCAAAATGATGGAGACAGTACACATCGCCTTTTTTACGATACGGTTAAGGGTGGAGATTTTCGATCCCGGGAAGCAAATGTATACCGACTCGCACAAGTCAGCACCAACATCATTGACCAATGCGTTGCTCAAGGTGTTCCCTTCGCTCGAGAATATGGAGGATTACTCGCGAACCGTTCTTTTGGTGGTGCCCAAGTCAGCCGAACTTTTTATGCCCGGGGACAAACTGGACAGCAATTACTTTTAGGTGCCTATAGTGCTCTAAGCCGACAGATTTCCGCGGGTCAGGTGAAAATGCATACCAGGCAGGAGATGCTCGATATTGTGGTGGTTGATGGGCATGCCAAGGGAATCATCACCCGTAATTTAGCCACTGGTGAAACCAAGGCATGGACAGCAGATGCGGTCCTATTATGCACTGGTGGTTATGGAAATGTCTATTACCTTTCCACCAATGCAATTGGCTGTAATGTTACCGCCACTTATCGTGCCTATCGCAGAGGTGCTGGGTTTGCTAATCCATGCTTTACTCAGATTCATCCAACTTGCATCCCGGTGTCGGGGGATCACCAGTCGAAATTGACCTTAATGTCAGAATCCCTCCGTAATGATGGAAGGGTTTGGGTTCCGAAAAATGCGGAAGATAGTACGAAGAACCCTAACGAAATTCCTGAAGACGCACGGGATTATTACCTTGAAAGGAAATATCCCAGCTTTGGAAACCTTGCTCCCCGTGATATTTCCAGCCGCTCCGCAAAGGAGGCTTGTGACGAAGGTCGCGGGGTTGGTCCAGGCGGACGCGGGGTATACCTTGATTTTGCGGATTCTATTTCCCGCCTTGGAGAAAGTGCAATCCGGGAACGCTATGGAAACCTTTTTCAAATGTATGAAAGAATAACGGGGGAAAATGCGTACCAGCGACCCATGCGTATTTATCCTGCAATTCATTATACGATGGGTGGACTTTGGGTTGACTACAATCTCATGACCACGATTCCTGGTTGCTTTGCCCTTGGCGAAGCGAATTTTTCTGATCATGGAGCGAATCGGTTGGGAGCCAGTGCCTTGATGCAAGGATTGAGTGATGGATATTTTGTGATTCCTTACACCATTGGGGATTATTTGGCCCGTTCGGGAACTGGTTCTATCAGTCCAGATTCTCCGGAGGTAAAAGAGGTGATGGAATCGGTTCGCCAAAGGGTGGACCAACTTACTTCTGCAAGTGGTAAGCGATCTTCTCGTTCTTATCACAAGGAACTTGGTCAAATCATGTGGGACTATGCCGGAATGGCAAGAAATGCAACTGGCTTGGAAAAAGCCATTGGCCAGATCCAAGACTTGCGTGATGACTTCAACAAAAATCTTTTAGTTCCCGGTTCTGGGGATACTTTAAATGCTGAACTTGAACGGGCTGGTCGGGTCCGTGATTTTCTCGACTTTGGAGAACTTCTTTGCCGAGATGCTTTTGAAAGAAATGAGTCTTGCGGAGGGCATTTTCGTGAAGAATATCAAACTGAAGATGGGGAAGCTACCCGTGATGATGAAAATTTCGCCCACGCTGCAGTTTGGGAATACAAGGGTGAAGAAAAAACGCCAACGCGTCATAAGGAGGAACTCAAGTACGACAATGTTAAGCTTGCGGTCCGAAGTTATAAGTAAGAAAAATTTTCCATGAATTTGATCCTTAAAGTCTGGAGGCAGGATGGAGCGGATGATGAAGGCCGTTTTGAGACTCATCAGATAAACGGTGTATCGGAAGATTCCTCCTTTCTGGAAATGATGGATCAATTAAATGAGCAGTTGTTGGAAGAAGGAAACGAACCAATTCTTTTTGACCATGATTGTCGCGAAGGGGTATGCGGAACTTGTTCCTTAACCATTAACGGCTTCGCTCATGGCCCGGAAAATTCGACTACCACTTGCCAGCTTCACATGCGGAAATTTAGCGATGGTGAGACGATAACAGTGGAACCCTTTAGAGCCCGTGCTTTTCCCGTTGTCCGGGACTTGGTTGTGGACCGCTCTGCATTTGATCGTATCACCCAAGCCGGAGGATTTATAACGGTTCGTACGGGTAGTGCTCCGGACGGAAATGCTTTGCCTGTTCCTAAGGATGATTCAGACAAAGCTATGGATGCTGCTGCCTGCATCGGATGTGGTGCTTGTGTTGCTTCCTGTAAAAACGCGTCCGCGATGCTCTTCACTGCAGCGAAGGCTGGGCATCTTAATCTTCTTCCTCAAGGCCAGGCGGAAAAAGACAAGCGGGTACTCTCCATGGTTTCAGCTATGGATAAATCCGGATTTGGGAATTGTAGGAATTATGGAGAGTGTTCGGCAGCCTGCCCCAAAGATATTTCTTTGGATTACATCGCCAAACTCAACCGCGACCACGTGAAAGCTAAGATTAAAAAGATTTTTGCTTAAGCAAGTTTTCCTGTAGTAATCTCATTTTGGTTGCGACAATTCTCATCCTTTGGATGATGTTGTTTTATGTCAAAAGATGAAAAACAGGTAACCTGGGGAGGTCGGTTTTCCGAGCAACCAGATGCTTTGATGCAGGTATTTGGTGAATCCGTCTCTTTTGACATGCGTTTGGCAGTCTATGATTTAAAAGGTAGCTTAGGCCATGCCTCAATGCTGGCACATGTCGGGCTTTTGTCGGATGAGGAGTTTAAGTCGATTGAAAAGGGGATTCAGGAATTATTTGAAGAAGTCAAAAATGATTCCTTTCCCTGGAAGCTTGAACTTGAAGATGTGCACATGAACCTAGAGCAAGCCCTTCGTTCTAAAACCGAGGCAGCGGACAAATTGCACACCGGAAGAAGTCGAAATGATCAAGTGGCTACCGATATGCGGTTATTTTTTAAGGATGCATGTGAGCAGGTAAAGACAGGAATTGAAGGCTTGATGTTTTCCCTCCTTACTTTGGCCAAGCAGTATGCAAACCTGCCGATTCCTGGTTATACTCATTTACAGCGGGCACAACCGGTCACCGTAGGTCACCATCTGCTTGGTTATTTAGAATCCTTTGGGAGAGATCACGAGAGATTTTCTCAGGTCTCGGAACATGCGAATGTTTGTCCCTTGGGCTCAGGAGCCATTGCTGGCACCACCCTTCCAATAGACCGAGAATTTACTGCCAAAGTACTTGGTTTTGTAGATGCTGAGGGAGAGCCCAGGATTACTGCAAATGGAATGGACGCGGTTGCAGATCGTGATCTTTTCGTTGAGTTTTCCAGCACCTGTTCTATTTGTGCTTTGCATTTGTCGAGGCTTGCCGAGGATTTGATTCTATGGAATTCCACTGAATTCGGATTTATTAGACTACCGGATGCCTTTACCACGGGTTCTTCTCTAATGCCGCAAAAGAAAAACCCAGATTCCTTTGAATTAATTCGTGGAAAGACTGGGCGTATCATTGGGAATCTGACCAACTTATTGGTTACCATCAAGGGCTTGCCCCTGACTTATAACCGAGACCTTCAGGAGGACAAACCCCCGGTTTTTGATTCCCTGGATCAACTTAGCCAGAGTTTAGCCGTTGCTGCTGGGTGCTTGTCTACTGCTCATTTTAATGAAGAACGCTGTCGGCATGCAGCATCGGATCCTTTGCTTCTGGCAACGGATCTTGCTGATTATTTAGTCGAGCTGGGGATCCCATTTCGCAAAGCCCATCATGTTGTCGGAGCTCTGGTTACTCTTAGTGAAGAGAAAAAGCTTTCCATACTTGAGTTGGCAGATGTTGAAGTTCTTGCAGTGTGTCCAGATCTGAAAGGCGACTGGCGGGAGGTTTTCGATTTGGACCGTGCTTTTGCAAAGCGGGAAAAACCAGGTATGCCAGGTCCTGAACAAATCGCATCAAGGGTTCAGTTTTGGGAAGGTATTCTTCAGGCCTGAGAAAGGGGTTTGATCGGAGGTGGCAAGCCTTTTTGCTTATTCTTATCCTACCAATTTCTGGAAATGCCAGAATTTGGAAAAGTGTAAACGGTACCGAAATTGAAGGCACCGTTTTTGAAGTAAAAGGGGAAAGAGTCGGACTCCGAATCAACGGAAGGGATTATCATTTTTTAATCTCTCGTTTTCAAAAGTCAGACCAATTATATTTACAAAAATGGTCTTCGGAAAAGCGATGTGCATCCTGTGCGGGAAAAATTACAGAAGGCTTTCGTGAAGCCGATGGCTTAAAATACCATAAGCAATGCTTTCGATGCCTTGTTTCCCGAAAGACTTTCGAGGGAGGGGATGGGTTAGCAAAAGATCTTTGGGGTGGCCTGGTACATTTGGATCACCTTGGTAGGGTTTCAACTTGCGATACTTGCAACCGGTTTTTTCGAAGAGAAGATGCGGAATCCAAACAATTTTTTCCGGATGGGCGGATGAGTTGCAAAATTTGTTTCAACGATGGTATTTTTGATCGTCAAAAATTATACCAAGTTAGGGAAAGAGTTTTGCCAACCTTGCGAGGTGTTGGGATGGAAATATCCGCTGATTTAATTCGAATTGAATTGGTGGATCGTGCTTTCTTGGACCGGGAAGCTTTACGAATCAAAGCGGGAGGAAAACTGAGGGGGCTGACCTTAACCAAATATAAAATTACCCGAGGTTCGAACTTTACAAATACTGATTTCGAACATCGGATTTACCTCCTTTACGGCTTGCCCTATGTTGAATGCATTTCGGTTCTTGCCCATGAGTATGCCCATGTTTGGCTCAATGAACGCTTTATCGAAAGCACTCCCTTGGAGATCGAAGGCTTTTGCAATTTGGTTTCCGAAATTTGCCTAGCCCAAGACAAGACCAAGATAGCAAGCATCCTCCGGGAGAATATGATTCAAAGTGAAAATCCAATTTATGGAATGGGTTTTCGCAAAATGAGATCGAAATTAAAAGCCATTGGCTGGAATGGTTTACTGGCTGAAATGTTGGCAAAAGCAAGCCCGCCTTAGGCCACGGCGATACTTTTAACGCTGGTAGATTGGTAAATAGTGATACTTCACTGCGAGTGCGAGTAAGGCCATCGAGGTCGCGTAGACCTCGCCATGTCCGGACTCCGCATTACCACCTTGCCAGGAACCACTTTCTTTTTGCATCGGCAAAAGAATTTCCTCGACCCATTTTCGACCCATTTTAGCGTGTTCATTTCCTCTTTGGTACATTGCTTGGGCGAAATAGTAGGTGCCATAAAAGAAATATTTTCGATTTGCTTGGGGCTTATGTTTAAGCAACCAGTCAGCACCTCCGAGAACAAAAGGGGATTCGTATTCCCCGCATACTTGCATTGCAAGCAGACCGGCGGCGGTGGTAGTGTATTCCGGATGTCCACCAGGTTGATAGGCAAACCCTGACACTTTATCCATTGGATTGCCTTGTCCATCCAGCTTGGATTTATAAGACCTTTTTAAATATCCAACCGCATCCGAAATCGCACTGCTCGGAACCTGCAGTCCCGCATTTTTTGCGGATCGTAAAGCCATTAGTTGCCAAATGGTAACGGATAGATCCGAGTCTCTGGCATCTGGGGTATAGCGCCATCCACCCTGTTGTGCTTTATTCTTATTCACCTTTTGAGAACGAAGGATTAGATTAATCGCCAACTGGCATTTTTCTCGGATGACTTGATCCACTTGGTCATCCATTCCCATTCCCAACATTTCGGTCAGGGTCAGGGTAATGATCCCATGTCCGTACATTCTTGCTCCGTTTTTACCAAAATAACCAATTTCATCCTGATTTTTGTCATGGAGTAAATAATTCAAGGCACGAGCCATTGCCTTCCCATTTTCATTCGGATGAATTGGCAGGTGACCGACCGCAGCGAGAGACATGATGGAAAGTGCGGTTATTGCGGTGGGGTGATTTTTGTCAAAGATGGAACCATTATCTTTTTGTTGCTTCAAAATATATTGGATACCAGATTCAATCGCTTGATCTACTTGATCGGGTTTAAATGGGTTTTTCCAGTCCGATGTTTCAAGCCTACTGTTGGATTCTTTTAAATCCGTTTGAGCCCAGGCAAAAAAATGTGAGCACAAAAGGGAAAAAGGAAGAAAAATTTTCACAGAATTGGAAACCAAGGAAGATACTACTAATTTCATCACTTCTTAGTCCTCGCCTTGGATGACATTGCCTCGAAGTAGGCTTGTACTTGATTTCGATAGTTTTCGGATACCCTTTCTCTTTTTGCTTCCATCAGGTCTTTGGCAAGCTTGGGAGGCAATTTTCCCCAATCCTCGACTTCGACCTCCTTCTCCAGAATCGGAATTACTTCGACCTCCTGATCCGCTTCTACATTATATTCACCCTCGGCAGAAGTGAATTGATTTCCCTCTTTCACCCTCAGAATCTGGGAGCGCTTTTGGGACATGGATTGTGCATGGGATTCCGTTGCCATTCGTAGGGCTTGCAAAGCCTGTTCCATAGTTGGAGGATTGGAGTATGAACTATAAAAACCATTACCTCCGGTATTTGAGCCTCCTTGCTTTTGCTTATCAAAAGCTTCCTTTGAGATTTTCGAGTTAGGTGGTGGTCTTTGATCCGCAATTTCTTGGCCGGATGAACCTGAGCTTTCTGTAGTTTCCAGGCTTGGATGAGGTGCGTTTTCTGAGAATGGATTCTCCGCACCAAATATGGCTTGATCTAAAGCGTCCAAGGTTTGGGCAAGCACTTCGCTGACTTCGGGATCTGAGAAGGGGGAACTATTTTCGAATGGATCGGTTTTACTGTCCTCTTGGTTGGCTCCCCGGTTCTCCATGGATTTGCTTGGGGTCGTGCTTTCTCCGGAGGGTAAATTTTCAAGGGCATCGAGTTGTTTTTCCAGTGCTTGCCCGACTTCATTTAAAGCCATTCCCGCAGTGGGAAGCTCAGCCATTTCCAGTCTGGAAAAGGCAGAAGATTTCGGAAATTGATCGAGTAAATCTTGAGCTTCAGCTGCCAAATCTGAAGCACTAGAGGCTTGTTGCTTAGCTTGCTTGGCTTGCTTCGTTGCCTGTTCTGCCTTGTCCTGCCCGATATCCGCTTGTTTTTGAGCCATGGAAAATCGTTGTTCCGCTTGTTTCGCATCTTCTTTGGATTGCTCGGCTTTTTCCTTAGCTTTCTTGATTTCGGATCCACTGGACTCACTGGTCTCCAAGTTTTTTACCAACTCCGCATCCTGCCGGGCCTGTTCCATCGCAGCTTTCATTTCAGTGTTCTCATTTTGGGCTGATTCCATGGAAGCATTGGCTAAGCTTTGAGCTTCCTTGACTTGGGCAGAAAGATCATTGGCGATTTCCTGCAACTCAGTTTCAGCTGAATTTGCTTGTTCACTGAAGGATTCCGCTTGGTTTTGAAGTTCTTCAAAAGTTGGGTTTTCCTGGAGTAACTTCTCCGTCAATTTCGCTTCGGCTGAAAGTTCTGCCGCAACCTGCTCGTCTCCACTCGTCTCTTGATTGCTCAAATCGGTGGATAATTCTTTAGCCGTTTCCGAAAGTTCTTCAAGCTGGTTGGCTAAGGCCTGGTTTTGCAGAGCTTGTTCGGTTTCCGGGATTTGATCGAGGGCAGTGCTATTGGTCGCCTCGGCCAATTCCTCAAGCGATTGACCAGCCATTTGATTTTCCAGCCTTTGTTCATGCCTGGCCGCCCGGGCCAAATCTTGAGAAGTTTCAAAAGTGTCTTCACCAAGTTGATTTTGAGCCTCTTCCGCTTGAGTCAGTAGTTCAGGGTTTCCTTTGGCTTCATCCGTTAATTGGTTTAGGGCATCGGCAAGTTCCGCAGCCTGCTCTTGAAGTTCCTGTGCTTCCTTCGCGGCTTCCTGAGCAAGTTTCATCCCTCTTTCAGAAGCTTCTGCAATCGCTTCTTGTTGCTCGGGATTCACGAGGGCATCCGCTATCTTTTGTGCCTCCTCCGCCTTTTGATTCGATGCATCTGCAACCTCCTTGGCGTTTTCTATTTCTGTTTTAACCTGCTCCGCGGATGCTTTGAATTCTTCGACTTCTTGTTTAGCTATTTCGGTTTCTTTTTCCTTTTCCCTAAATGCTTCGATTTGTTCAGCAAAATCATTCTCGGCCCCTTTCAAATTTTCTTGAAGAGTTGGATCCTCGGGGCTTTGGTTGACCATATCTTGGGCTCGCTCAAGGGCCTTCTTGGCATCGGACGCTTTTTCCTTCGCTTTTTCTGACTCGATTTGTCGAGCTAAAGATTCTTGCTGAGCTTCTTGTGCGAGTTGTTCTTTTTCCCTTGCTTGCTCTTGTAAGCTTTCCGCTTCCTGTTGTCTTTTCTTGGCAAGATCCTCGGTTTGATCCGCTATCTCTTGAGCAGATTCAGGGGTAAGCCCAGACTGGGTATCAAGCTCTGAAGCGACCGCATCCAAATCATTCTTTGCCCGCTGAAGGGACTCAGCAAGTTCGAGAGCAGCATCTTTCAATTCCTGGGTAGTTGCTTGTTCTTTGCTTATCTCTTCCATCTTTTGGGCAAACTCTTCAAGTTGATCCCCGGACTCTTTGACTTTTTGTGCGGAGGTCTCGGCCTTGGCCTGATTTGCTTGATCATAAACTGGATCAATCTTTTCCTTCGCTAGTGCACCGGACTTCTTTGCGAGCTCGGTAAGTTGCTCAGCGAGATCTTTCTTTTCTTTACCAATGGATTGATCCAGGTCCTCCATTTTTTTGCTAAATTCTTTCTCTTGGGCCAAGGTTTCCTCGAGCTGTTCTTTCGCTTGTTCAACCGTATCCTGGGCTAGGTCAGAAAGTTCCCGCTTCATCGGTTCATTTTGTTCAAGTTCTTCTTCTAAGGCTTCAAGTAATTTGTCGGGTGCAAGTTGAGCTAGGTCCGCGAGTCGTTCGGCTTGTTCATACTGCTCCTCGATTTCGTTTCCGACTTCAAGCGTATCTTCCAACTGTCTTAGTTCTGGCCTGGAGTTGGCCAAGGCATTGGGATCCTCTAAATTCTCGAAGTGCTCCGCGATCAAATTCAATTCTTGGATTTGTTTCGCTTGCTCATCGATAGTTTTTTCTCCTGAAATCCTTAATTCCTCCGCGTTTTGGGCCTGAGTGCCTTGCTCAAGATTTTCTTCCACTGCTCGCTCTCTTTCCTCTACTAATGCAGCGGCCGCATCCGAGTCTCTCGCTAGTTCTCTGCCTTCCTGGTCTAATAAATTTTGAATATTGGCCTCTTGTCTAAGGGCTTGGGCAAAATTTTCAATTGAATCTCCAATCTCTTCTTGCAGTTCATTGAGTGAAACAAGATCCGCTCTTTTTTCGGTGAGGTCCAATTCTTCGTCTTCCGTGAGTTCTTCCAATTTCTTTTTTTGCGCCTGAGTCTCCTTGGCTATTTCTCTCGCGAGTTCCGAAAGGGTCGGGGCTGATTGATTAACAAAGGACCTTGCCTCGATCACCTCTTGTTTGATTAACCGGATGATTTCTTGGAGCTCTTCGAAGACTTTTCCTGCGGGTACGATCATCGATTTTGACTGGTGGTTTGAGGACTTTACCCGCGCTTGCATTTCCTGAATTAAGATCTTTCGATTGGATTGGTTGGGCAATTTCCGCATCCGATCGATCGCATCCTTGGAAACTCTTAATCGGTTCATTATATCCAGAGCTGGTTTCCAGATCGCTTCGCTTCGCCCCCATTGCCGAGAGGATTCAGGCCCATTCCATCGACTTGAATCGGTACTTTCTTGCCTGATGAAGAAGAGTACTTGGTTGGCTGATCCAATTAAATGATGTTGGAGCGTAAGCAAATGGAAAGCCTTACCGAGTTTCTCAGACTTTTCGGATAAGGTGGATAAGTCTTCTCGAGCACCGGGGCGGGCTGCCCGAACTTCCTGTTGCAGTTGGATCAATGCTCTTCCGGTTTGACCTGCATCTTTGACGAATAATGAGTTTTGATCTTTTCTAGCCTGTTCAACTTCAGCCCGCATCATGGTTTCACCGGTTATCGTACTCATTGCCGAGAGAACTTCATGTGGCAGAAAGGAAGAATCTGCAGGCCTTGCTCGAACCAACCGATCCCATTTCCTTTTGAGGTCATCCCAGTAGGTATAATGGGGTTCAAGGTTCCAGAAGAGTTCTTCCGGTTTCTTTCTGAATGATTCTTTGGTCTTGGAAGCAAGTTTTCGCTGTGCTTCTTGCAAGATACTATGAATATTTTTCTGCCAGGCTTCGATTTGTTTTTCGAGCTCTTTCCCGTTCTCAATTCCATTGCCCAGGGACTCAAGCAGTTTTACTTGTTCGGAATTAGATCTCTTGATCGAGGAGGAACGGTCCCAATCTTTGGAATAGGAAAGGGTTTGAGCAATCGGTTCCCATTGGTTCAGGGCAACTTCCTGCCGTCTGGTAAGAAAGGGTATTGCCTTCTTGTTTCGATAATCTTCCAGCAATTCCTGCTGTCTTTGATGCAAGGAATGCAGGTAGGAAACCGCCACCATTTCTGCGTGTTGATTCAGAATATCCTGACCAATATTTTTTAGGTTTCCCGAAATTCTCTTTCGCTTGCTTGTTATTTTCGAAAATTCGTGACTACTGGATCGAATCCGGTTTGGATCCGACTCCATCTCGATTTGATCTACCGAGTTTTTCCAATGGGTTGCCAAACTTGTAAAGATGTGCCCTTTTGCCTGAGCATAAATCGAAACCTCATGAGAGTCTGCCCCTCTGGGCATTTTCAGGAGCGTTTGCAACGAACCATGGTAAGCAAGATCGGCAACCGAAAGAAATCCTGCCTCCACTTGGCTTATTTTTTCCAGCCAGGTATTTTTTGAAACTTTTTGTTGCTGCAAATCTCGTTGGGTTTCCTGAATGAGTTTTTGAGACTGAGAGCATTGATCGTAAAGCGTATCAAGCTTGGCAATCATTTCCGCCTTCGCTTCAAGCAGTTTGATACTACTTAGGTCGAAATCTCGGGATACGATCGATAATTGAATTATTTCCGTTTCCGCACTCGTTCCTTTCAAGTCTTGAGCCCTTAACTTTAAAAGTGCTTGCGTTCCGGGCTTCAACTTGTGGCCCAAGAGATCGAATTGAAAGGAAAGAGCCACCTTTTGTTGCCTTCTTGGATCCACGAACTTGGGGATGGGAAAGGATTTCCAGGCACCCTGATTTTTCTTGAGCATATACTCAACCCGGGCGAGACCAAGGTCATCTTTTGCTAAAGCTGAAAAGCTCAAGAGATCATTGGGTGCAACCAGTAGGGTGTTATTCACCGGTTCAATCCATTGGACCGAGGGTGCTAGATCGGGTTGGACCGAAATTTCAAAATATGAAGTGGGTCGACTTTTCCATCCAAGCCCGAGATCGATCAGGTTTTTAACTCGGTAAATACCCGGATCAATCAATTGGATTTTAGTTTGCAGAAGATTTTTTTCCTGTTCGGGAATGAGATGCCTAAGTTCCTCGTTTTTCCCAGTCCATTCGATTGCTAAGTCTCCAGATTTCACTTCCTGGCTGAGTTTCATCGATAGCTCAACTTCAGTTCCTTCCCAGGCTTCAAGATCTCCGTGACTCTCCTCTATCTCCACCGGTTTGAGCTCAGAATATTTCGGGAATGCAAACTTTTTAGAATATTTTGAGACGAAAGGTCGGGTGCCAACTTCCATGGTACGCCATTCGGTTTGAGGAGCCTGATCAATCAGGACACGATATTCAAACTTTTGTTTTCCCACATTGTAATCTACAAAAAATTTCCCTCGTTCTCGCTTGGATAAAGGAACCGCTTCCTTTTTCTCGAGGCTTTTCGTTTCCAGACTAATCTCCTCGAACCTGAGCCCTTCATATTTGGGTTTTATCAAGGCAACAAAACGTAGAGGTTCATTACTGGGAGTGCGGGTAACATTCTCATCAGGTGCCAAAATCCGAACTTCAAAACCAGTGACAGGTGGAAGGTTCGTGCCGGGCATCATTGCCCTTTGCATCAGCAATTTTAAATCACTTCCAAATTCAGGAATTTGAAAAAGGCCCAAGGTGAGGACTACCAAACCAGCGGAAGCAAGTAACCAATTTTTGAGCCTACCCAGCGGAAGAATACTTTTAATATCGATCTTACTGGCTTTGGTCGAGGCTTGTTGCTGTACAAGCTGGCGAAAGATTGTCGAATCTGCCTTGGACGGATCTGCTATCCCCAATTCCACGGCTGAGAGTAAATCCTCTTGTAAATCGGGTGAAGACTGCTCGAGGATGCGGGCCAGTTTTTTTGTGCTTGTTAATTGCAATAGAGGATGGATAGAGCTTTTCCAAACCATGAGAAAAACAAATGCATATCCAGCAATCGAAAGTACCTGCCTTAAGTCATTCCCCATCCGGGCTTCGGAAAGGTAATCAATCAGAGCGATGAGCACAAAGGCACTAAAGAAGCAGAGAATTGCAGTGCACAAGCCTCTAAGCAGGATCAAATTTCGTCTGCGAATACGAAAATCATCAAGCTTGCGGGAAATGACAGGGTCTAACTTTTGATTCATTTAGGTGTTTAGGTGAGAGATTATAACATGCCTGCCCTTTTACGGAGTAACATTTCAAGACCAAGTAGAAATACCAC
>DEYT01000152.1:0-13202 GCA_002364975.1 Opitutia bacterium UBA3151 | reverse complement strand
GAGCTAATCGGACGGAGAACTTCTTTCAATTCATGAAAATTTTCTTCTCGGAAGAAACCACCCCCGGAAGCATCTGCGATTTCAACCAGCAGGTCTTCGTCACAAGTCAGAAAACTTTTTTCCTGATTGGGTGCATCTTTGATTTTGAAGGGCAGACGTTTTTCGGAAAATTCCATCTCATCGATTAGGGCGGGAGCACGGATCGAGAGATCATAGGATCCAGCCTCTAATCCATACACCTGTCCCGAAAATAGTCCGTTGGTAGATTCCTGACCCTGGAGAGGAATTGTAGCAACCACTTCTTCTTTATTCCAGACTAAGGCATCGACCTCAGGGTAGGGCGGTTTGGGAATCTTTCCATTCTTGTCACGGAGTCGGACCCGGATTGGGATCGCTTTATTAGCCGCATGAAAGCCACCCCCGGCATCGACAAAAAACCCTTCATGATTGAGAGCGAAAGGCTTTTCCATTACCCAGGAACTCAATTGATTCCAGAATCTTTGGTGGTATAAGTCCGCGACTTCGTACCGCCATCTCCATGATTCATCAAATCCCAGATAAAACGATTTTCCAGCCCCTACTTTTTTCCCCACAATCACCGGAACTCGAACCTCTTCGGATTGATTCTCTTTCCCGTTTTCAACGGAAACTTCGAGAAATACTTCGGCTCCGGGTAGAGCTTGGACCGGTGCAGTCCAGGCTGGAACTGGAAGATGTTTCCATACTGCCTCGTTTCTTTCCTTAATCGGGTCTAGGGTGAGAGCAGAAATACGGTTGGATTCTTCCGGGCGGTGAAAGGAAGTGGGACTTAACCGGACCGGACCTTTCTGGTTCCATGCAACCGGAAGAAGGGGGGAAATTGGTTGAGAATTTGGATTGTTATATAGGCGAAGCTTTTGCCTGGGGCCATCGAGGAACAAAATACCTCCCCCTCTTTGAGTTACGAAATCAAAGATCCAACTTTGTTCGGTAAGAGTGAATTCATCTTCATCAATTTCACCAAAAAGAATTAGATCAAATTTGAGTAGATCTTCTTTTTTCTTGGGAAATAGATTTTTTTCGTCTCCCCGGGATAATCTCTTTTGGGTGTCCCTGGGCTCACCCCAAACACAGGAAACTTCCCATCGGTCATCCCGCTCGAAAAGATTATTCAGATATCGGGTTTCCCAGCGGGGCCGACTGTCTAAGATCAAGAGTTGATTTTTGCGCATGTTGGCATCAATGGAAAAGCTCCAGTGGTTGTTTGCCGTTTCTGCTTCCCCCTCAATGGGATCAACCAAAACTTTGAAGTTTAAGGGAATGGTGCGTAATGCTTCTTTTTCCGATTCCGGAATTCCTTGCAGCTCTCTCTCCACGATTTTCTCGGCTGCAAAGTCAAAGGAAAATTGTCCCTGTCCCTTTTCCATTCCCACAAAAGACTGGTTCCAAACTCTGGTTCCATGTTCATCTTCAATGGAAATAGAATATGGAGTGCCCGGGATCAAATGATCTTTGTAGGAAAGAACGCCCCGAATTCTGTCCTTTTGATATACGGAATCGGGAGTCGAGGTGCGAAGAATGGCAAAATCCAGCGGGCGTTGATCACTGCCCAAACCAACCGTGAAGACCGGCAAGTTTCTCGCGGATAAAAGCTTGGCGGTTTGCAAGGGAGAACCTTCTTGATTATGGCCGCCATCCGTAATCAAGACCGCAGCGGAACGAATCTTTTCAAGGGAGCCGACATTCTCCTCGGAGTTTTCCACCTTTAAGGTTTCAAGGATACCTTTGGATAAATCAGTAAAGGGAGAAGTGGGGTTAATTATAGGGTTAAATTTTGAGGTGTCGGCTTGGTTATCCCAAATCACTTTACTTGCATTTTGGGAAAGGTTTCGAATTTCCAGAATGTGAGTATCCTTGAACTCTTCCAGAAATCCATGGGTTGGATGCTGCAATAATCGAGTGGCCCGATCCATACGGGAAAAAGCTTCAAAATTTGCAATCGCTTCGTTCAAAGGAATGATATTTTGATCGAGTAAGGAATCGGCATAGCGATCAAAATTCTGCTCCAGCAGAGCGGAAACCTCGAAAGCTTCACGGGTAAGAAGTTCGAAATTAAGGGTGTCAGAATTCGTGGCTTGATCAAGGGGAGCTCGGATCGTTTTCTGAATTCTCTCTGGCAGAGATAAGTTTTGGAGGGCGTCCTTTTCGGATATAGGGGCGGAAAACCTTTTTCCGGGAATCGGTCTTTCTTGTTTTCCATTTGGCAGAGTCCAGCCGAAGGAGCAAAAATCATCCCCCGCACCTTCCTTGTGAATCATTTCAATCGGGTAGGATTCCCCGGCTTTTAAGAAAATAGATTCGCTCCGTAAGTTTTCAGACCAGGCATAGGGGGTGTAGGATTTACTCTCTAGGATATTTCGAAAATTTGATTTTCCAGGCTGGGCAATTCGAAGAAGAGAGCAGTCGTCCGAAAAGATCCAGAATTTATATTCTCCATCCAGAGGGGGCTGGAGGAAGGCCCGGATCTTTCGCCCAAAGCGGTCTCCGATATTTCGACGGCTTTCCGCTTTAGAAAGGTAGTTGGTTTGATCAGGCTTTCCATTTTTATAGCGATCATTCTGAAATAAAATTTCCAGCTCTTCTCCGTCTAAATTGAACCATAGCTCCTCAAGCAAATGCTTTTCCTTGTTGCGGGCTACAACTTTTGATTCCATTCCCTTCAAGTTCTTCAGGGTTGTGTCTAGGATGGAGCTTACATCCTGCAAATTCTTAGTAGCCGAAGCAGAGGATTTACTTTCTCGAATTAGAATGGCAACCTTTTCCATTGCTCTACTCGCGTGATGAAGACGGAGATCAACCAGTTTGGATTCCTCGGGCAGAAAACCATGTTCTTTGGCTAGGAGAATTTTTCGTCCGGGAGAGAAAGAATTATCCTTTAAATTCATGCTCTCCGAGGAATCAAGGAATACGGTGATTCTTCCTCGATTTCCTTCTTCTTTTTGCAGTCGTAATACCGGGCCGGCTAAAATTAAGGATAGTACAAGCACAGCCAGGCACCGTAGGGTGGGAAGCATCCACTTTAAGGATCCAGTGGTACCCTTACGGATTTCCGATCGATATAATATGGTAATGATCAGGACGAGCAGGAGACTTAAGCCGAGAGCTTTGCCCAAGGACCAATCACCCAACCAGAGAAGACGGAGGCTGTCGAACTCGGAGATCATCGTACCATCCTCCCAAATCTTCGTAGTAATACCATTTCCATAACGATTAATCCAAGAACCACGGCGAGAAGAATTTTCCAAGTTTCACGACCAAATTTACGGTGCTGGTCTATGGCTTGATAGGCATTCCAAGCTTTTCCATCCCGGCCATCAATGAGGGTGAGTTTTTCAGAGATCCCTGCAGAAGCTTCCATAATTTGCTCCTTTTCCACTTTATTCAAGTTGGATTCCGCCCTAGAGGCTAGAACCACAAACTTTGAGATTACTTGGTTTTCTTCCGATAAATAATAAGTTCCAGGTAGTCGGGTCTCGGTAAATTCCAGCACATAATTATCCTTTCTTTTGTGCGGAATAAGTTTTCTCTTCGAACCGTTGGGAATGATGATTTGGTATTTTGTCTCGGCCTTTCCATCCGGAAGGTAATAAGTTAGTGGAAATCCTGCGGACACCGTTTTGGGAGGCAGTACCTTTTCTGAAAGATAGGTGGAAATTTGCTGCACAAAAGGGAGGTAGCTCGGGCGGGCTGGAAGATTATTCCAGTCAGTATCAATACTGGTTGTCAAAAACATCACCACACCTTTGCCCCATTTCTTTTCCACCAACAAGGGATCCCCGTTTTCCAGCCTTGCCACCACCGTCACCCTGGGATCATTACGGGCTCTGGATTCATCGAGCTGGATCCATTTTTTAATCCTCGCTTCTGATAAGCTCCCATTTCGTGGGTCATTGAATAAGGAAAGGGCGGGGTGTTCGAAATAAGCGTTAGCGATCTTGGAGAACTCAAATTCATTCTGTGGGTTTCCTTTGCTTCCGGTGATGGGCAAGGGGAGAAAGTTGGAGCCTTCCAAGCCCCAATGCTGGTTGTACCAAGATAGATTCATTCGATTACCCGCGCAAATTAAGACCCCCCCACCATTTTCTACAAATAAGGGAAGTTCCTGCATCATTGATCCATCCAGACTTTCCAGGTTCGCCAATACGATAAGACTTGTACCCACGGTTGGGTCCATATTTTTGAATTGATCTGTTGGAATCGTACTTGCCTTAATCAGATCTTTCATCTCCAGTCCTGTTCTGGGTTTCCTATTTTTTGCCGTGGTATTTTCTTGAAAAGGAGTGAGGGCTAATTTGATAAAGTCGGTTTCTCCTCGTAACCATTCCTTCGAGGGATCTCCATCGACTAGGAGTACGCCAATTTGCTCAATGACTCCAACCGCTACGCTTCTTCGGTTGTCTTGAGGTAAATCATCCGGTTCGGATAGTTCAATGTGGAGCACCTTCGGGCCCGCTTCATTAAAACGATGCGTAAAAGAAACTTGAGTCGATGCTTGTGGCCCAACGGAGACCATGGCTTCATCAAGAGCCGATTCGTTTTGATCCCCTAACAAGCGAACCAGTAGATTCCCTTCAAAAGATTCATCGCTGAAGTTTCTCAAAGTCGCCCGGATCCGAAGTGGATGGCCGATGCCAACGGTTTTGGCAGACAAAACAATTTTCTCAACGGATAGGTTTTTTTTGGCCGAGTTACCAAAGTCAACCCAAGTTAATTCGGGAGGGTTTGGAGTGGAGTTTAGCCTCTCCCGAAAGGCATCCCCAGTGGCATTTTTCCACTCTTCCCAATCGGGGGTTCGAAAGTCAGACAGCAGGATGATTTCACGCTTTAAGTTCTTACCATTGGAAACGATGGAGAGGGCTTGATCGAGACCAGAGAGGAGAGAGATTTGATCCCCTTGGGCAAATAGACCATCTACCCTCAGTCCAAGGGCTCCGGGGTCCGATGTTGGCTTGTCGAAAACAAGGGCAGGTTCACCGCCTAATTGAATAACCGCGGTCTCCGATTGTGGGTTCATGTTTTGCAAAAATCCAGAGATAAAGGATTGTGCTTTGGAAAAGCCATTGGCGGTATTCATCGACTGGCTATCATCTAGGAGGATAACGGTACTGGCTGGAACTTCTCCGGAAGGGGCGGAAAGTTTTTTTTCCAAGCCCCAATCGGGAACAAACCCAAAGGCTCCCAAGAGGGTGGCAAGCAGGCAGGCAAGGCTGAGTAATCCCCAGAGCCAACCGGTGGTACGGCTGAATGCAATCAGGATCAGGAAGAGGAGGGCGGCGAGGGGAAGAAGGAGGAAAAAAAGAAATGAATTCCAATTCATTACAACCATCCGGGCAAGGGTAAGGGCCAGAATCACCGGTATGGCACAGCGAATCAAAAGAATGATCCATTGCTCCAACTGAATTTGCTTACGGTTTTTGTGGAGCACTGATTCCAGTAAGTGAGTAGCTCCCCATTTGACGATTTTAAAACGGCTCCGGTTGAATAGGTGTATGGCAAGGGGAACCACCGCCGTAAAGGC
Source organism: Opitutia bacterium UBA3151 (assembly GCA_002364975.1). Taxonomy (GTDB): domain Bacteria; phylum Verrucomicrobiota; class Verrucomicrobiia; order Opitutales; family Seribacteraceae; genus Seribacter. The sequence continues at coordinate 7,645 of DEYT01000152.1, read as the reverse complement.
TCCCAGAATTAAAATTCCATTTAAAAAGCTCACAGGTGAACGGGCATACCCACCTTGGCCCGTGCGGAGAGGAAGGAAGCCAAGCCTTCGGCATAAGGCTGGTCGGTTGTCATGGAAAAAAGTTGTACCCGATGCTTGTGGCACCCCTGGACCAACGACTCCCGGTATTCTTTGAGATTCTCCAGGTAGGCTTCCTTGAGGTGCATCGGGTCAACGGTGTGTTTCATGCCCTCCTGTTCAAGGCAATCAAACCGGGTCCATGAACGAAATGGAAAATCCAGTTCATCACGGTGCCAAATTTGAAAGATTACCACATCATGTTTGGCGTGATTAAAGTGAGCCAGGCCTTTTAAAATCGATGGAATATCCCCAAAACAATCCGAAATAATGATCACCAGTCCTCGTTTTTTTAACTGGGGTGCGATCTCATGAAAAACGCCACCGAGATCGGTGTCCTCTCCAGCTTTGCTTTTAGCGAGTAGGTCAATAATTTGCCGATTATGAGAGGCACCACCACGGGGTGGAACCATGGATCGAATCTTAGCATCGAAGGTAGTCAACCCCACGCTGTCTGTTTGCCGGAGTGCGAGGTAAGCGAAGCAAGCTGCTAGCCTAGATCCATAAGCTAATTTGCTAGGGCTCTCTTCCTGGTCTTCACCATATCCCATTGATCCGCTGGAATCCAAAAGCAAGTGACATCGCAGGTTGGTTTCCTCTTCATATTCCCGAATGTAAAAGCGGTCACTTTTCGCAAATACTTTCCAATCAAGCCTGCGGATTTCATCGCCCCGGGTATAAGCCCGATGCTGTTTAAATTCGATGCTAAACCCCTTGTGGGGAGAGCGGTGCAGGCCTGAGCAAAAACCTTCCACCACCCGCCTAGCCAATACCTGATGGTTCGCTAGTCGAGATATATCCTTCGGATCAAGAAAGTCGTTGGGGTTAGCCATCCTGTAAAAGGTAGCAGGCTTCTAAAGGATCGCTTCTTTTTTTTCGGGCACCCCTTCCAAGCACCGATCGATAATCGATTCTACGGTAATACCCTCGGCTTCCGCATTGAAGGTCGGAACAATCCGGTGTCGTAAAACCGGATGAGCCAAGGCTTTTATATCTTCGACCTTTGCTGCAAAACGACCTTTCAACAAAGCTCGGACTTTGGAACCCAAAATTAGTTGTTGGCAAGCCCTGGGGCCCGGGCCCCAGTCGATCAGATCCTTGACCCAACCCTCAGCACCCGCTTCCTTGGGCCGGGCCATACGGACCAAATCAAGTACATAATCGTATACATGATCGGGCACCGGCACTTTCCGGACGGTTGCCTGACATTTTTTCAGGGTGGCTCCATCAATTACCGGCTCCAGCTTGGATTCGAAAGTGGAAGTAGTTTGCTCGATGATTTGCCTTTCTTCCTCCCGGGTAGGATACTCCACAATCACTTGAAAAAGAAAACGGTCTCGTTGGGCTTCGGGTAAAGGGTAGGTGCCTTCCTGTTCGATCGGGTTTTGGGTGGCTAGTACGAAAAAGGGCTCGTCCAAGTTGTAAGTAGTTCCTCCAATGGTTACGGAATGCTCCTGCATTGCCTCCAAGAGGGCAGCTTGGGTCTTGGGAGGGGTACGATTGATTTCATCTGCTAAAATAATCTGACTGAAAATAGGCCCTTTTTCAAAGACCAACTCCCGACTTCCGGTGGCCTTGTCTTCCTGGATGATATCGGTTCCGGTGATGTCCGCAGGCATCAAATCGGGGGTGAATTGAATCCTGCGAAAACGGAGGTCAATTGCCTGGGATAAGGAACGAATCATCAGGGTCTTGGCCAGTCCGGGAACTCCTTCTAGGAGGCAATGCCCTTTGGCCAGCATGGCAATGATTAGTTGCTCCAAAACCTCATCCTGTCCCACGATCACACGCTGAACTTGTGACTTGATCGTTTCGTAGGATGAAACCAATTCTTGGGCTAGGCTTTCATCGTCTTGGTTGATATTTTGAGAGGACATTTCAAAGAAGATTTTTTTTGGTTTAGTGGACAGCAGCTGGGCATCGAGCCAAACGCTCCTAACATTGAGAATCCACCTTTGGATTCAAAGCAAGAATAATGAAACAAATTTCCGAAAAAATCTGTTACAATTTACGAGTTTGCCAAGCTTTTTTGAATGACTTCAAAAATATCAACCGCCTCGATTTCTTCTCCCGCCATGCCATCCGGTGCTAGTATAACCGGCCAATCCAAAGAATTTTCTGGGATCACCCCGTGGCTTCCATGCACCAAGCCTGCATCCAGTGGAATCAGATCCATGCGGGTACGAAAGCCCATTTTCTTAGCAAGTAGTTTCTGAAGAACTCGAAGCTTGGGTAAGTTGAGATCAGGATCAAGAAATAATTCCGCTGGGTCGTACCCATATTTTCGGTGGATATCAATACAGCGGGCAAATTCAGGCGCCTTTTCGTCCTCCTCCCAATGGTAGTAGGCAAACCAAGCATTTTCCTCTGCAAGTGCGACAAGATCTCCCGATCTTGGATGTTGCAATCCCGCTCTTTCCAACTCTTCCGCCTCCAGAACCCGGGCCACCCCGTCCATGGCTTCGAGACAAGACCTTACTTTTAGTCGATGCTCCCCGTCCTTTTGATTCAGATAGATGTGCGCCATTTGATGGTCGGTCAAAGCAAAGGCCCGGGACCCTCCACAATCCAAGGTTTCCCCTCCGAATTCCTGCTTTATGGACAACCATCCTTGATGGCGGAATTCGCGGTTGGGAAAGATTGCCTTGTCCACTTTGGAAATTCCGTATTCAGATAGAACAAGAGGGGTAATTCCCCGTTGTTCCAAGTATTCGATCAATTCACCCGCAACCTGATCGATCTCCCGCAGGGCTTGCTTACTTCTTGCATCCTCTGGGCCGAAGCGTTGCAAATCATAATCCAAATGAGGAAGGTAAATCAAAGAAAGGTCCGGGTGATGTTTTTCCTCCACCCAGCGTGCGGAATCCGCAATCCATTGAGAAGATGCGATCCCGGCCATCGGTCCCCAGAATGAGGGAAAGGGAAATTCGCCCAAATCATTCTTGATCTCATCGCGTAAAGCCATTGGCTGGCTGTGGATGTCAAAGACTTTGTTTCCATCCGATGCATAGAGTGGACGGGGTGTGATCGAGATCTCCGCGGAGGAATACATATTGTACCACCAGAAGAGTTTGGCGGTACGGAGTTCGGGTCTTCGCTTTCGAACGCTTTCCCAGATTTTTTCTCCCCCGACCAGGGCATTCGATTGTTTCCAGAAATGATGTTCATTGAGATCCCGGTCATACCATCCGTTTCCGACAATTCCGTGCTCTGAAGGAAGTTTTCCGGTCAGGTAAGTGGCTTGAGCGGAACAGGTAAGGGCAGGAAGAACCGGACGAATGCTCGATATCTTTTGGTTTTGGTGTTCCGCGAATGCGGTGATTCGGGGCATGTCGTCACCTAGATGCCGACGGCATAACCCGACGAGATTGACGACGGCGACTCGGGAAGATGCACCCTCCATACTCGTCATAATCGATTACTTATCTTGGCGGACCACTTGTCGTAGCTCCAGATCCTCCACAGATTGAAGGATTTTTTCCTTATCCATGGCATGGACTTCGACCCCTTCTCCAATCCCCTGTAAAAGGGTGATGGTGAGCTCACCCCCAAGGTGTTCCCTAAACTCTTCCAAGCCGTCCAGAATAACATGGGAACCCGGTTCGCTTTGAGAAGATAAAATTGGATCGAACAGGCAAAAACCAAGGCGTTCAAGGAGGCGGAGGCAGCGTTCGGCGGAAGCTTTTTTAATCAGCCCAATTTTGGCGGAGTATAATAAATCCACACCTAAACCAATAGCTACAGCATCCCCATGTCCAATTCGAAAGTCAGATATTTGTTCGATTTTATGAGCCACCCAATGCCCAAAGTCCAATGGTCGGGCCGAGCCAACCTCGAAAGGATCACCTGAACCCGCGATGTGTTCCAGATGAAGTGCGGCGCTCTTACGGATAACCTGTTCGATGGCAACTTCATCAAATTGAGCTAATTCATCTGCCCGCACTTCGATCTGTTCAAAAAAGGAGCGGTCCCGGATTAAGGCAACTTTGACTGCCTCCACAAATCCAGCTCTTTTTTGCCCATGAGGTAAGCCTCGCAAAAAGTGAAAATCATTAATCACCGCGTACGGAACGGAAAAGGTACCGACCCAATTTTTTTTGCCAAAATAGTTGATTCCGTTTTTCACACCAACCCCTCCATCCCCCTGGCTGAGGGTGGTTGTTGGGAACCGAACAAGTCGGACACCACGATGAGCGGTGGAAGCAGCGAAGCCAACGAGGTCCAAAGCGGCCCCACCTCCAATTACCACGACATAGGAATGACGACAAAGGGCATAGGTATTGAGATCATTCCAAATCTTATCGACCAGTTCCCATTCATTCTTGGCGGACTCACCACCACGAATAAAGACCGGGGAGCAAACGAGTTGCAAAGAATCTTCCCTAGCCTTGAAATAACTTTCAATTTTCTCGGGTAGGTTGGGGTTTCCATCCAGAATTCCCTCATCCAAATAAACGACCACTTTAGATAGTTGGTTCTTGCGATGGGATTGTACGATGCCGGCTAAGGTTTCATTAGCATGGGAAAAAGAGTCTTTGGTAAAGTAAACCCGGTGACAAAAGTCTAATCGTATGTTCTTTCGGATCGTGGAGTAGGTAGAAGGCATAATAAAATAGAATAATCGAAGCTTAAGTCGCCGCAAACCTCTTTTGTATCCAAAGGGCAAGTGGGTTTAGGCAGAGCAGGGGAGCGATGAGCATCGGTATACAGAAAGAAACCACTAAGGCATCGATCACGCAAATCCCTGCAAGCAAACGGGATACACCGAATCCGATCGCCCCCTTTTTTCCTCCCCGCATTTGTATGATGGCGTTGAAGGCAATCCACGCGATCAGTAAGCCAACCAGATTTACCAAAAAGACCCGGATGGGATCCAAATTATTCCAATGAATTAATGCGGCGAGGGCAACGATTGCAGGACCAAAAAGAAAGACAATCGAAAGTTTGGGAGCTTCTTCTTTCGCTTTGGACTCACCACATGCAAACAGGCTAATGCCAACTACATAAAAAGCAAGGGTAGTCCCCCAGATCCAGGTAAGAGGATAGATGGTTTCACTCATGCCACAGGTTGCAGCCCCGGCCCAAAGCAATAAGCGGCATCCCCCCATGAGCATTACCCCACCAGACCACTTTTTGTGCAAAGCATCGTAAAAAATAATACTCAAAACCAAGGCCACAATCCAGAGGGGTTCACATTGGGCAAGATCGATCAGCATCCAGACTCCCAACCCGAGCTCAGCGGATCCAAGAGTCCAGACTCTGGTAGGAGGAATAGCACCGGAAGGAATCGGTCGTTCCGGATTGTACTGAGCATCGAATTTTTGATCGAAGGCATCATTTAAGGTACATCCCCCCATGTAGAGCAAACTGGCACCCAGAAGGAGAGGGAGAAAAGGCAAAGGATCCAGTGCGTTTAGATCCTTCCAATCCGGAATTGCACGGACCCAGTCATGGGCACAGAGGTTGATCGCACAGGCGGCCAGGCAATTACTCCAGACTGTTGGAAGGTTCGAGACTCTTCCCAGGTTTAAGGCATGATGTATGAAGCCCATGGAATCAGAAGCTTTCAAGAGGAAGATGCTTTTTGAATGCCCCGCTCGGTCAGAGCTTGTAAAGTCCATTGATATTCTTTGGCTATTTGATCGACTACTTTCTCCGCCCGTAAAGCATCAGGTAATACTTCCCAAGTGTAGGTTTCCATCTCCAAATGTTTACACTTTTCAGGTTTAGAGGCGAGCCAATCCAAGGTGTCGAGGACATGTTTCCCTGTATCCGCTAATCCATTTCCTGGAGATGCATGCAGGGGAACATGAAAGTGAATTCTCCACTCATCTCCTTGATTAAAGCCATCCTCTTTTACTTTTTCCAAAGCTTGGTCCAAGTCCTTGATGCGTTCTAAGACTTTTCCATTTTGATGGATCACAACTTGATGCAGGTAGACTTCCTCTATGAAGCTTTTTAAGGTTTTGAGCTTTTCCGGATCGGGGGTGGTGGAAAGTGCAGAGCTTAGATGCAATTTACTGAGTCGGATGCTGGCGTCCTCCAAAGCATTCAACCCTACTTTGGCTTCTTCCCCTTCGATGGCCAAGTGACAACAGTCGTAGTTGATCCCAAGGTTTGATAATAAAAGATCGGGTTCCGGGGACCGATCCAAAAGAGAATCAAAGAATGCAATGCTCTCCGAGCAGTTCTCAAAGAGTCCGAGAGGTTCGGGTTCGAGACCAAGATGTAAATCCAATTGTTTTGATTTTTGCAGGCTCTCAATTCTTTGAGAACAGGCGACGAGGTTTTCAAAGAGAATTTCAGGGATGGAGTCGGGGAAAATGAATTCTTTAAAGGAACCGGGTAGTGTGCTCACACTCCCTTCCTCTCCTGGTTGCAGTAGGTGTTCAAGGATTTCAAAGAGGACGATGGTATAATCCAGGCGGTCTTTGGATGTCCAGTCCGGGCGGAAGACTTGTTCCTTTACCCGAGTGCCATGGAATTCTCCATAGGGAAATCCGTTGATGGTAAAGACATAGCAATTTTTAACTTCCAACCATTTTTGAAAAGCAAGGAGTTCTTCTGGCTCTCGAAGTTTATTCGCCGCTTCCGCACCCAAACGAAGTCCAATCGCATATGCTTGGTCTGGGCAAACTTGTTCGCGTACCGAAAGGACATCGGTTTCCAAGGATCGAAAAGTTTCCTCCCAAGTATTCCCACGGTGGACGTTGGTGCAGTAAGCAAGGTGAATGTCATGTTCCAGTTTCATATTTTCGGGTACGGGGACCAGAAGGAAGCAGTAGTAGAGAAGGAATTCTTTCAATTCAAGGAAAACACCGCTGCTTTTTTTTTAAATTTCCCAAACTTTAAAACAAAAAAATGCGCGACCCAGCCCAGGTCGCGCATTAATTTAATGAAACCTTTTTTTGGCTTCTATTTGCCCTTTTTTATATCAATTGCATAACCGATGCCAATTTTGTCTGATTCTTGAATTAGGTTAAAATAAATGGTAGATGGTTAAAATTTGTACGTTGAGAAAATTTTTTTATCATGTTCAAACAAAACGAAGTCCTTTAATCGCTTAATATGATATAATTTATACAATGGAAACGGAACCCATATGGAAATCCTGGTTTGCCAGGCACGGTGCAAAACTATTGCTCTTTGCCCGTCAGCAGGCAAGAAATCCGCATGATGCAGAAGACCTCGTGCAGGAGGCATTCGTAAGGATTTGGCGACTTTACGGTCACACCGGAGAAGTTGCACCTGGTTTGGTATACCGTGCGGTTCGTCGCTTGGCGATTGATTGGGCCCGAAGTTTAGACCGCCGAAAGATTCGTGAGCAAAAAGTAGTCGCTGAATTTCCACTCTTTGAATCCTTTAAGTCATCGATCGAGCAAAATGAGCGGCAAAAAGCAATTCTTGCGGCGGTGGACCGACTTCCTCCCGAGCAAAAAGAGGTCCTGACCCTGAAAATTTGGGGAGAGCTTACTTTTGATGAAATTGGTCGAACCCTTGATCTCTCTTTGAATACGGTCGCTTCCCG
>DEYT01000098.1:6130-27868 GCA_002364975.1 Opitutia bacterium UBA3151 | reverse complement strand
AACCCCGGTTCTTTCAAAATATCGACTAATTTCACTCTGGATTTCTTTGGCCTCTGTTCGGGCTCCGGCTTGAATGATCTCTAAGGTTTGAATCGCGGAGTTATATTTCTGCGAGAGAAGTGACCTGGTTTTTCCTAAAGTTTCGGGAAGAATTGAAGTAAGATCCCTAGAAATCTCTCTTTCGGTGTTCTCGACATTTCGCAACCTTTGAGCCAAGGTTTTTGCTTCAAGTTCTTCCATCTGTTCTGAAAATGTATCCAGTAATGCCTTTAGCCTTTGTAATGCATCAAACTGCAATTGAGAAGCGGTAGAAAGACTCTGGTTTGCGGCCTCACGTTTTAAATTCTGTGCAAGCTGTATTTCTTTTTTTGATTCTTCCATTTGCCCGGTAGCAATTTCTTTCATCGTTCCAAAAGACTGCCCAAAGTCTTTTAGGTTCGAAGCGTCAAAAATTGGGTTGGAAGAAGCTTTATCAAGAAGGGCTAAACCTCTTTGTGCTAAAGTTGAAAGTCTATCGCCAATTTGCCGTTGTTTATCTGTAAGAAAACCAAGGTGCTCTCTTTCTTCAGGATTTAATTCTGCGTCGTTAAATATTTCTAAATCCTTCGCTTGTTTCATCGTCTCGCTTTGCAAAGTTTCCTGGTCACGGGCAATGCCTGCAACTTGGTCCATTAAATCTTCCATTTTTTCAGTGATCCTTTGGGCATGTTTTTCTGAACCGAGAATAACCAGTTTCAGGGGCTTTGATCTTGTATATTTCCGGTTTGGAAAACGATCCTTAACCAAAATTGTGAAAGACACTTTATCCCCGTCTTCCAACCCAAAAAATCCAGGTTCAAAGGGAAAGGAAAGGTTTAATTCCTTCTCCAAGTCATTCCTAATTAAGCGTTTCAAAATGGTTCGTTGTAAAAAAACCATTTCTCCTCGGGTGCTATTCATTTCTAGTGAATAGGACTCGACGCCAAGATCATCTTTGATCTGAATCTGAAGGTTACGAGTTTCAAATTCGAGAAGTGGGGAGAGGTCATTAGCAGCAGCAAAAAGAGCGGTTGGCTCATCATCTTCGAAAAGTTCAAGGTTCCATTGCAAAGGCCGAGACTGAGATAAATGATCAAGGTCACTAAATCTTAATTCCATTGGACCTGAATTCAATGATGAATGAAATTGGAAAGAAAATTTTTCTGAATTCAATGATTGAAAATGAAAATCTAAAGGTTCCTTTAGGGTGATTGCTGAAAGTGCTCTATTCGCAGAACCTTGGATTTCGAGTTTACTTCCATCGAGTATCTTTAAGGTTTTACCAGAGAGCTTTGCTTCAGTTATTGGAATCTGAGAATATTTAGGCCAGGTAATAATTGCTCTACAATCCAAAATGTGAGGTCGAGTTTTTGGAACAATCAAGATTTCCGATCGAAAATCACCACAGCTAAGATTGAACGGATTAGCGTTTTCTAAGGGAGGGAGAATAAATTCAAAAAAATTACTATTTGCAAAACTAACTTGTCGTGTGAAAGGTTTAAGTTTTGAAGATATTTCGGCTTGGTTTGGATAAATGTGCGAATCCGTTGAAGTTGGAAACCTGATAACATAGGATTCATTTTTCGGTACCACTATTGATGACTTTTCTATATCTAGCCTCGTAAGAGTTACCCTTTCTACCGATGCCCAAGGAAAGAACCATCGATTTATTGAATTGGGAATGATTTCAGGTACAAGTACCGCGGATATGATTCCGCTCAATAGAAAAAAACCCAAAAACAAAAAAGTTCTAAGATGTTGAATCCAATTGAAAATCTTATTGGGTTTTAGATGCACTAGTTCTTTTTCCATTTTGAACTGAGCTGCTTCAAATAACTTGCTAGACCCTTCATTCCTCGGGTTCGAATTATAATCCTTGGCCAACTCAACAATGCCCAAAAGTCTTTCACCCTTAGTTCGGTAAATTTTGCGGACTTGTTTGGCCAACCAAGTTTTAGAATTTTTTTTATGCCTACTGAATAAAATAAATTTAAAACAGGCAAGCAGAGTGCCCGCTAGACCCATGGATAGAATCAATATCCTCAAGGTTTTGGGAGTGTCGAAAAATCGGTCGCAAAAAAAAGCTAAATGCCAAGAAAATAATAGGGACGAAAGAGCCCAAGCCATGTATTTTACTCCAATACGGAAAATAGCTTTTTTTCCAAGAGAAGAAAGAAAAGATTGAATCGAACCGTGCAGAGAAAAATCAGGCATTTTGTTTTCAGGTAAAAGAGATTTTTAAATATGGCCAGTTTACTCAAACCATTCCAAACAATTTTCTTCCCGTCCAGTAAATTACTAATAAGGCAAAAAGAAATATTCCCCAAGTAAAACTTGTCCGCAGTCGATAGATCTTGGTGATCTCTTTTGGCAGAATGGTTGCATTAAGTCCCTCAATGATTTCAGTCCATTGTGAGTGTGACCTAGCTTGACCACTAGTAGACTTCGATAATCCAGTGAGAGAAGTGGTAACAATGGAACGACCTTTTTTTTCTGGGTTCTGAGCAATTACCGAAAGTTGGGTTCTTATCTTTCGATTTTCGGAAAGCTCATTAACCTGAATGGTGAGGGGTCCCGGGGACTCTGCAAAAATTGAAGAAAGAAAAATGCCAGTGCTCTCCGGATCCAAAGTAAAGTCAAGTTTTTCAGTCACTCCATTCGGATGCATTGCGGTTGCCTCAATCTGGCCATCTTCCAAGGGAAAACCAGCCTGATCCATCACAATACAGCGGAGGAAGACCTCGTCCCCTTCATTTGGAATCTCAGGGTCGGAAAGAAGTCGGATGCCACTTTGCTGAGCCTGGTACCTTCCATGAGCCATCCAGCGGACAATCTGGCTCCAAAATCTATAATGATATTTATCTTCCACTCCTTTTCTCCAACGCCAGGCAGCATCACTTCCAAGAAAGAGTACTTTTCCGGCACCATGATGACGAATGACAAGAATGGGCATCTTCCCCCATTTCGAAGAAAAATTGGAATGGGTAGCCAATACCTCTGCCCCCGGCTTGCTTTTCTCAACCATTGCAGCCCAATGAAAACCTGGCAATTTGTTCCAGAAATCTCGGTTCGGTTCTCCTGTTCCCCTTAACTGAGTTAACCAATGCTTCATTCCACGATCGGTAAGTTCAAACTGTGCTGGATTTATGGTGCCTAGACCTTGAGGATTTCCCTGATCATAAACCACGGGAAGTAATTTCCCTAAAGGTGATTCAGTAAGCGATAATTGCCTTCCTCTTCGTCCGGGTAGAAATACGAGTCCTCCTGCGTGATTCGTAATCAAATCATTAAGATGGGTGCAATGATCTCGATTCATTTCCTGTTTACTGAGTCCAACATCTCCTAAAAACACTACATCAAACTTGATTAAATCTTTTTTTTCACTGGGAAAGGCAGGTATGTAATTTTCCCCTTTGGCATTCGGCATTTCTGGGTGAAAAAGTAAGCTTTTTACTTCGACACCCGGGTCTCTCTGGAGAGCATTTTTCAAAAATCGATACTCCCAGCGCGGGTAGGATTCGATGATGAGTACTTTTAGTATTTTCCGATCCACTCTAAGTTTAAATTTTTTATGATTATTTTGAGAGAAACTTTCTCCTTTAATATTTTTAATTTTAAGTTCCATTCTGTAATTTCCTTCCATAGGAGGGAGCCAACTTAAATTGCCTGATTTTCGCTCAGAGCCTTTGATTTTAATAGGAATGCTTTTAACCACTTTGTCGTTGGCCGATAGAATGAGGACTGATTCCTTTGTGTCTGGAAAAGAATTTTTAATTCGCCAGCCGACGATAAGTTTTTCTTCCTTAAGAGTAAAAGAGGGCGCCCATGACCTTTCTAATTCCAAGTCCGGGAGAGCTTGGTTAGAACCGGTGAAAATGGTAAAAGCAGGAACCGAAGAATTTCTAAGCCTATTTGCAAGCTGAGCAGCTGGCGGACCGAAATTTTCATCTCCATCTGTAATCATCACCAAGGCTCTCAAGTTTTTCAATTCACTCAGACTATTTTGGATCGGATCATGTAAGTTCGTTCGAGTTTTTCCTTTGGATGAAGAAAAAAATTGTTTAATAACCGTTGCATTTGCTTCCAATTCCTTAACCAAGGAATGTTTTATGATGGAGCGGGCAAACTCTATTCGAGAGTTCAGATTCTGGCCGGTGGAATTGATATCAATCGTTTCCATACTCATTGACTCGTCGATAAGGAAAAGGATCTGAGGTTTAATTTCGCTTCGAACAATTTCGATGCGCTGCGGGTCGAAAAGAGTGAAACAAAATAAGAAAAGGATAAAAATCCGGAAGATTTCCCAAAATCCGACAAGCCTTTTTTTATCTGCTCGTTTCCAAGCTTTAAAGGAAAGTAAGAGGCCGATGATGATGCAAACCAAGGCTAAAAGCCAATTGAAACTTTGGGTATCAAAGTTCCAGTTTTCCCAATTAAAATTCATGAACAGCTTGTTTATGCTTATGTGCGGCAGGTAATGAGAAATAGGTTTCCGCGAGTAGAAGAAGAATTCCAAGCAATAAAAATAGTTTCCAGTTTTCTGAATTTTGGCTCAAAGCGGTTAAATTTGGGTCACTTTGCCATTCGAAATGTTCACTTAGAATCGAGCTTTCCATTTCTTTTTTGCTAATTCTTTCTGGGTCCGTTTCTAGGGCTGGGCGATTGAAGGCGAAATATTTTCCATTCTTTAAATAAATTCCCGCATGAAAAAATGGAGTTTCACTCTTATCTCCCGTAATCGAAACAGCATTTTGGAATCGTTTCGCATCTTCACTACCACAAGCATAGAAGTTTATCCTGGATAATGTCTCGGTGGTGCTTAAAATTCTCTGAATGATTGGAACAAGAACAAAGCCATCTTCGAGGTTGGACCATGTTTCTAATGGGAGAGTAGAAAAGCTGTAAATGATTCCTTTCCCGATTTCCTTTTTAGTAAGAAATGGTTTTCCATCCTGATAAAATGCCAAGGCTTCCCCTTCCAATGGAGTCTGTCTTTTCTTGATTTTAAGAAAGGAAAAGGGAAGAGAATGCCCGCTCGAAGAGTTGGCAAGGATGCCTTGGTTTTCATTCCACTGGGTAACGGAAAAGAGGTCGGAGTCGATGAGGTTTCTCTCACTCTCTATGGCATCTCCATCCCTTGTGCTTGGAAAATGCAAAACAGTACCGCCTTCATCTATAAATGCTTGAATGGAAGGTTCAGATAAGATGGATGAATTTCCTTGCAAAAGCCAAAGATCAAAGTGGTTCCAATCACTATCAGTGCTAGCATTTTTGAGCTTTTTAATCATTGGTTTTTTGCCTTCTTTATTTTGTGTGGCCGCACTCAGAATTCTTTCAATACGTTCATTTTCAGCGCTTATTGCCGAAACGGTGGAATTAGATCTACTGAGGGTAAGATAAGCTTTGTTGTCAAAAAGGAAAAGATCATCGGGAAGCGATAAACTCAGCCAGTTTTGATCTTTCCCAAACGCTGAAATCAAGGAAGAGTTTAAGATCGTTCTGGCACTTGTTAGATTCAAATCAAGATAGGATTTGGTAGCTTCAGATTGAATCTCTATGGAAATAATTTCTTCACCTATCTGGCTTCGCTCAATCAAAAAATTAGGGGTTCTCTTTTGAGGTTGTAAATAGATCGATCGATTGATCAAAGAAGTAGTCTCCAATGGGCAGAGTTGTAATTTCCATTTGCCTTTCCGCTGCTCTAGATCTCGAGCCAGTTCTTGCAAGGTAATCGCATTTTGGGACAGTTTCCAACTCGAACTTTGTAGATCAGAAAATATACAAATCCGGGCGTTGCTAATCGACTCTCTCTCTAACCAGCCAAAAACATTTTTGAGGGTTCCAGGCAAGTTTGCGGAGGTATCTGTTGGACCTAAAAAGCTTTCGATCGATGGGCTGTCCAGTGCCAGTTTTTGATTTATAATCAAAGGAGGCGAATCCGTGGTTTCAAATATAACAATCCGGCCACTATCCTGTTTCTTTGAAAGACTAAGAATATTATTCAAGCTCAGTTTTCGAAGGCTTGAAGTAGTACCTTTTGCGATTCTTTCCATACTTGCGGATCGGTCCAGAACACACACCAAAGTAACCGGTTTTTGCCCAGTAAAAGAAAGCCAAGATTCTCCTTGGTGAAAAACGGGCTGGGCAATTAAGAGGGTTAAGCAAATCAAAGCGAGCATTCGCAAAAGTAAAGTTAGCCAATGGCGAAGTTTTGTTGACCTGGATGATTTTTCACTAGCTCTAAGCAAGAAACGCATTGCTGCCCACTCTTGTCGTCGATGCCTTAGGCGGTTTAAGAGATGAATCAAGATTGGTGCAATTACCAAAATAAACCCGAATAGGGCGATTGGTTGAAGGAAACTCATCTTCTAGCGGACGAGTTTCGATCTGATACAAAAGCGTCAAGTCCCTCAGATAATGGAATATTTGTGGTCAATTTATAATAGAAACTACCTGCTTCCAGGCACTCACTTCGTAAGAAAGAAATATGTTTTTCCAACTGGAAGAGGTATTCCTTTCGAATTTCCGAAGGCTCAGTTAGGATGGACTGTCCATCTTCCAGGTCAACGAAGCAAGTTGGGTGAGTAAAAATAAACTCCAATTCTTGTATATCGAATAAATGTAAAAGAACTACCTCATGCTTTCGATCCCTACAATGATGGATGGCTTTCATGATTGCACTGGGTTCGTCAAGAAAGTCAGAGACAATCACAAACAAAGCTCTCATGCTAACAGATTCAGCCAAATCATGAAGACTGGGAATAAGAAGTTGTTCTTGATTGGGTTCTGCATCTTGGACTAACTGTAGAAGTGTCTGCAGATGCACCGGATTTCTTTTGGCGGTTAATGCCGACCTTTTTCTACTACCCAGTAAATTAAAACCAACCGCATCCCCCTGGAGCAAAAAAAGATAAGCTAGGGTCGCAATAATCTTTTTTCCGTAATCAAACTTGGAACCTGTTTCTCCAAAACTCATCGATCGACTACAATCTAAACTGAATTGGCATCGTAAGTTGGTTTCTGCCTCGAATTCTTTTAAAAAAAGTCGGTCCGTTCTAGCCATGACTCGCCAATCAAGTCTCCTTGGGTCTTCACCAGGACTATACTCCCGGTATTCTGCAAATTCTACGCTTGAACCTTTATGGTTACTTCGATGGTGGCCACTTACGCTGCCTTCCATCGGAAAGGTACCAATCAGTGGATCGCCGGTAAATCTCGATACAGCCGCTCGATCGATGAGATCAAAAGGCTGTTTGGCCTCTTTACTCATGGGACTATTGGTTGTCTGCTCTTAGTTCTTCGATCAGACGCTTAATAACCTCTGCACTAGTGATACCCTCGGAACGAGCATGAAAATTGGTGATGATTCGGTGAAAAAGTACAGGCTCGGCCACGGACTCCAAGTCCTCTTCAGACACGATGAAATTACCTTTGATTACCGCATGTGCCCTTGCCCCCTTAATGAGGAATTGAACCGCTCTTGGACCAGCACCCCATTGAATCGATTGTTTGATCCAGGAAGGAGCTTCGGAAGAACCAGGTCGGGTCCTCCGAACCAAATCAACCGCAAGTTCATATACATGATCGGGCACAGGAATCTTTTCAACGAGATCTTGATATCTTTTTAATTTTGAACCCGTCATAATTGTTTTTAGCTTTGGCAAGCTTCCGCTTGTAGTTTGGCGGGCAATGCTAATTTCTTGTTCTCGCTGAGGATAATCCATTCGAATGATAAACATAAACCGATCCAATTGTGCTTCTGGAAGGGGGTAAGTGCCTTCTTGTTCGATCGGGTTTTGGGTAGCCAGAACAAAGAAGGGTTCTTTGAGAGCATGATTCTTACCTGCCACGGTTACATTTTTTTCCTGCATCGCTTCTAGAAGAGCCGATTGAGTTTTTGGTGGAGTCCGATTGACTTCATCCGCTAGTATTACATTTGCGAAGATTGGTCCTTTGATGAATACAAATTCTCGATTTCCTCTTTCTTTATTACTTTGAAGAATTTCAGTACCCGTCACATCCGATGGCATAAGATCTGGAGTAAATTGAATACGCCCAAAGGATAGGGAACTTGTTTGTGCCAGAGAATTTACAAGTAGGGTTTTAGCTAACCCTGGGACTCCCATTAGTAGACCGTGACCTTTTGATAAAAGGCAAAGAAAAAGTTTTTCAATCGCATCTTCCTGTCCCACAATGATTTTTGATAGTTCATTTTTGATTTCTTTAAAAATGAGTTGCAGGGACTCAATTTGCTTTACTTCCTCGTGGGCAAAAGTTGTTTCTTTCGAGGAATTACTACTTGGAGAAGTTGCTTTCTTAGTTCTAGTGGTTGGCATATTAAAATGTTAGGGGTTGGATAACCTTGCTAATGCATAGACGAAGTTGATAATGATAAGAATCTTTCTTTATCATGAGAGTACAGCGTAAATACAAGGTTTTAAAGCGTAAGACGACTAAAGAAATCGTTGAAGATGTGAACGAATTAATACAGCATGAATATAAAGACACCGAAGGCTTTTTATTCCGTTCTTCTGGACGATGGCAATGCCTTGATGGTATAACCTATTGCGAAAAAGAAGATCGCTGGGTCCAAGCAATGGTCTTTATTCAAGAGGAAGAAGAATAACTTCTGCCTTTTTAAGGGGACTAATTTGAAGTTTTGTTAAATTATTGCTTGCCAAATACAATTTTTTAATTAATCGATTAAACTTTCGAATTTAACAATTTGAAAAAATTATGAGTCGGCGATTTGGGCAAAGTCGTCGACTTTTTGTATACAAGGCTAGCACAAATGTCTCTATTAAATTTCATTATGACCTTTGATTTTTATTCGAAGTATATATCCTCGATTAAAAAAATAATTTTTTTTAAGGTAGTGGAATGAATCCTAAAATCATCTTTTCCGGCCTTATTCTTTTTACCCTTTCAATTTTCGGGGTATTTTCCTTTTCTCAAGTAGGGCAAGGACCACCCTCTTCTCCGCCGAAATTACCGATGAACATACCGCCACCACCTAGCTTTTCTTCGATTGCCTCCAAGGCTGGAAAATTTCAGATCGTTAGTGCGGAATACTATTCTCAGGACGAGAAAGCCTACCTTTACAAGCGTTTGGTCAAGTATGATACAACAACTGGGGATGCTTGGATTTTGCACTCCAAATTATCAGAGGCTGGAGAACAGAGGAAGTGGATTCCGTTGATCACGGAATGAGAAAATTATTTTCGACTAGCTTATAGAATTTTGCTTTGAATCTTGAAGTTGATTGTTGATTCGTTGGAGCCTCATTTCCAGACCTTCAATCTTCTTAGTCAGTTTCTTGCTTCTCAGTGAGAAGTGACCAATTAGCAACATGATTCCAAAAACAATTAATACAATCTGACCAACAGGAAATCCATTCCATGTTTTGTGCCAAGCTACATAGAAGGCAGATGAACCCATGATTAGAAGAGCCAAAAGCATGAAAGTATTTCCCAAAACCCGTTTTATTCCATCAGGACGCTCTCGTCCTAAAATAGACTTATTATTGATCAGAAGGAAAAAACTAAGGTAGGCGACTGGGATCAGAGTAAAGCCGAGGATTGAAGTTGGTACTGCAAGCCAAAAGGCAGCATCACTCCATACAAAAGGACCCAATACACCAATTCCAGCAACCATGGCACCACCCATGAAAAGAGGCCCTTGGTGAGGCTTCCCGAAAATCTCACACACCGCGTGGCCATTTATAGTCATAAGGATGATGATCGTGGATATTGCCATTCCCAGAACCCCGATTCCAAAAACATAATGAGAAAATAGCTCGCTTCCAAAGAGCCCCTCAAGCGAATTCGCAAGGTTGTAAGAATCTCTTTTCACTAACATGGCTGCCAGTTCTTTATCAACCGCAGGTAAGCCAGTAATAATTTGATCCTGTTGAACTGGTGCGAGTGCTTGAAAGTTTTCGGCACCCAGCTCTTCTTTCGCTCTATCTTCGGAGAGACTCAAAAAGCCCGAAAGCAGGTTCGAGTGGATAATTTTGTCCTCATAGTTTGAGTAGGCTGATTCCGGTTTTCCATTAAACCGAGATCCAGCGGCAATAACGACACAAGTGGTGGCAACAACATAGGGGATGAGAAGTGCGGTCCAGAGATCAAATTTGGCAAGGCCTCTATGTTCTCTTCCCCATTTTCGGCGGAGCAAGACAAAAGGCATGAAAAAGGTCATATTAATTCCAACTGCGGTAGCAGCAGCGGAGATCATCACATCTCTTTGCATCCCAATTATTTTAGATTCCCAGAATTCACGAAAATCTCCAACCTTGGATAAGAAAGGCTCATAAACGGATGCAGGCTCATGAAGCAAAGATAAATTAGGAATAAAGCCTGCAAAAATACTTTCCCAATCCAACTCTCCACTAGCACCTAATTTAACAACAACGCCGAAAAAAGAAACGACAACTAAGCCAACCATAATCTTTAAAATCCAGTCAAAAATCTTCACGCCTTTACTTCCTCGATCATAAGCCCAGACAATCGTAATAGCGATGGCGAGAATGAGAAGGCAGGACAGGGCTTTTCCCCAAGTATGATCCAAAGAAGGAAGTAAATTTTGGGTAATGGCAGCCGTTCCTAGAGAAAACTGGGGTAAGCACCACACAATATTTGCCATAATTGTCGCGATAGCCCAACCCCAACCTAGTACTGGATTGATTTCATTATTGATGGATACAAAAGGGCTCTGCCCCGTAGATAAGGTAACATGCGTTACTGAGCTAAGCATGATAATACCAAGCAGGATGGCAACTGGTTGTAACCAAAGCAGACTATATCCAGCGAGAACCCCAAGAAATAGGCTTGAGGCAAGAGAACCGCCTCCAAGGGTAATCGCAGATTGCAACCAGCCGGGGCCCGAAAGCTTGGAGTATGCCAAGAGCCTAGAACCTAGCCCTTTGGCTTCCGCTGCTTGAATATATTTACCCTGCTGCTCTGTAGATTCCATACAGCTTTTGTTCTACCTAATCGAAGCAAATGTCAAGAAGGCATAATCTACCCCAGTTGACAAAAGTAATTGAATTCAGAAGTATTATTTAACCGTCATGGTTCCCCGCATCATTGCAAAATGCCCAGGGAAAGTGCAAACATACTCATAGATTCCAGGCTCTTTGGGTGCGGTAAAAGAAACGGTGTCAGATTCTCCTGGACCTAACAGTTTTGACCATGCGATCGCATCAGCCTTTACAGAATCGGGTAGGGGATTGGTTGCGTTTGCTCCAGCTCCCAATGCTTTCTGGCCAAACCCGATCGCAGTTACTCCCTTTTTAAGCAAAACAATATTATGACCCATTGCAATTTTCGGAAGTTTTCCTGAATTTTTAAGGGTTAATGACACCTTCTCTCCTGCCTTAACATCAAAAGCTTTTACATCAAACTGCATGGTATCATTTCCATTGATCACGATTTCAGCGGCGGAGACGATGAAGCCAACCGTAACAAACAGGAAGGACGAGAGAATGATTTTTTTCATATGATAAAATTTCAGAGTCGGTGTTAGACTTTGGTTGAGGGCATGTAACGATAATAAACTTCAAGCATCAAAATTGTCATAGCAGTTCTGTATATATCAGTATCCCCATGAAAATGATACCCGTGTTCCCAATGACCGTCCTCGGATTGAGCCTTAGTTACGATCTGTTGGAAGTCTTTGTTCCATTCCCTCCAGTAATTGTTACCACCCGCACCAGTTGCCTGAAAACAAGCCTGAGCGTGGTAGTACCAGCCATAGACATTAACATTCTTCCACTCTTTTTGTGCTTTGTTATCGCAAATATTTGCGACGATCCAATCTAGCCCTTTCCTTGCCTCTTCTGATTTTGCATTTTTCCAAATCTGAAGAGATAGAATTCCAGTTCCGGTAAGAGACCCTCTACCGGATTGTCCCCCATGCGAGTCTGTTTTGTATTGGAATCTACCAGTCTGGTCTTGGCATCTCTTTACATATTCGATGGCTTTGTCCATGGATTCATCAAGACCATCAATCGGAATGCCAGTCAAAGCAGCTGCTTTTAACCCCTGTATGCACCAACCAGAAACTGAAAGATCAGTATGGGCTACCGGGCCTTTGCCAAATCCATAAGCCCAACCTCCATTTTCATTTTGACCCTTGATCGTAAAGATTGCAGCCCTTTTTGCATATTCCTTTAACTTAGGAATCTTGGTCATGGTGTAAGCTTCGCAAAGAGCGTAGGTCCGAATTCCGTGAGCGTAAGCACCATTATTGGCGGATCCGGTTAACTCATCGGGTGACTCACTGGTTAAAAAATCGATTGCTTTTTGCACCGTTGGACCAAATTGGGGTGAATCCTGCAACTCGCAATGGCCAAGGAAGGCGAGCAGTGCCATAGAAGTCATTGCTTGTTTATGCGAAGATTTACCATAGCTGGGCCTGTTTCCTTCAGGGGTTTTATCCGTATCCCCCCAACCCCCGTCGCTATCCTGAATATTCTTTAGCCAATTGAGACCTCTCATGATTGCATCTTCAGTAATTTCTTTTCCCCCTCCTGAACGGAGGCGAGACATCCTTTTCTTTGGGTCACAACGTTGTTGCATTACTTTGGGTAATGATAATCCAATGCCGGCCATCGCTTTCTTCATCTGGTCGTTATTAGATCCAACTTCGGCCATAGTAGGAGCAGCTGCCTCAACAACAGGAGCAAGATCTTTAACATCGAGCTCGTTTAGATCAGGTAACGAAATATCAGAAACTGCGGTGGTTCGAAATTGCTGTTGCGTTTTGGGTTGCGATTTTTGTTGCCGTTGCATGAGTTTGACGACCTTCTGCTTTTCCTGCTGCTGGTCAGCGGGAGCAGCACCAGCATCAGAAAAGTCAGAATTCCCTTCGCCTGCAGCTGCCACATAAACCACAATGTTCCAAAGGGCAGCAAAAGATCCAACTAATATGAAAAGAGATACAAGTAAGCTGTTGAGCAGTCTGTATTCTCGCATGTACTTGGCAAATGGGCCTTCCACAGGTGGTGCTACAGTCATTTGAGGAGGAAGATCGTCTTGCTCCATAATTGGTTCGGGTGGTATTTCTTCTTGGTCCATAATTTCTAAGTAAAATAAATTTACATTTATACTACAATCCAATTCCTCAGTTGGTCAAGTCATGCAATTCAATAATTTACATATCCTTCTCGCTGGTTTAGAATGAGAAAAAGTTCAAAATCATGATTTCTAACAGCCCTCTACATGTTTTTCTCTTAGGTTTTGTAATCGCCCATTTCTATGGAACCATTTTAAAAGCCAATGAAAATTGGCCTGAAATTCAAAAACTGGGTAATGGGCTCTATGATTTTGATGGCATTACGATCGACCAAAAGAATCGTAAAATAGAGTTTCCAATGATTTGCAACCAGCAGAGTGGTCTTATTGAATATGGAATCGTCCATGAGAACGGGAAAATACACGAATCTTTATTCAGGACTAAAATAAGGCCACAAATGATTCATGCATCCCTGCTTTTGCTCAAGGCAAAGGCTTATGAACATTACTTCGAGCAATCCGTAGAAAATAATTCCACAAAATTGAATCTTCACAATCAATGCTTGAAAATCGAAATTGTTTGGGATGCCAATGGAACTACACAAAATGTGGATCTAAGGGAAATGTATTATAATCACAATGAACAGAACCAAAAGCCCGAAGAAGCGATTTTCTTGTTTACTGGTTCTAGGATGATTGAAAAGACCTTTATGGCGGAGCATACCGGATCCATTCTTGGAGTGTATGTCGATCCAGATGCAATTATTAATAGTATCGAAACCAATAGTGATAACGATGATTTATGGCTGGGAAGAAAATCTTCCATGCCTCCACTTGAAAACAAAGTAACCTGTGTCTTGCATTTGCCTTAAAAATTTGCGTATTTTAACAATTATATCACCATGAACAAAATGAAATTCTTGACTTATTTGCTTTGGGCCAAGTTCTCGCTTTTTTCATTCGCTTACGATAAGAATCCTGTCGATTTGTCCATTCAGTTGGAAGTCAAAAGAGCAGTGGAAAAAGGCTTGTCTTGGCTGAATACTGAGCAAAATCGAACGAGTGGACATTGGGGAGATTCGAACTACCCAGCCTTAACTGGGTTAGCATTGAGGGCAAACTTAGGAGCTCCTAATTCAAAGGTAGATGCAAGGACCGAAAAAATTCTTTCTCGAGGGTTTGAATTTATCTCTTCTAAAGTCCAATCGGATGGAGGGATTTACAGCAAAGGTTTAGCTTCCTACAACACCTCGATCTGCATGATGGCACTGATGCAGGCCAAGAATCCAAAATTTGAACCGATCATCGCAAAAGCAAGAAATTTTTTGATCAATCAGCAATCCGATTTTGATCAAAAAGGGGAAATCGATAACACTTTTGACGGGGGTATTGGTTATGGGTCGACATGGGCTCATTCCGACCTCTCCAATACGCATTTGGCTATGGAAGCTTTGTTCTACGCTAAGAAATCGTTTCAGTCAAAGGAGGGAGAATCCTTGGATTTAGACTGGGATGCCGCAATTTCGTTTGTATCAAAATGCCAAAATTTAAAGACCACAAATCCGCAGGAATGGGTAAGTGAACATGTGGATGATAAGGGTGGTTTTATTTACTTTCCAGGGAACAGTATGGCAGGAGATCGTGAAACGAAGGGCAATCAAGTTGCACTGCGATCTTATGGTAGTATGAGTTATGCCGGATTGCTCAGCTTCATCTATGCGGAAATGAATGCAGATGACGAAAGAGTGAAAGCGGTTCGTACCTGGTTGTCTCAAAATTTCAATATAAAAGAAAATCCTGGCATGGGAGCCCAAGGTTTATATTATTATTACCACACAATGGCAAAAGCTCTTTCCTTGTCTGGCACAAAGGAGATTCAAGACGCGAATGGGAAAATTAGAGATTGGCGCAAGGAATTAGCGATGGAATTGATAAATAATCAAAACCCCGAAGGATTTTGGATCAACGAAAACGGAAGATGGTGGGAGAAAGATCCGATTTTAGTGAGTTGTTATGCGATTTTATCACTGGAACGGATTCTTTACGCATTCTAAATTATAATTCTTGCTTATCGATGATGTTTTGCCTCCCCAAAGGGCTCATTTCCTTCCTCCTTTTCTTCCCCTTTTTTTGGGCCATTGGGGATTCTCCCGATTTGCCCAGGGAAGGTGATTTATTCATTTACGCGGATCTAAAGAAGGGCGATTCAAAAGAAGTCGTAATGAAAAAACTTAGAGCTGGTGGATTTGTTCAAATCTATGAAGAAAGAGACAAGGGACTGGTTCGATGTACCATTAAGTGGGATGGCATTCGTTACCAATTGGTCTGCAAAATAGTGAATGATGAACTGAAATTATGTTTGATTGAGGGACAAAGAGGATGGCAGGATTTTTTTTATGAAGATGTTGTCCGACCTGAATGGAAACAATTAAGGAATAAAGTAACTGATAAATATGGAAAGGCTCAAAAATCCATTGGGTTTCCAACCAATGATCAAATTCCGCTCGATGATATGGGAGGTTTAGTCACCGATACCTGGGAATTAAGAGATCGATTGATCATGCTTACCGTTCAACGCTTTATGATAAAGGACTGTTGCACCGAACAAATGCTTGAGTATTGTTGTTGCACATTACTGATCCAACCAAAGGTTGCCATATAAGGAAACCTAGTTTTTACAGATCTTCACCATGGGAATATTTTCAAAATTTAAAAAAGGTTTTCAACAAGGAGCAGGTGCTTTGCAGGGCACTTTGTTGCGTATTACTGGACGAGACAAGCTTGATGCCGATGATTTGGCTCAACTCGAGGAGGCCTTTTTTGCCGCTGATTTTGGGCTAGAGACCACCGAAGAAATCTTGTCCGAAATAGAGAATGCTTTTCGAAAAGATAAAAATTTTAAAGGCAAAGATGCTGCGGCGGTAGCTCGTGAAGTACTGTTTCGAAACCTTAAAGGAGCAGAGGGCAAGTTTGAGATCGCTGGAAATGGGAATCCGGAGGTATTGTGTATGATCGGGGTGAATGGGGCGGGAAAAACTACGACTTGTGCGAAGTTAGGCCACCTATTACAGGCAAATGGCAAAAAGGTTTTATTGGGAGCTTGTGATACTTTTAGAGCTGCTGCTACCGAGCAACTTCGTGCGTGGTCGGAACGATTGAAGTTGGAATGTGTTTTTGGTCATCACGGAGCAGACTCAGCAGCGGTAGCATTTGATGCCTACACAGCTGCTGCAGCACGCTCCAGTGATCTGGTGATTATCGATACTGCTGGGAGATTGCATGTTAAAGACAATTTAATGGATGAACTTTTTAAAATGAAGAGAGTACTAGGAAAAAAAGATGAACTTGCCCCGCATCATTCCTGGCTTGTTGTCGATGGGTCTACTGGTACCAATGGCTTGGAGCAGGCGAAAGTTTTTAATGAAAAATTCGGTTTGACCGGTTTAGTAGTAACCAAACTGGACGGTTCTTCAAAAGGCGGTGTGTTGGTCGCGATTTATCGAGAGCTCAAACTTCCTATCTACTACCTAGGATTGGGTGAATCTCCAGATGACTTGCAACCTTTTTTGATCGAATACTATTTGGAATCTATTTTACCCCAAGGCGAGTCTGTAGCCGCCTAGTTGGTATTGCTGGTCCAAGCTTATGAATCAACAAGAAAGCAGTCGATTTGAAGTTTTCCTTGAAGAAAGAAGTTACCCGCTTGAAATTGGCCATGATTTAAAAGCGATTATCCTTCAAAAAAGCGATGAGTTGATCGAAACGGGTACCAAGGTTGTTGCAGTCGTGGATGATGGCATGCGTAAAGCCAATCCTGAATTCTTGAGAGAAATTTATAATTCCATTCCCCATTTGTCTTTGCCTTCCGGTGAGAAAACAAAATCTTCCAATCACCTGATTCAGATTTGGGATTTTCTTGCCAGCCAAAAGTTAGATCGATCAAGTTCCTTATTTGCGATTGGAGGTGGGGTAATTGGAGACTTAGCTGGTTTCGCGGCTGCATCTTTTATGAGAGGCATATCCCTTTATCAAGTCCCTACAACCCTTCTTTCCATGGTGGATAGTTCAGTGGGAGGAAAAACTGGAATCAATCTGAAGGCAGGCAAAAATTTGGTAGGCTCTTTTCATCAACCAAAGGGAGTCTTCATGGATTTGAAGGTCTTATCTACTTTGTCATCTAGGGAATTCGCTGCTGGTATGGCAGAGGTAATCAAGTACGGAATGATAGGTAATCGCACCCTGTACGAAAAAATAGCCAGTCAAACCAAGCCTCTCTCTTATGATTCCCCTAGTTTACTCAAGCTTATACGAACTTGCTGCATCGAGAAAGCTCGCCTTGTACAAGCAGATGAGAGAGAGATGGCATCGGACGGGGGAGGCCGAGCTTTACTGAATCTTGGGCACACTTTCGCTCATGCCATAGAAGCCGTTGCAGGTTATGGTGATTATTTGCACGGAGAGGCAGTTAGCATCGGCTTACTTTGTGCTTTACGCCTTTCTAAGTCTCAAGGCTTTTGCATGGAAGATCCGGAGAGTATGCTAGTAGACATCTTGAGTTCTTACGGTTTGCCTACTGCATTAAAGCATTCCTTGTCCATCTCGACCCTCATGGAGAAGATGCTTTCTGATAAGAAGGTTTCTCACGGAAAGTTGCGCTTTGTGATGATGAAAGAGATCGGAGACGCTTTTGTGGAAGAAATCAGTGAAGTCTGCAAAATTGAAGAGGTTTGGGCGAGCGTGGGAGCTTCATAATTCTTTCTCTCGATGAGTATCGAAAGAAAAGTGATCGAGGCCTATTTTGAGAGCAATGGATTTTTGGTTAGACAAGCGGGAGAGTCTCAGCCAGAGACAGGAAAGAAAAAATTTTCGCCTCTTCCAACTATTGCGGTTTTTAACCCCACGAAATCTGAAAATACAGAAAAATTAAGCTTTAGGATTTTCACTGGTGACTTGTCAAACATTCGATCCGCTTTGGTTTCACTCCTTGGATGGGATAATACGACCTTTTCCAATGATTGCCTAAGTAGTGACACTCGGTTATCCAAGTTTTTCAAGAATGAAGCGGTTTCAGAAAGATTGTCGATTGGTTTTCAACCCAGCCCATTCCTTGCAGAAAGTGGAATGGGAGATTTTTTGCGTTTATTGATAATACCGAGCTTTCCTCGAAACGAGCAAAAGATTAAAATTCTTACTGATTCTCTGAAATCTGCTGGGGTGGATGGGGTTTTGACTCTCCGGTCCATTTTAGAAAACTTACTCAGGCAAACCTCTCCTTCTCATTCTTTTCTAAATCAAGGTGTTTTCCATATGCTTAAATTGTTAAAAGCTTATGATCTCGTAAAAGAGCCACAGCTTGATATGTTTAAAGATTAGTAAATATGACTGTTGAAATTCATCCAACTGCTCTGGTTGATCCTAAATCTCAATTAGACGATGAGGTTTTGGTCGAGCCCTATGCCATTGTCGAAGAAGGAACCACTATAGGTAAGAGTAGCAAGGTGGAAGCCCATGCAATCATCAAGAGTGGTACAAGTATCGGAAAATCCTGTATTATTGGGCACTTTTCGGTAGTCGGTGGTTTACCTCAGCATCTTTCATTTGACCCCAATACGGTATCCTTTGTTGACATTGGAGATTCGGTTCGAATTCGGGAGGGAGTTACCATACATCGGTCGATTCATGAAGAAAAAAATACGATCGTTGGAGATCATTGTTTTTTGATGGGTAATTCTCATGTAGCTCATGACTGCAAAATGGGGCATTCTGTGATTGTGGCAAATGGAGCTCTTATTGCGGGGCATGTGGAGCTAGGTCACGAAGTATTTATTGGCGGAGGTGCCGCTATACATCAATTTGTGCGGGTTGGAGACGGAGCCATGCTGGGAGGTTTGGCTGAAATTTCAGCGGATGTGCCACCTCAAATTACGGTTGCTGGGAGGAATCTTGCCAGTGGACTAAATCTGGTTGGACTAAAAAGAAGGGGAGCAAA
This sequence comes from Opitutia bacterium UBA3151, assembly GCA_002364975.1. Classification (GTDB taxonomy): domain Bacteria; phylum Verrucomicrobiota; class Verrucomicrobiia; order Opitutales; family Seribacteraceae; genus Seribacter. The sequence goes on along the minus strand of DEYT01000098.1, from coordinate 8,845 downwards.
AAGAGAGGAGATAGCAGAACTTAAGAATTTATATCGCCACTTTCTTTCCAAACCTGGCAATTTGAAGGGCAGGGCTGAAGAACTCTTGGAATCCTCCTCTGCTCCGAAGACTGAATTAGGACTAAATTTCACTAAGTTCTTTCTTTCGGGAGATCGAAATTTTGCCAGAAGTCGTAATTTGAGCAAAAATAAAGTCACCAAAGAAGACTTCTAAAAATGAATTTGAATGTAGAAGACCAGATGCTTTACCGAGTAGGTAATGAAAATCTTGTTCGCGTTACCCCGAACGCCGCAAGAAAAATTGATGAGTTGCAGCAGAGAGAAAATCAGGGTAATTTTCTTCGTATTCGCATTACCGGAGGGGGTTGTAATGGACTTTCTTACAAAATGAAATTTGTCGAGGATGGAAAAGAGGGTGATATTTTAGTATCCTCGGCAGGTGTGCAGGTTCTTGTTGATTCGAAGACTACTTTGTATCTGCGTGGAACAACTTTAGACTATTCTGACAAATTGGTAGCTGGGGGCTTTAAATTTTCAAACCCAAATGCCAAGGCAAGTTGTAGTTGCGGAGAAAGTTTTAATTTATAAATCGAATAAGCAGAAATTAAGGCTTGCAAGCATATGATATATGTTGATCTTGTAAGGATTTAATTATTGAGCCAATTGATTTACAACAGAATATTCAGATAACCACATGGTAAAGAAACCAAGTGGTAATAAGAAACGGCACAATAACCGTAACTTCATAAGAAAAAACGATAAGATTCGTGCTCGTGAAGTTAGAGTTATTGGTTCAGATGGAGAAATGCTTGGGGTAATGCCCCCGGAAGAAGCACTCAAAATCGCAAAGTCTCTTGGCTTGGATTTGGTTGAAGTTGCATCTTCTGCAAATCCTCCCGTTTGCAGAATTTTGGAATTTGGAAAATATAAGTACGAACTCAGTAAAAATAAAAGAAATAAAGAGAAGACTGCAAAACGTGTGAAAGAGGCAAAATTTCGCCCACGGATTGAGGAACACGATTATGTCACGAAACTTAGGCGTTCGGAAAAGTTTTTACATCAAGGAAATAAGTTGAAAATTACCCTGATGTTCCGGGGAAGAGAAATGGAACATATTGACCTTGGTATGAATTTGGTAAAGCAGGCTATTAAGGATTTATCCGGAGTTGGTAAGGCAGATGACACACCCAAGCTCAGTGGTCGCTTTATTATTGTGAATCTTTCTCCGCTTCCACAAAACCAAAGAGTTTTACGTTACAATTCCGAAGAAGAAGCGGAAGTCGAAGATACTGAAGAAGAAAGCGACGAAGACTTTTCTGAAGAAAATGCAGAAGGTGCCGAAGCTATCTCTTCCTAGGTGTACTCTATTTTTTCATGGGAGTTTTTGATTTCCTACTTGTTGCAATCGGAGGTGCACTCGGATCTTTGCTCCGGGGCTTAATCTCATATTTTTTAATAAGTTTTTCTCCCTGGCCCACATTGGCAGTAAACTTAATCGGTGCTTTTTTCATTGGAGTATTGGTAAAACTTATGGAAAATTCAACTACTCCAGATTATTTCCGTGCTTTTTGGATCATTGGGGTTTGCGGGGGATTTACTACCTTCTCTACTTTTGGAATGGAGATGATGGATTTTATTAAGGCATCTCAATGGACGATGTGTTTGATTTATGCGACCTTGAGCGTGGTCGGTTCACTCTTCGCGATTTTCGGAGCATTTCGGCTTTTAGCATTTTTACAGACTTGAGCCTTGTATCTTGCCAAAAAGAGAAAGTTGTAAGAGGTTGGATATAATATGAGGCTTTTTTGGATTATCCCGATTCTTCTAGGGTTTGCAGTCGTTCCGTTTTTTGGGTCTGTCTCATCCAATCCCTTTCTACGCCCTGGAGCTCTACAAAAGCCTCCTCCGCCCCCCAAGCCTCTTCCGCCAACGAACTTCCAAAAATCAAATGCAGAAAAGGAAGTCGAATTCCGAGGCTATTATCTTTTAAATGGAGTTCCTTTTTTTTGTATTTTTAACAATAAAACTGGGCACGCAGAATGGTTGGCAATTTCAGAGTCAACCTTCGATTCCTACTTAATTCAACAATTTAATCAGGAAACGGAGAAACTTACTATTTCCTTCGATGGACGCTCTTTTTCATTATCCCTCATGGATTCCAAAACAGGAGGTGGTAATAACTCTTCTTCCAATATTGCTCCTAACAAATCCTCGACGCCGTCGGGTTCTCCAGGGGCTGCCAAACAAGTAACAAGGTTTATGCCCCCTCGACCAAAAACAACTCCTTCTTTGCCTAGTTGGTTGGTAAACAAGAGATCAAATGCTGGGGGCGTTCCTAATCCAGCTCAATCCCAACCGACAAGTTCTCCCGCTTATTCCGGGGCGGTACCTCGGCGTACAGTACCTGGTCCTTTTTTTCCTGGTTCAACGGGTCGAATCGATTCCCCAACTCCTGCGGTTTCTACTTCGGGGCAATCGCTAGAAACCAGAACTAATCGAGTCATAGGTTCATCCAATATTGCAGCTGGTCAGTCAGCCTCACTTCAAAATGCAGGTGCTTCCTCCGTCCCCGCTGATAATCAAGTCCTGAATGAAAATTCAGGTTCTACGGGCAGTGAGAATGCAATTTCGCTTGATGATCTGCCCCCCCCCCCCCCCCCCCCCCCCCCCACCCCCCCACCCCCCCCCCCACCCTCCCCCCCCCCCCCCCCCCCC
>DEYT01000098.1:1687-5861 GCA_002364975.1 Opitutia bacterium UBA3151 | reverse complement strand
CAATATTCTTCCCCCCAGCCCACCTCCTGATATTCAACCCTCGAGAGATGAATAAATGGCTGCTTCCCTTTTGTTTTAGTCTATTTCTCAATGCCCTTGATGGAGAGAGAATTCGCAGAATAGGCAAATTAGACTCCCAAACTTGGGAGCAACATATTTCTTTAGGACAGAACCAAGGATCTTACCTACCATCCGAGGACTTTCCTGATTTAGGTACAGTTGGAGTTTTGAGATCGGATAGTGGGTTTCTTGGAACTGCCACCCTTATAGCTCCTAACTTAATTGTCACTGCTGCTCATGTAGTCAAAAACTCTCTCATGGACCCCAATCCGGAAGATGAAAATTGGCAATTTATTCTTTCTTCTGATTTTGAACAGGCAACGATTACCGAATCCTTTGAGGTCTCAAACTTTGTAATACATCCTGCTTGGACAATTCGTCAAAATGACGGGATCAATAATGGAAATGGAGACGGGGACCGTATTGGCGTCGATCTTTGCCTAGCTTTTTTAAAAGAAAAAGTTTTGGAAATGTATCCCATGCCTTTACCAAACGGAAACTTTGCAAGTATTGGCGAGCAAGTAATTATTGCTGGATACGGAACGAGGGTCGATGGATTAAATGGTGTGATCAATTCAAATAACTCCAACCGATTGGCTGGTGAAAATATCTTGGATCGGGTAGTAGAGCAAATTTCTATCCCATCCCTTTCGAATCAATATTGGGGAGGGGTGTTGGCTGTAGATTTTGATTCTCCCCAGCAAAATACTAATTTTCTAGGTGAGGAATACCCATCGATTGATTATCTTGGAACTGGAAAAAGTGATGCCAACCCTTTGCCTTTGGAAGTTAGCACTGCAGTAGGGGATAGTGGAGGTCCGGTCTTAACTAATTTTGAAGGACGATGGCGAATCAATGGCGTAGTATCTTATGGAACCAACTACTCCCTGTATGGGGATGTTACTGTCTTTACTCGTTTGGCCAGCCATCAGGAGTGGATCAATCAATATCTACCCGCTTGGAATGAAGCTAAAATTCTTCAAGGTGGAAGCTGGAGGGAACTCAACTGGTTCGGGGCATTCTTGCCCTATGATCAAGGTTGGAATTTTCATTCTCAATTTGGATGGTTTTTTACTGCCGATCCAAAAGGGAGCAGTTTCTGGTCTTGGCATCCAACGATCGGTTGGTCATGGCTGTCTTCTGGAGTATTTCCTTTTTTATATTCCGATGAGCAAAAAAATTGGTTCTACCTTGATTTGAAGTCAAGTAATCCAGAGAAATGGCTAATTTATGATTACAGTATCGCATCTTGGGAGATAATCATGAAAGTGTTGTAATCAAAAATGTAAATACCCAATTTTAGTATAATCCCGTAACAAACTTTATGACACCTTTGCAGAATTTATTCATCAAGCGCGATTTGTTGTGGCAATTCTTGGTTCGAAATATCAAATCCCGGCATCGTGGAAGTATCTTGGGAGCTTTTTGGTTACTTGCCAACCCTTTGCTCATGCTAAGCCTTTATGTATTCGCCTTTGGGGTTGTCTTTGGCGGACGCTTTACGGATTCGCCTAATGAGTCCACCCTTGATTATGCCCTTGGAGTATTTCTTGGTCTGAGTGTATTAAGCTTGGTTTCAGGGATTATCGGTGCCGCTCCCGGGATCATCGTAGCTCAACCAAATTTCGTCAAAAAAGTGGTCTTTCCCTTAGAAATTTTACCAGCTGCGTCGGTGGGGGCTCTAGCCTACGATATGTTAATTGGTTTAGGACTTTGCCTACTTGGGATTACGATTTTCGGAGCAGGCATTGATCTTTCCATATTCTTGGCAATTATAATTTTAATGCCTGCATTTTTAATCGCCCTAGGATTAGCATGGGTTTTCTCAGCCTTGGGTGTTTTTATTCGAGACATCAGTCAAATAGGGTCTTTCCTCGGGCTTGCTCTACTATATTCCAGCGGGGTCTTTTATTCGGCGTCAAAGGCAAAGGCAACCGCACCGGAAATCTGGACCTTCTTGCAGTGGAATCCATTGCTGCAAATTATTGATTCTCTTAGACAGGTAGTGCTATGGGGTGGAGTACCCAACTGGTCTTCGATCGCTTACTGCTGGATATTCGGTTTTGTTTGTCTCTTTGTTGGATCCTGGTTTTTTAACCGCCTTCGCCCAGCCTTCGCAGATGTGCTTTAAGTATCCGGGTAAATTTCTTCGGCGATCTTACTCCAAGTATGCTGAGCACTCCATTTTTGCCCTCGCTTACTCATCTCTGTTCTAAGTTTTTTATTTTCGATTAATCTTAAAAGATTCTGTTTCAATTCATCTAATTTTTCAGGATTGGAAAGCAGTCCGGTTTCTCCATCCAAGACCGCGTCCTCTACTCCACCAACTCGTGTCGCTATGATGGGTAAACCATAAGCGGAGGCTTCCAGGTAAACAAATCCAAAGCCTTCTACACTGTCTTTTAGAGTATTTGGAGTTAAGCAGAAGATATCTGAGTTCTTATAAAAAGCGGACAATTCAGTTTCGGAAATATCTCCCATGATTTTAATTTTTCCATTGAATTTATCGCTCAAAGATAGAATCTTCTGATGATATCTTTTATCCTTAATGGGGCCGATAAAATTAATTTGTATTTTTGATTGTAATGCTATCGGAAGCATGGATGCAGCTCGAAGAAGTAATACTTGTCCCTTTCTCGGGTGAATTCTACCAACACAAAGAATTTGAAGAATTTTCGTATCTTCTAAAATCCGAGCTTTTTGAGGGTCGTAATTAACCACCCTTGATGGTGCTCCTGGGATTAATTTCAATTTGGAAATTGTAAAAGGGCAAAATTCAGAACACTTTTCATAATTGAATTTTGAAAGTACATGAATGGTTTCACACTTTCGTAGAAAAAGATGAAAATAGAACCTTTCTATTGGATTTCGAGTAAACTTTAAAAGTTCCGAACCATGAATGGTCACCATGATTCGGTTTTGCCGGGGAAGTAGGAATCCAAAACGGATGAAAGCTTTACAGACTCCAATGTCTGCAACATGAAGCAGAAGCTTTTTGTCCTTCCGATTGTAAAATTTCCGAATAAAAAACAGGAGGCGAAGGGAAGAAATCCAACTCTGGGATCCTTCCCATGTAAGTTCCCGAAGTTTAGGATCTTGATGATAAATTGAACCTTTCGGCGCTACCACTTCGATTCTAGCACCTAATTCAAAGGCAGCCATGGCCAATTCGTGACAATACACTCCAGCACCACCTCTAATAGGTGGATACTCGTGTGTGAGAAGAATGATCTTATCTGCCATCAGGAACTCTCATCATTTCAATCTTTTGCTTCACCGCGACCAAAATTTTGATTACGATGGCTTAAAAGCATGAATTATAAGAAGATTTTGATAACGGGTGGATCTCGTGGAATAGGGCATGCCATGGTTGAGAAATTTCAAAACCGAGTATCCGAAATTCATTCGGTCTCAAGAAGCCTTTCTGATCATTCTGAGCCAAATTACATTCAGCACCGTTGCGATCTCTCTTCTTTGGGTGAGACGAAAGCATTCCTTAAAAATTTCATCCATGATCATGGAGTTCCTGATTTGCTTATTAATAATGCGGGTTCCGGTGCCTTCTTTGAATGGGGTAAATTTCCTGATGAAGAGATTGAAAAGCAAATCAATTTATTATTTTCCGTTCCCATACTTTTTTCTCGAACTTTTGCTCCGTTGATGGCGGAGCAAAATAAGGGGATGATTGTTAACATTAGTTCCCTTGCAGTTTTGTATCCCTTGCCATTCATGCCTCTTTATAACGCGGGAAAGTCCGCTCTTTCTTCCTTTTCACAATCCATGATGCTTGAATTCCAAAACCGTCCTAAGTTTATAGATTTCCGTCTGGGTGATATCTCTTCCGAGTTCAACAATGCCCAGGCTAAGCAGTCCGAGATTACTTGGAGTAAAAAAATGAAAAGTGCATGGCGTCAGATCGAAATGCAACTTTTGGAGTCCCCCAAACCAGAAATTGCTGCAGTACAACTCCTAAAAATTATTTCTATGGAAAAATCCGGAGTGTTTTACGGGGGTGGTTTTTTCCAATCCAAAATAGCCCCAAAATTAAGAATATCTTTAAACCATAGGGGCTTATTATTTTTGTTGCGTAATCGTTACTTTAAGTAAAAGTTAA
>DEYT01000098.1:1061-1293 GCA_002364975.1 Opitutia bacterium UBA3151 | reverse complement strand
AAATACAAAATTATGAATCGAAATATCCATAACTTCAACAAGATCTTTATACTGAGTTTTAGTTTTTTTATATCTTCTGCATTTGCGAACACTGGCTATCAATCCTCTTCTGGTGGATACTCCTCCAGCGATAGCAGTTACCAATCGGGCATAAGCGGGTACCAATCTCAAATAGATGGCTATCAATCCTCTTTTGGTGGATACTCCGCCAGCGATAGCAGTTACCAAACGG
>DEYT01000098.1:460-695 GCA_002364975.1 Opitutia bacterium UBA3151 | reverse complement strand
GATGGCATGGGATATGGGAAGGTTCTGTACAATACGATCACCCACGAGTCCATAAGTACCGATACAATTACCAGTTCTTTTACGGATCCATCTGGCTGGATGGTCTTGGATCCTGATGCCGCCAGAAATTCTGAATATGTCCATCCCGCTTATTACAATACCAGTGCTCATTTCGTTGTGGACAGCAACGGAAGTATAGAAGAAGGGTGGATGCTCACCGATAGCAGTGGAGGAG
>DEYT01000098.1:0-149 GCA_002364975.1 Opitutia bacterium UBA3151 | reverse complement strand
GCAGTGGAGGAGGAAGCCATAGTGGTAGCGATGGAAATTACACGGACGGAGTAAGTGATGGCATCGAAGGTCAACCCATGGAACCCGGAACGGTTGGTGAAGGGTTTGAAAGCCCGGCAACTGCGGACGAAGCATTGGCTAATTTTGAT
>DEYT01000048.1:491-7439 GCA_002364975.1 Opitutia bacterium UBA3151 | reverse complement strand
CTGGCTGTAATTGACATTTGGTAATCAAAATAATGTCATTCATACCAGCACATTTTCCAAAAATATTTTTTTTGATTCAGGGAATTAGATTTATAAAGGCACTTTACTGAAATTCCACTTCCGTCCAAGGTGCAACCCTAGAGGCTTCGGTCTTTCGGTAGCCAAGGATGTCCTCCGTAGAAATTGAAGAAGAGCGATTGCCCCAAGCATTGCGGACATAAGTGAGAATGGATGCCAGTTGTTCGTCTTTCATAAATCCATGAGGAGGCATTACTGGCGGTATCCCATCCACTTGCTTGCCATTAATTTTAATTGGACCCATTAAACCATGAACCGCGACCCCGATCAAACGTTTAGAGTCGCCAGTTACCCAGTCACTATTTGCCAAGGTAGGAGCCATGTTGGGAAGTCCTTTCCCATCCGCTTGGTGACAGGCTCCACAACTTACCGCATAGTGATCTCGTCCCTTTCTGTATGCATCTAAAAGGTTTTTATCTTTTTTCACCCAGTCCGCTTCCTTGTCTTTATAAGTTTTAACCGCACGAGAGGGAAAGCCTGATTGGCCAAGGGCACTAGCATAAGAGGTTAGGACGGATGGAGCCACCTTTCTACCCGCGACTTTATTGGCATCAGGTACAAATTCATCGGGAAAGAAATCAGCCACTCCTTTGGATTCACCCGCAAGGCGGAGACCAGTCATGCTGACAAACCAATGCCCGTTTTCCATCGCGAGAACAATAGTTTTTTCCTGCAATGCACCAAGACCCACTAGGGCCCACAGGGCATGAACCTTGCCATAGGGATCTGCTTTTGCATTTTCGGCCAGCTTGGTGATTTCCTCCACAAGGTCCTTACGGTTCCCTTCAACAATCCGCTTTTGGGAACGTAAACGCCACCAAAGGTAGGGGTGAGATAGACCAGCGACCAAATCTGTAGGAGGAGGAACTGGATTGTGATTCTCGGGTACAACTCGATAGATTCGACCCAGACCAATGTGTTTATCCAACTCACGCTCCGCTGACTGACGTCTGAGGTAAGAAGTGAGAAAACGCTTGTGCTGAATCACTCCGCGGTGAAAATCAGCAAGGTAAAGGCATCCGTCCGGGCCCATGGATGCATTAACTGGACGGAACCGTTCATCCGGAGTGGCCAGAAACTCACGTTCTTTCCAAATCGCATCCGGGTAAAGTTTGTGGATGTAGTCGTCGGAGTGAGGAAAAGGTTTTTCGGGTAGGAAGGCACCCACGGTGTTGGTTCCCGGAGACATGGAGAAAATCGCCCCTTCCCAGTCCTTACCGTAAGCCCCATGGCTGTGCACCGCAAGACCGCTGATCGAGGTAACACTGGCGACCCGACCATCCTCTAAAATTCGACCGGGTCGGTAGTTCCGGTTCAAGGCGGTGTTGGGCCGAACCGCAAACACGCGGTTGGTGGGTGCCTTGACCGATTCCCCCTTGGAAGGCCACTGCCGGTCATACATCGCCCAGTCCGTCTCGAACCATTGTCCGTTGTGATTAAAGAAAAGTCGACCATAGGCATCGGATCCCATTCCCCATTGCCCGCGGGCTTTAGCGGGCATCTCGATTAACTTACCTTTTCTCCATGCCAACTTTCGTGAGGATTTTGAATTATACATCCAATTATCGAGGGCAAAATGAAGACCATTCTCCGCATGTTCAATGTTATCAATAGCGGAGGTGGCAAAATCAAAGAGTTTCTTTCGTTCGTCGCAGCGTAAATCTCCATCGTTATCTTTACAAAGCCATAGCCCTCCAGTTTCCACTACCAATACTCCCCCGTCAACAAAGGCAATGCTTCGAACATTTAGCATATCCTCCAAAAAAGGAGTTGCTTGATCCATCACACCGTCACCATCAGTGTCCTCTAAAACCATCACCCGACTCATCCGTCTATCCTCACCACTGCCGTCCAAGTCCATCATGTAGGTGCGTAATTCGCCCACCCACATTCTTCCCTCGTCATCCCATTCTATAAATACCGGATCCTTGACCATCGGCTCGTGAGCAACCAGTTCGATTTTGAAGCCTGAAGCTATTTTAAACTGGGCAAGGGATTCTTCGGGAGTGAAAAGTGGAACGGGATCAGGAGACCACTTTTTCCAATTTAGAGAGGAAAGAAGATCCTTTTGTTTTTCCTTCTGGTCTCCTTGCTGAGCCAAAATAAAGTTTGAGGAAACCAAGTACAGAAGAAATAAAATAAAACTCAGACAGTTCACAGTTAATATAGTAAGGCCTTTAGGAGATGAAACAAACTAATAGGTTGTATTTACATGCTAATATTCTCTTAGGTAGAGTAAAGAAAATTGCACCCAGATTACTCGAATCACAGCTCTTAAACGCCAGAGTGGGATACCCAAAGCAAGGGATGACGTATGGGCAAGTTGCGCAGGACTTCATAGGTTTTGGGGTCAGATTCCAGTTTCTTCCAAGTTTCCAAATAAGACTTTTTTTTCAGTCTCAATCCAGAAAATAAGAGGCTGGGATGTCGTACGGGCCACTCATTCCAATACATCACATCCTGAGGGTATGGCCATTTTCCTTTCTCAACAATAAAGGGGAAAATAAACTCCATTCCTTTTTTCATGCTCCGCCCCTCAGGGCTTACGAATTGCCAAAGGTCCTCTTGTTGGTTGGATACGATCTGAGCAACTCCGGCCATGGCATCGATCATGAAAAGCGAATACCCGTAGGGCTTAGTACGTTTAAGTTCCGCAGGAAAGCCCCCGTTTTCATCCATCATAGAGGCGAGGTATACCGTCTTGAACTGAGTCCTAACCCAGTCGAGTATTTCCTCATGCCCGGTAAAATCTGCAAAGGCAGAAGCCTGCAGAGACCAACAAACCCCGTGATTATTCGGATGCATTTTTTCCTTCAGTCCATATTCATGGGTATTGATCCAATTCAGGTATTCCGAAAACCAGTTCCGGACCGCTTCTTGATCGCGAGCTTTAAAAGAAGGAGAAAGGCAGAGAATTTTGGCTCCTCGCGCGACTTCAATCAAATGAAGGGTATCTATAATTCCAATGCTTCTACCGGAATACCTTCCATGGATTGCCTGTCCGTAAAGTAGGCTTGGTCGCATTTTCGTCTTTTCATCAACAAACCAAGATTTCAAGTGAAGGGCTGCATGACCGGCATACTTTTCCTCTCCGGTAATCCGGTAAGCGGAGACTAATGTACCAATCAAATCGCTCAGACGGATCATGGATTTCCGGTGGGCAATGAAATTGGCTGGATTGGTCTCTCCATCCCTTCGGATGTAACGACCTCCTGGGTTTTCCGGGTCGGGCCACCAGTAATCTCCCTCCGAATAAAAGTCATGGCGGTCTCCCTCACTTCTCTCACAAACATCTGCGGTTACAGTCCGGGGCTTTTCCTGCAGGTAGACCTTGGCCTTGGTCAGAATTCTGGACTTTTCTAAGGCCTTAAGGTCTATACTAAGGTCGGTTCTTTCCGCACACAACGGAACGGTAAATGAAAGACAAAAAACAAGCAGGCTAAAGAAGCGGCCTATAGATCGATCCATTTTCTTTCCTCCCAAGATTGTTTTCCGACTTCCGCTAGCTCCACCCCCTTGGCCCCTGATCTTAAATCAAAAGGAAAGGGTTCGTTGAGGATAACATGGCGGAGAAAAAGTTCCCATTGGATTTTAAAAGCATTGTCATAGGTCGTGGTATCTGGCATTTCAGACCAACCCTCATAAAAGTTGATTGGTTGCTCGATATCTGGATTCCAGACCGGTTTGGGGGTAAGACCGAGAGCTTGGGTCTGGCACCCCCGCAAGTTCACCACCGCGGACCCTTTGCTACCGTCCACTTGCATCACAAACAAATCATCCCGACGCACCCGCACCGTCCAGGAACTATTAAACTGACAAAGGATTCCATTCTCTAATTCCATGGTGGCATAACAGGCATCATCCGCGGTGCATTTGTAGGGATTGCCCTGTTCATCAATTCGTTCACCAATATGGCTGGCACCCCGGCAGGATATGCTCTTGATCGGGCCAAAAACATGATCCACGAGATAACGCCAGTGACAGAGCATATCAATCATAATTCCCCCTCCGTCCTCCTTTCGATAATTCCAACTCGGGCGCTGGGCGGGCTGATCCGGATCATGCCCGGTAAATACCCAGTATCCAAATTCTCCACGGACGGAGAGAATATCTCCAAAAAATCCCTGCTGAATCAAAGTCTTAAGCTTGCGAATCCCGGGAAGCCAGAGTTTGTCCTGCACCGCACCGTTTTTCACCCCTGCATCTTCGCAAAGCTTGGCAAGGCGAAGGGCTTCTTCGGTAGTGACTGCGGTCGGCTTTTCACAGTAAATCGCTTTGCCCGCAAGGGCTGCCATCTCCACAAAGCGCGAACGGTGAAGCGTTGAACTGGCATCAAAAAAGATCTGGTTATTCCGGTCAGCTAAAGCCTCTTCTAAATTGGTGGTCCAACGTTTGACCTGGGTCCTTTCGGCGAGAGCCCTGAGTTTGTTCTCATTTCGGCCGGTTAGGATGGGGTCGACCGTAATGATTTCATCCGGGGAGACCATAATACCTCCTTGATCCCGAATGGCACAAATCGAGCGGATCAAATGCTGATTCGTACCCATCCGACCCGTAACCCCGTTCATAATAATTCCTAATTTATGTTCTTTCATAGATCGTTAAGTGTGATGTAAATAGGCGTGCTGGATTGCCTTTAAAAATTCGGCGGTCGGTTTATTCCACCATCGGTTGGAAAAGACTTCCACCTCGATCATTCCATGGAAACCATTTTGCTCAACCATGGCCCGAATACCACGCAGGTCGATGCACCCCTCCCCCATTAGTCCGCGGTCATTAAGTAAGTCATGGGTCGGGGTCATCCAGTCACAGACATGATAAGCAAAGAAACGGTTTGCTTCCGCAGTCCTACGGGTCTGTTCTTCCAACTCAGGATCCCACCAAAGATGATATACATCAAAAGCAATGCCGACAAGGGGGTGATTTAATTGGTCGCAAATGTCATTGGCCGAAGCCAATGAATTAATCGCGGAACGATCATCCGCGTACATCGGGTGCAACGGTTCGATCGCCAGCTTTATTCCAACCGATTCAGCCAAGGGCAAGGTTGCCGCAATTCCATCGGTAATCTGCTTCCGCGACTCCTCCAAGGACTGACCAGGAACCGCCCCGCAAACCAAAACCACCAGTGGGGCACCCAAGGTAGCGGCATCTTCGATGGCACGCTGGTTGTCCAAAATTGACTCCTTTCGTGCCTTCTCTTCCACTGCCGGGTAAAAACCTCCACGGCAGAGCGAAACGACTTCAAGCCCTGCTGCCCGAATTCGATCTCCAGCCTGCGAAGCATTACGACGATCCAGCCATTGTCTCCAAACGGTAATACCGGATATTCCAACCTCGGCGTAATGATCAACTGCTTCCTCCAGTTCCCAACCCTTTGTGGTAATGGTATGAACGCAAAGCCGGGAAAAATCAGTTAGGGGATCAGCACTCATACGGGAAAAGAATAAAAGGGAATGTTCATACGCTCCGCCATACGGAGTGGACGAATCAGTGCCTCCCGCATCCGTGCTTCCTCGTCCCCCAACCGCTGGTCTGTACAATCGGGATGAATCTCAGCAGATTCAGTCACACCGAGCATCTTAAGGATTTCTGCAGTGCTGTGTTTATAACCAGCCGCACTTCCTTTCTCGTCTAATCGAAAGACCGAGTCTTCAAGCGATTGAAAGGATTCAAATAATTTGTATACCCGGGAGTCAAAGCCTTGCCTCTGCCAGTATTTCTTAGCCGCACAAATAAGTGGGCATGCAGATACCCCGGCTCCAATCAGCGAGGGCAAGCCCATACGGATCGCCGAAGCGATTCCGAAATCGTCCCCACTGTGAGGTATAAAATCAAGGCCGAGATCACGGCACATGGATGCCCAGTAGAGAAAATGAGGTTCATCGAGGGTGGAAATTTTTCCACCCACAAATTTCTCATGTCCTGCCAATTGGTGCAAAAGCCAGGGCTCGAAGGTAGTGGCCCAAGGCACAAAAGCCGGTTCCAGGGCATGTACTAAAGCGGGAACTTCGATTTTTTCCGCGATTTTAAAATAGGCATTCCTTCGCCTCTCCGGGTCCAAAGCGTTGAGTGCCTGGGAAGTCATAATCATTACCTCGCAAGGGCCATGAGCTTGGGCAATTTCAAGATGATGATCATAGCAAGATGCATCAAATTCAGTGGGCGAAGCCTCCACTGCGGTCACCCCGCTAATAAAAGACTCTAAAGGATAAAGAGAGCGGAAGCGTGTGATTACTTCCTCGTAAAGCACATTGGATAAATTGAACACATAACCGGTGTCGGCATTAAGGACAAAATTGATCTTAATCCCAAAAAAATCAGCGCAGTTTGTCATCCAAGCTAGCATCCGCTCGAAACTGCCCCAATCCGGTTCTCCATTCCTGAAAGGAAGCAGGGCAGCAATGCAAAGACGGGGCGATGCATCGTAGTCCACCAGGTCCTCTTCCCGAGTGTGTGCCCAAGCAGTTTCACTCCATACAGTGTCGGGTTGAAGTTGAGATATATCCTGAATCATCCAATTTTATTATACCAGACAATGGATCAAACCGTTAGGACAAAACTTGCCAAACTAGCATTTTTCAGACATTTTTTTATCACTACTTAATTGAATGAGATGAAAAAATTCCAGCCTCTATTTTTGGAAAACCTACGGATTTCAATACCAGGGTTCTCCATCTTGCGCTTCGCCCATCACCGACATACCCCTAAAAGCGATCAGGTGGAGGAACACCAACACGGACACTCCCAGTTTCTCTTGTATCTCCGTGGTCAGGGCGTGCAGACTTTGAACCATGATCCGATCGCGGTGAGGCGTGGTTCCTTCCTTTTCTTCCCTCCTCTTATTTCCCATGGTTTCATCAAATCGAC
>DEYT01000048.1:0-187 GCA_002364975.1 Opitutia bacterium UBA3151 | reverse complement strand
TGGTTTCATCAAATCGACCCCCAGCCCGCCGATGTCTCTTGTGATCAATTTCAAACAAAAGGATCAGAAGTTTAGATCAACAAAACACAAGGTGCTTTCCCCCTCCAAGCTTTCCGAGATTGAAATCAACCTGAATCAAATGATGGGCTCAGCCGATCTAAATGATAGCTACGGAATTGCAAGCACT
>DEYT01000008.1:11660-11805 GCA_002364975.1 Opitutia bacterium UBA3151 | reverse complement strand
AGAGGAGCGTGTTATCTTGAGTTGTATTATTCACAAAATTAAAACGAATAAAGAATATTAAAAGTTTAACACAGGACTCAGAAGTAAGTAAAGTTTATGTAAGCAGATAAGTCAGGTTATACCTTAACTGACATCAAACTTTTTT
>DEYT01000008.1:0-11317 GCA_002364975.1 Opitutia bacterium UBA3151 | reverse complement strand
TCTTAAAAATTTACACTCCTGGACATCAGGAAAAAATATTGCCATTAATTAAATTTTTAGAACAACATTAGTTAAATTTAACCATATCCCCTATGAACCTTCCATCATAAGACACAATAAATGAAATACTTGGTACATTTAGTATTGAGTCTGTTCGGCAGTGCCTCTCTGTTTGGTTCTCATCCAGTCAAATTTGAAATGCAGTTGCTGGCCGTGGATGCAAACGAAGGAGTTGCGATTGCGGATTATGACAAGGACGGCAAGCTTGACATCTCTGCCGGTCGTAATTGGTACCGGAATCCCGGAAAGTTCGGAGCCTGGGTTCCGAGGCCCTTGCGCATGATTGAAGATAGGAATGGCTACGCCCACTCCAATGGCGAACATGCTTACGATGTCGATGGAGATGGGTGGGTCGATGTCGTGTCCAATAGCTTTTGGCTTCCCGAAGTAAATTGGTACCGGAATCCCGGGGAGAAAGGTCTAAAGTGGGGCCGGTTATGGGAGCAGAACCTTTTGATCGATACCGAGCAGAAGACTAATGAACTCTGCCAATTTCTAGATATTGACGGGGACGGTAAGCCTGAATGGATTGCCAACCAGTGGAACAAGAAGGCGCCCATGAAGGTCTGGTATCAGGGTAATAAGCGGGAATTTAAAGGTCATACGATTGGATCACAAAGTGGGCATGGGATCGGATTTGGGGATCTAAATAACGACGGGCGAAGTGACATCGTCATCGGTACGGGGTGGTACGAAAGACCCGAGAGCGATCCCTATGCCGGTCCATGGAAGTTTCACCCAAGTTGGATCAAGAGCCTGTCTTGCCCGGTATTGATTCGGGATGTCAATGGCGATGGCAAGAGCGATCTGCTTTGGGGCAATGGGCATGATTACGGCGTCTTTGCATGGCTTGGCAAGGGCTTCGATAATGACGGCAACTTCCTTTATGATGAAATCAAAATCGATGATTCTTTCAGTCAGGCCCACGCTCTTCATTTTGCGGACCTGAACGGCGACGGTGCTGACGAACTGATCACCGGTAAGCGTGTTTACGGGCACAACGGCCGGGACCCGGGTGCCGACGATGTCCCGGTCGTCATGTACTACACTTGGGATGAAAAGTTCAAGAATTTCGGTAAGTATGTCGCGGCCAAGGGAGCAGGTATCGGACTCCACATTGTCACTGCCGACCTCGATTCCGATGGGGATCTCGAGATCGTGGTTCCTGGCAAGGAAGGTACCCAGATTCTTTGGAATCAGCACAAATAAGAAGCCTTTTTTCTGCCCGAAGACCTGGAGCGAAAACGAGTTTTATTTCCCTTGTTTCGTTTTCCTCGTGACTAGACCCTATGCACATCGTTAGGTTTGAGGGGGAAATGGAACGACAAACACGACATTTCAGCGATACCTTTTGGACGGCCTTATGCCTGCTTTTGAGTACCTTTTGTAACCTTAAGATATACGCTTTGCCCGAGTCCGGTAAACCCAATATCCTGCTCATACTTGCGGATGACTTAAGCTGGTTTGACCTGGGCTGTTACGGAAGCAAGGATGTTAACACTCCGAACATCGACAAGCTTGCCCGTGAGGGCATGACCTTCTCGAATGCCTACACTGCGACTGCCATGTGTGCTCCTAGCAGGCAGCAATTGTACACGGGTTTATTTCCGGTCCGCAGCGGAGCGATGGCCAATCACTCATCGGTCAAACCGGGGACAAAGAGTATGGTTCATCACCTTGGTGAACTTGGTTATCAAGTTTCCCTGTCCGGGAAGGAACATTTTGGACCACCGGCATCCTTCCCCTTTGAAAGAAGAGAGGGCCTGACTATTCCATCCGGACCAAAACCCTTTTGCCTAGTACATGCGTCCAGAAAACCGCATGACGGATGGCCAGATGCCAAAGGGTATGACCCCGATGAAATCACCGTCGCTCCCTACCTGGTTGACAACCGGGAAACCCGAACGGCCTTGTCCCGGTATTTTACTGAAATTACGCAATTGGATCAGGATGTAAAAACCTTATTGGACGACTTGAAAACCAAGGGAAAAGCGGAGAACACGGTGGTGATTTTCACCAGTGAGCAAGGCTCTGCCTTTTATGGGGGGAAATGGACCTGCTACGACCGGGGCTTGAAAACCGCATTCATCGTGAAGTGGCCCGGCCTCATTAAGCGAGGAAGCAAAAGTGATGCCCTGATTCAGTATGTGGATTTGGTTCCAACCTTAGTGGAGATTGCCGGAGGAAATTCCACCCAAGTGGATACTGGAAGGAAAGGGGCACCCGGAGGAAGGAATGGGTTTGACGGCAAGAGTTTTCTGGAGGTCCTCCGGGGAGAGAGAAGGAAGCATAACTCCCATGTCTATGGCATTCATACCATGCAAGGTGCCTGGATTGGTGGGCCATACCCCATTCGTTCCATTCGGGATGAGCGGTATAAATATATTTGGAACCCCATGCACGAAGGTGGTTTTGTCAATTTTAACAACATTGGGAATCGATTGCAGTGCTGGCAAAGCTGGCTTCGGGATGCAAAAACCGATCCGGAGGCCGCAGAAATCGTAAGGCGCTGGGTCAAACGACCGGAGATCGAATTTTATGATACGGAAAAAGATCCTTATGAACTCTCCAACTTGGCAAAAGATCCCAGGTATGCGAAGTTGATTATCCACCTGAAAAAGAAGCTGGAAAGCTGGATGGCTCAACAAGGAGACCTCGGGATTGAGACCGAACTGAGCAACCCCAAAAGCAGCAAGGAAGCTCAGTGGAAACCCAGACTGAAAAAATATTACAAAGCGAATAAAGTAGCCTACGACCAGATCTTTAGTAGAAGGAACTTGCAATGAAATCCAATCAAACTCGCACCTGTTTCTTTCTTTTGATCATCTTATCCACTTTGGTTTCCTTGGCCCTAGCAAAGATGGACATGCCCAATGTACTATTCATTGCCGCCGATGATCTGCGTCCAGAATTGGGATGTTACGGGGTGGATTTAGCCATCACGCCCAACTTGGATGCCTTGGCTAAGGATGGACTGCTCTTCAATCGTGCTTATTGCCAGCAAGCGATCTGCAGTCCTTCCCGGGCAAGCCTTATGACCGGTTCTAGACCGGATACGCTTGGAGTGATTGAAAACTACACCTATTTTCGGGACGCTAATCCAGAGGTTGTAACCCTTCCGCAATACCTGATTACCCAGGGCTATGAAACCGCATACTGCGGCAAGATTTATCATGGTCGCTTTACCGATCACGAGAAATCCTGGAGTTGGAATTCGGTCCAGAATATCCCAGGACTTCCCAAGCCTCTTCCCTATGCACTTCGAGAAAATCTTGAGATCCGGAAACGCAACCGGGAGGATGCTGCCCGGAAATACAGTCCGGAAGCACGAGGTGGCCTCGGTAACGGCCCGGCATATGAGGCCGGAGAGGTATCCGATCACTACTACTCCGACGGATATGATACTCAACGAGCCATTGCTACCATGAAGGAAATGGTCGCCAAAAGCGACAAGCCCTTCTTCCTCGGGCTGGGGTTCAAGAAGCCGCATCTTAATTGGGTGGCCCCCAAACGGTACTGGGATCTTTATGACCCTTCGGAAATTAAATTGGCCGAGCATGACAGGGCTCCTGAGAATGGTGCTGCCATGGGCTTGCATGCCTCCTTCGAATTACGGGTTCGGCACGGCATTCCCAAGGACGGTCCTATTGGCCCCGAGCTATCCCGGACGCTTCTGCATTCGTACCTCGCCTGTACCAGTTATATCGACGCTCAAGTTGGGCTTATGATCCAGGCCCTCGAAGAGGCCGGCCTTCGGGAAAAAACCTTGATCATCTTCTGGGGGGACCACGGTTGGCACCTTGGGGATATGGGAGTATGGGGCAAGGCGACAAACTATGAGATCGCCACACGTGTCCCGCTCATCATCTGGACGCCAGGCACGCCGGATAAAAACCGGGGTAAGAAGACCAACGCTCTTGTCGAGCTCATCGATATCTATCCAACCCTTTGCGACTTGATTGGTTTGGAACTGCCGAATCACCTCGAAGGCACAAGCTTTGCACCTCTCTTGGACAAGCCGAATCGGCGATGGAAAAAAGCTGCCTTCAGCCAGTACCCAAACCCCGCCCTTCGGGAGTGGGCCGCTAACCCGCTGTCAAAAGGTGCCCGTGAGACTTTTTTCGGTCCGCTCATTGAAAAAGTGGAGAAGCGCATCATAGCCCAGCAAGGGGATAAATGGGATCGGGATCTTTTCGAGGACGACTTGATGGGATACGCCATGCGGACGGACCGCTACCGCCTCGTATTGTGGAAGGATTACACGAAGCCATCTACTGATCCCCTTTTCGTTGAGCTCTACGATCACCAGAGTGATCCCCATGAAACCCGAAACATCGCGGATCTTCAGCCTGGAATAGTAAAGAAGTTAACCACTCAATTCAATCAAGGTTGGCAAGGAAACCTTCCCGAAAGAATCAACAAGAAATGAACAGTGTACATGTCAACCCTGCTTATGCAGGAAAAAACAAAGAGTATAACTATGTTTAGTAGCCCGGAAAATTGATTTTGAAATTTAAGATGTCATTCAATCGGATCAATAAGAGTATATGGGTTTGAAAAAGCTAGAAGATAAGGTTTGGAGAGTTTGCAAAAGAGTTCTCTGTTTACATGACTGGCATATTAAATAGAGTTATACCTTTAACTTATGAATTGCATCCCCAAAGCAAAAAGTTGTGCCTCACATAGTTGGTTGGACTCCCTTGCGATCAGCATGTCAGTCATTTGTGCCGTTCATTGTTTGTTGACTCCTGTCCTTCTTTCTTTGCTTCCCATTATCTCAACCACCTTTTGGGTGCATGAAAATTTTCATCTTTGGATGGTCTTTTTAGTGGTGCCCACAACTTCTATCGCAGTATTTATGGGTTGCCGTAAGCATAAGGACAAAGGGGTCGCATTATTGAGCATCACTGGATTGGCTTTCATTTTATTTATCGCGATCTATCAATACTCTTTTTATGCTGGTAATCCAGGTGCCGATTGCGTGATTTGTCCCTCCTGCTCCCAACTTGGATTTGGTAATGCTTTTAATGTTACCACCATTCTCAACTCTTTGGGAGGGTTATGCTTAGCCAGTGCTCATTTTCGTAATTACAAACTTTGCCGAAGAGCAGACTGCGACCATAACTAGTTGCCTTGGTGCTTAATGCTCGAATAGGAAGCGAAAGCTTTCTTCTGGGAACGGCGTATAGAAATTGAATAGATTTTACTTTTCCAAATGAAAAATAATTTTGGTCATTTAATCGAACATGCCGAACCGGACGAATTTTCCCGTTGGGAGAAGGTGGATCTGGAAATATGTGCTTTTACGGATTTAGGCTTTAAAGTGGCAATTAATGATGAGTATACCGGTTTGGTGTATGCCAATCAGGTTTATGAGCACTACCAAGAGGGGCAAAAACTAAAAGGCTATATTGCTGGGGTTCGGGATGATGGGCGGATTGATGTTTCCCTTCAACCGGACAAAGGCAGGCATGTGCATTCGACTTTCGATAAAATCCTCGATCACCTCAAGGCGGTCGGAGGAAAATCCGAATTTGGAGATAAAAGCTCTCCCGAAGATATAAAAAAGGAATTTCAGGTAAGTAAAAAAGTCTTCAAACAGGCCATCGGTGGGCTTTATAAACAGGGTAAGATCAGGATCACCAAAGAGGGTATCGATCTGGTTTGATAAAGCATCCTAAAATCAAAGACATGAACATAAGAATGATTACGCTGGTTTGTGCGGTCGTGGCAGTTTTACAGATCACTCCGCATTATGGGGAAGAAAGTATCGATAATACAGACCCCTGGGTTGGATGGCACCGACCAGTTGATGCCAATGTCTTCATCACCACGAAAGGGAATAATCACGACTCTGTATTGTTTGTGGAAGCGGAATTGGAATACCCCTACCACCTGATCATCAGCCACACACCTCAACACGCCCACCTTTGGCGGACCAAGAAGTTTTCCTGGACGAGTGAAGATTGGGAGCTGGTTTCTGACAAGTATGAGATTGGTAAACATTACGAATATGATGACGGTGTCAAAGTCGATGGTACCTACTACCTCTACGAGGAAGGAAAAGTGTATACCTTTTCCGGTCCTATTGAAAAAGCCAGTGGGAAGTGGAAGGCAGCGGGTAGTTTTCCCCATAAAAAATGCGATGACATCGGGGTTTATTATGAAGACGGACTTTTTCATATTTTTGGGGAGCACGGCAATTTCCCTCATGGTCCGGATGGTACCAGCCTTGCTCATTTTACTTCCAAAACTGGTCTGGGTGACTGGGAAATGGTAAGCCCCAATGCGGTCGATCCTAATCCTGATGGCGGAAACAAGTATGGAGTGGGGGATGCCACGATCGCTAAGATCCAGGGAAGCTATTACCTTTTCTGCGATCGCGAATCCAAGGGTAGTCCGTACAAGGTGACCGCATGGCGTTCAAGCAGCCTGAGTAAACCTTTTCAATTTCTGGGTCTGGCGATTACTCCTCGCAACAAAGAAGTGGATGACTGGGATAACTATCGGATTCAGGATCCTGACATTGCCTATATTCCAGAACTGAAACGTTATGTCATGACCTGCAACATGATGGATACGGATGGCAATCCAGGGGGAAATTTTTCCGGATCCGGTTTGAGAGGAAGTGCCACGCGGGTGATCGGAGTGTTTTATTCGGATAAGAAGTTGAGCGGGATTGGGAAATAAAACTTGTTAAAGTCGATTTTTCTGACTCTACTTTTACTTCCCTTCACTCTTACTCATGATTAAAAAAATCGCTCTCTTTCTTTTTGTCACGCTCTCCGCCAGCCTGAGTGCCGCGGACCGACCGAATATTCTTTGGATCTACCTGGAGGATGTCAGTGGATGGTTCAGTTGCTATGGGGATAAAGTCATCAAAACTCCCCACATTGATTCCCTCGCCGAAAGTGGAATCCGATTTAATCGATTCTACACCTCGGCAGGTGTATGCTCAGCGATGCGCTCAGGTACCATTCTCGGAATGATGCAGACAAGCGTTGGAGCTCACCAACACCGCAGTTGCCGGGCCACTTTCCGGGGCCAAGATATGGGCGAGTATGACAAGAATGTTCTTCCTAAGGGGGTGCAATTAGTGCCTAAGATTTTTCGGGATGCGGGTTACTACTCCTTTAACGAGGGTACGGGCAAGGATGACTTCAACTTCGAATTTGATCAAGCTGAGTTGTACGATCATAGCAGCGGTGGCTGGAATTTCAAGGGGGCCAAGGATGGCTCAGAATGGACCGGTTGTCCAAAGGGAAAGCCGTTTTTCGGACAGATTCAAATCTCCGGTGGGAAGTCAGGTGGTCGGGTTAAGAGTATTGGCACGCTTACCCCACGCGACCAAGTTCCGGTTCCTCCCTATTATCCGGATATTCCCGAAGTGAGGGAGGAGATCGCCCATCACTACGACTGCCTGCTTTTCACCGATGATCAGGTGGGGCAGATCATCGCGGCTCTTAAGCGGGATGGTCATTATGACAATACCTTTATTTTCCTGATCAGCGACCATGGCTACAAACTGCATCGGCACAAACAAATGCTTTACGAAGGAGGAATTAATATGCCCTGCATCGTGAGTGGTCCCAGGATCAAAGGTGGGCAGGTTCGGGACGACCTGATTAACAGCATCGACATCGCACCCGCTTCCTTAGCGGCAGCCGGTTTATCCATTCCTAAGAAGATGGAAGGGCAGAACTTTTTGGCCAAGGGGTACAAGCCAAAGAAGTACACCGTTTCCGCACGGGATCGTTGCGATTATACCATCGAGAAAATTCGGGCGGTGATTACCCCGCGCTTTAAGTATTTACGGAACTACACCGATGACCGGCCTTTTATGCAACCCACCTACAAGGACGGTTGGCCTGTATCGATCAAGTTTCGGGAAATGATGGCGGCCGGTAAGATGAATAAGACCCAGATGATCTTCTTCGATCCGTATGGCAAGGAGCCCGAGGAGCTCTACGATCTTTCCAAAGACCCTCATGAGATTAATAACCTCGCCAAAAATCCGAAATTTACCAGGCAAATGAAGAAGCACCGTGCTTTCCTAGCGGAGTGGATCAAGAAGACGGGAGACAAGGGACAGGAGCCCGAATCGGACATCGGTTTGCTTTGTGCCCTAAAGCGATGGGGAGACAAATGCGTCAATCCAGAGTACGATCATGTCCGCCACCTGCTGAAGGAAAAAGTCAAATCCAACCCCGAGAAAAAATAAAGTTTCCTCTTGAAAATCCTGACTGGGTCAAGATTTTGAGTAATTTTCTGGATCATTGGTAATCCGAAAAGAGCAAGATTGCTGAACCTTTAAAAAAATTGCCATACTCGGTCTAATCAAAGAAAGGCAGAAAATGAAAATCCTGTTTTTATTCCCTATCTTATTCTTTTTGCTGGCACAAGCTGGAGTCCATGCCAAGGACTCGGCCAAGCCTGATGTGGTATTTATAATTATAGATGACCTCAATGACTGGATCGGCGTGATGGGCGGACACCCCCAAAGTAAAACGCCTAATTTGGATGCACTTGCGGATCAGGGTGTCTTGTTTACCAATGCCCACTGCAATGCACCCCAGTGCGGTCCTTCAAGAACCAGCTTTTTGCTTGGCCTCTACCCCAAGAGCACGGGCAGGTATTTCAATAGCACCCGTCGGCCTGCTTTTTTCGGTGATCAACCGATGGAGGGAATCACTTCTCCCAACGCCCCGGAGAATCCGTTCATTTTTCACAAGCATTTTCAGAAACATGGATACCGGGTGGTAAGCGGAGGGAAGGTCGCTCACGGGAACACCGCCAAGTTAAAGGGACAAGTCGATGCCTATCTGAACCGTCCGCAGGATGTCCGTGGTAAATTTACGGACGGTAAGGAGAATCTCTGGGGAGAAGGCGGGCCCCATAATCATGTCGATGAACAAACCGGGGACTACAAGGTCGCCCAATGGGCGATCGGAGAGTGGAGGAAAGGAATTGCAAGCGATAAGCCTCTGCTCATGACCGTTGGCTTCTATCGTCCGCACCGCCCGTTCAATGCACCCAAAGCCTACTTTGAAAAATTTCCTTTGGAGACCATTCAGTTGCCTCAGGTTCGAGCCGACGATCTCGATGACCTGCCGCCTTACGGAAAGGCCCTGGCCCGTTCGAATGCTCACAAGGATTTGTTCAAGCCAAGGACCGTGCATGAACAGATTCTGCATCTTGGAGGCGAGAAGGAATGGAAATACATGGTGCAGTCCTACCTCGCCTGTATTAACTATGTGGATGTTCAGATCGGACGCTTTTTGGACGAGCTCAAAGAGAATCCTCGAAAACGGGACACGGTCATCGTACTCACCAGTGATCACGGCTGGAACCTTGGGGAGAAAACCCACTGGTGTAAGGCGGCCATCTGGAGAAACACCACCCGGGTTCCCTTCATCGTTGTCTCACCCGATGCGAGCAGAGCTGGACTCCGGAATAACCAACCGATCTCTCACATTGATATCTACCCAAGCCTCTGTGACTTTGCTGGTATTTCCAAGCCTGAACATTTGGAGGGGCGTTCCATTCTGCCACTATTGAAAGATCCATCGGCAACCCGGGGTTTTGCTTTTCTCAGTTATGGCCCGAAAAATACTGCCGCCCAATCAGAGAGATATCGCTACCTTCATTACGAAGATGGTTCCGAAGAATTGTATGATCACCATAAAGATCCGCATGAATGGACTAACCTGATTGGGGATAAGAAGTATCAAAAACTAACCAAGAAGATGCGTGCCCAAGTACTGACTTTTGAGAAGAAGTAGCCCCGCAATTATAGATTTTAAAAGCCAAATTTCATGAGAACGATCTATATAATTTCGATAAGCTTCATGTTGCTCGGTTCAATCCTTTCGTCCAAGCCTAATGTACTCTTTATTTCGATTGATGACCTGAATGACTGGGTGGGCTTCATGGATGGACACCCCCAGGCCAAGACGCCCAATATGGAAGCCTTAGCTAAGCGTGGTCGCAATTTTACCAATGCTCACTGCTCGGTCCCCGTGTGCACTTCCTCCCGTGCCTCCGTGATGTCGGGCATCGGACCCATGACGCATGGCAGTTATGAAATCGGACCCAAGTATCAGGAACTAGCCGCTCTTACCGATGCACCCACCATTCAGCGTTATTTCAAGGACCATGGCTATTACACACTTTCGGGTGGAAAGGTTCTGCATCATAACTTCGGTGGTCGTTTAAGTGAAGATATTGACCAACCACTGGGCCGTGCCCGCAGTCCGCGTCCCAAGAAACCGATGAGTCGCCCTGCAAGCTGGAGCGGAGCCTGGGACTGGGGAGCTTATCCCGAAACGAATGCTCAGATGGGGGATATTCAACTGGCTGAAGCTGCGGCTAAAGCCCTGAAGGAAGACTTTGACAAACCTTTCTTCATGTCGGTCGGGTTCTTTCGCCCACATGTTCCTCTTTTGGTACCACCCAAATGGTTCGAGCTCTATGAGCAGGACAAGATCATCCTGCCCAATAATTCCAAGAGTGATCTTGAAGACCTTCCCAAGAACTTTCTCTCCATCAACGACTATGCCGTGGCCCCGACTCATGCTGAGGTTATGGGCAGTGGTAATCAGCGAAGCCTGACCCATGCCTACCTTGCTTCGGTCAGTTTCGTGGATCATTGCGTGGGAATGGTTGTGGACGCTCTGGAGGCAAGCTCGTATGTCGATAACACCATTATTGTTTTGTGGAGTGATCATGGTTTTCACCTCGGTGAGAAACAGCATTGGGCCAAGCGCACCCTGTGGGAAGAGTCAACCCGAGTGCCTCTTCTTATCTCCGGTCCGGGAATCAAGCCAGGTAATGAATGTAAGGAACCTGCCAGCCTACTTGATCTTTATCCTACTCTAGTGGAGTTATGCAACCTCTCAAAAAACGACCGGCTTGAAGGCATCTCCTTAGTTCCTCAACTCAATGATCCGAACGCAGCAAGAAAGCATCCCGCGATCACATCCTCCTATTTTGGTAATCATTCCGTACGAACCCGTGACTGGCGATTGATCTCCTATGAGGACGGATCCAAGGAACTCTATGACCACCGAACCGATCCTGATGAATTTGTGAACCTAGCCAAAGATCCCGAGTCTCAGAGCATGATCAAACGACTGGCTAAATGGTTACCGAAAAAAGCCGCCCCTGAATTTAAGGAAAAGTCGGAACGTCTCGGCCTTCGCAAGAAGTGAAAATTATGCATCGAATTTTATTTGGATTCTTTCTTGCTTGCTGCCTC
>DEYT01000146.1:1661-14269 GCA_002364975.1 Opitutia bacterium UBA3151 | reverse complement strand
ATGTCTGAATATATGGAAAAACACGCGGTTTCCCGGTTGATTGGTTCACCTCCAGGTTATGTCGGTTATGAAGAAGGCGGGCAACTTACTGAAGCTATTCGAAGAAAGCCCTATGCGGTTATTTTGTTTGATGAAATCGAGAAGGCTCATCCTGATGTATCCCAGATTTTATTGCAGATACTTGAAGATGGTAGACTTACGGACAGCCTCGGCAGGAAAGTAGATTTTCGAAATACCATTCTCATCATGACCTCAAACATCGGTGCTCATATTCTCCAGAAAAATACCTCCATGGGATTTTCTATGAGAGATGCAGATCAAGACTTTGATAACACCAAAGACAAGATCATGGATGAGGCAAAAAAATCCTTTAAGCCCGAGTTTTTGAATCGACTCACTGAAATTGTTATCTTCCGACCTTTGGCAAAAGAGAGTATGCATGAAATTGTAGAGCTTGAACTGGAAAAAGTTTCGGAAAGACTCAAGGATAAAAAGTTGCTTTTAGATGTTTCTAGCGAAGCAAAAGAATTCTTGATTGATAAAGGATATGACGAAAAGTTTGGAGCTCGCCCATTGCGCAGGGCAGTTGAAAGGTATTTAGAAGATAACCTCGCAGAAGCCCTTCTTTCCGGAAATCTTCGCAAAAACAAACCCATAAAAGTCCTCATTTCTGAAAATGAGGATGTAGGATTATGTTTTGAGCAATCAACTGGAAAGGATAAGGTTACGGTTCCAAGCTCACCAGATAAAGAAAAGTCGCCCCCCAAAGATTCCTGATTTTTCTTTCATCGCATTGATCTGCATTTTGAGTATGATCTGACTAATGCAAAAATCATTGATTTTATTAAAACCTGACTGTTTGGAAAAAAAACTTGTAGGCGAGGTCATTTCCCGTTTCGAATCTGAGGGATATTCGATCTCTGCCTGCAAAATGGTCCAATTAGATAGTTCCTTACTTCAGAAACATTATTCTCATGTGGCTCATCTACCATTTTTTCCTGAAATTGCTTCTTTTATGAGTTCCCGTCCCGTGATGGCGCTTATACTCGAGGGGGATGATGTTATTTCAGGAGTTCGGGACTTAATTGGACCAACAGATTCCACTACTGCACCTGCCGGTACCATTCGTGGAGACTTGGGAACCGATCGGATGAAAAATGTTGTTCATGCATCAGATAGTGAAGATTCTGCTGCTGCTGAGATCCAAAGGTTTTTTGGATAAGAAGCACTTTACGATATTTAATTATTTTTTTCAAGGAGAGTCACGGCATGACAAGAAATTGCCTCTTCTCTTCCAATGTGGCCAAGGCCCTCATTGGTTGTTGCTTTGATTCCGATTTGAGAATTTGAAATTCCAAGAACTTGAGCGATGCAATCTTTCATTTCATTGATATGAGGTCCCATTTTGGGTTCCTCGGCTATAATAGTAAGATCAGAGTTAGCTATGGTATAGCCAGCGTTAAGGCATTCTTGATGTGCTTTAGTTAGAATTTCTTTCGAATTGATATCCTTGTTCTTGGGGTCGGAATCTGGGAAGAAATGTCCTATGTCAGGGAGTGCGAGGGCACCGAGAATTGAATCCGCTAAAGCATGAATTAAGCAATCGGCATCTGAATGACCGAGTAGACCTTTGGGGTGCCCGATTTCGACACCTCCTAAAATCAGTTTTCTTCCATCAACTAAACGATGTAAGTCAAAACCATGTCCGATTCTCATAGTATATTCCTTTCTTCTTTTAAAAGATATTCGACCAGCTTTAGATCGTCTATATTGGTGATTTTAGGATTAGGATAGTCTAAACAGAAAAAAGCAGTTTTACGATTGTCCAACTCAAGTGCGGAAACTTCATCTGTAATCGAGATATTTCTTTCTTTAGCCCTGTTTAATGCTTGAGTAAGCCAACTTTTATGGGTGGCTTGGGGAGTTTCCATAAACCATAGGGATTGTCGATTCAAAGTTTGAGTTTTTTGTGGTTGATCGGAGGAAAGCTCAGTCTCAAGGGATTGGCGAATGGTGTCCGATGCTGGCCTGCAGGCTACAATAACTCCTTTTTCTTCAACCTCATGAATCATTTCGGTAATGGTTGAAGTACGAATCATTGGTCTGGCACAATCATGTACTTGAACAAAAGAACATTCTTTGGGAAGTGCCTCCAAACCTTTTCTGACTGAATCCTCTCTCCTGCTCCCTCCAGCTACATAGATGGGGTCAAGACTCTCATGAAATCGCTTCCTTGAAATATCATATTCATTTTCTAGAAGCTTTTGTTGATCTTTTTCACGATAAACGATTACAAGCGAAGAAATTTCTTTGATACCGATATAGGCATTACAACATAAACGAAAGGCATTAGTTTCTAAAATGGGATGTAAGAGCTTATCTTTAACATCGCTTCCCATTCGATCACCACTTCCTCCGGCTAGTAAAATTACCCCATGCATGTTTGTGAAAGACTAAGTAGCAAGTTCGGATTGAATTTTCGCTAAGAAATTGGCAGGGTTCATTGCTGCCAAAATAGGGCGGCCGATAACAAGATAGTTGGCCCCTGCAATTTCTGCTTCCTTGGGAGTCATGATTCTTTTCTGATCCCCTTTTTCCGAACCAATGGGTCGAATGCCAGGAGTAACCAATTTTATTTCTTGGGATAGTTTCGGGCGTAAAAGCGGAAGCTCTAAGGGTGAACAAACAACGCCTCCAAGACCTGAACTCTGGGCCAATTCGGCAAGGGTAATAACCTGCTGCTCGGTCGTATTTATTACCCCAATGGATCGAAGGTTTTCTTGATTCATGGAAGTGAGTACAGTCACACCAAGCAATATAGTTTCGGGCATGCATTTTTCAGCCGTTTTAGCACACAGGGCAAGAGCTTCAGGTCCAGAACAAGTGTGGACTGTGAGCATGCTTATGGGCAAACTCGATAGGCTTTCAATTGCTTTCGACATCGTGTTTGGAATATCGTGGAGCTTTAGATCAAGAAAGATTTTCTTGTCCCGTTCAATACACTGCTTTATGATTTTATGCCCATCGCGGAGGTAGCTCTGTAAGCCGATCTTTACCCAAGTTAATTGATCACCCACTTGATCCAGAATAACATTGGCTTGGTCTTGTGTTTCAACATCTAAGGCAAGGATAACTTCAGTTTTTGATTTGGTCACAGGTACAGATAATGTATGATTAATAGGGTGAGCCAAATCAATTCTTACTTTTTAAAATTTGAAGCCAATTTAAAAGGACTTTTTTAATAATGTCTCTCAAAAATGCGATTCAGCAAGTAAGCGTACCTGCACCGGCAAAGGTAAATTTATATCTTGCTGTTCTGGGTAAGCGAAAGGATGATTACCATGATATTGTATCCGTTTTAGCGAAATTAAATCTTTATGATATTGTAACAGTCGAACAATATGGAGAGGAAAATTTTTTAAGCTGTAATTGCTTGTCTTCTCCAAGTTTGAAAAGTGTCAGGAATCTTGCTGAGGATGCGGTTATGATTTGGAGAAAATTTACCGGAGAAAAAAATGGGATTCGGATCGTTATTAATAAAAAAATTCCTCTTGAAGCTGGTCTTGGAGGTGGTAGTTCAGACGCTGTGGCTACACTGCTCGGTCTAAATGCAATGATGAAAGTTCCCCTTTCTCAAAAGGAGTTGATTTACATTGCTGCTCAAATTGGTTCAGATTGTCCGAGTTTTTTACTTTCTGGCTTGTGTGTTGCTACTGGCAGGGGAGAGGATATTCGTAATGTAGCTTCAGCTCGAATAAGAGAAATTAAAGGTAGAAATCTGTTATTATTCAAGCCGCCAATAGGTTTTTCTACGAGATTTACATATGACGATTTAGCCAGAAAAAAAAAATATTCAAAAAGAAATCTTGTGTATGACCACCTTAATGCGTGGGAAACAGGAGAAATTATGAATGAGCAACTTCTTTCAAATGATTTGGAAGCACCTGTTTTTCTAAAACATCCTTATATCCCTGAATTATTTCGGATCCTTGTCGACAAGTTTAATTTGCAACCAATGCTTTCTGGCAGTGGCTCCTGTTGCTTTTGTCTGGCTAGTGAGAACACTTCATGGGAGGAGATTATCGCAGTAATCAGAGATGTCTGGGGGGAGGAAGCTTTTGTTCAGCCCGCTTCCTTTATCTGAATTTGGAAAGAAAGATTTTGTTTTCCCTTTGGGAGGAATGATACATAGTGAAGGGCTATTTATTTTGATGAAGGCCAAAAAAACAAAGGATCCCAAAGAAGAAGTTATTTTCTACGGTTTGCCTGCTTCTCCCGGAGTTGTGCATGGTCCCGCTTTTCGGTTTTTACATAATGATGTGGAGGTTTTGAAATATCAAGTTAAGGAAAGTGACCATGAATCTGAAATTGAAAGATTCGAAGAGGCTCTCAAAATTACTCATTCCCAAATTCTTCAAATCCGCGACGATGTTGCTAAAAACCTGAGTGAAAAGGAAGCCTCCATCTTCGATGCTCATTTGTTGGTTCTTGAAGATAAAGCGTTGCTCGACGATGTCGTAAACGAGATAAAAAAAAGTGGACAGAATGTTGAGCAATGCGTGGATCGTGTGACTCGTAAATACATGGATTTCTTCAACAAACTCGAAGATGAGTATCTACGAGAGCGATCCGCTGACCTGAGTGATATTTCCAAGAGATTATTGCGTAATTTAATTGGCGAGACTGCTGCAGGTACTGCTTTTTTGGAACAACCCAAAGTATTGGTATCCGAAGATTTGACTCCTTCAGATACTGCATCTTTGGATCGTTCAAAACTTTTAGGTATTGCAACGGATACAGGTGGTATGACAAGCCATGCGGTTATTATGGCAAGAGCCAGTAGTGTTCCTGCGGTGGTTGGATTGCGGGGGTTTTCTGATGAGGTTCAAAACGGTGATTTTATCCTAATTGATGGCTTTGATGGGATCGCGATCATAAACCCAGGAGAGTCCACTCTTTTTCGATACGGAAAGGTAAAGGTTCGTCGAAAGAAGATAAAAGATCTCTTGGAAGAAGAGGCAACTTTACCTGCGCAAACTAAAGATTTACAAAAGCTTACCCTTTTGGCCAACGCAGATTCTCCGGAAGAGGTCGCAAAAGGAATAGAAAATGATTGTGTAGGAATTGGTCTTTTCCGAACGGAATCAATATTCCTTCGTAAAAATCAAATACCAAGTGAGGATGAACAATTCGAAGAATATGTAAAAATTGTTGAGGCTGCAAAAGGGAGATTCGTTACCATTCGAACTTTAGATATTGGTGGGGATAAAAATTTAACCGGTGTTTCTCATGACAACGAACAAAACCCTTTCATGGGTTTTCGTGCCATTCGTTATTGCCTTCGTAATCCGGACTTATTTCTCGATCAGCTTCGAGCAATTTTGCGAGCTAGTGCCCACGGACCAGTACGCTTAATGTTTCCCATGATTAGTGGCGTGGGCGAGATTGTACGAGCAAAAGAGTTTCTTTTTACTGCAAAGAGACAACTTGAAGAGAAGGGGATTAATTTTGATCATGATATTTCGATCGGATGCATGATTGAGACCCCATCTGCAGTTATGATTGCTGACTTTTTAGCGGCCGAGGTTGATTTCTTCAGTGTCGGGACAAATGATCTGGTGCAGTACTTATTGGCGGTGGACCGAGTTAATAATCAAATTGCATATTTGTATGAACCGCAACACCCAGCGGTAATTCGATCTTTGAGAAAGATCTTCGAAGTTGGGCGAACAAAGAAAATTTCAGTTACGGTCTGTGGCGAGATTGCTGGCGACCCCCATTTCCTTCCAATACTTCTTGGATTGGGAGTGGATAGTTTGAGTGCAAGTTCTCCACTCTTAGCGGAACTTAAATTTTTTGCCCGAAGATTTTCAATGAAGGAAGCAAAGTCCTTAGTGCAAGAAATTGAACAGCTTACAAGGCCAAATGAGATCAAGCAGGTTATGAATTCTTTCTACGAAGATAGGGTATCTGATTTAACTGAATGATTATTCGTCCTGGAATTTAGAAGCAAACACTTCACTCATCTCATTCTCGAATTCCATTGCATTTTCAATCGTACACTCAAAGAGCAACTCAGTCCCTTTCGCCGCGGCAAGCATCATGATTCCCATAATGCTTTTGGCATTTACTTTCTCCTCGTCTTTAGCAACCCAAATTTCACCAGAATATCGAGATGCAATTCGAACAATCATAGCGGCGGGTCTGGCATGTACCCCCATTTTGTTTGAAACCGTAAGCATAAAGCTATGGGTTTCAGTACCATCATTTTCATCGGAATTGCTCACTTTCTAAATAACAGTGAGATTTCAAAGAAAAGACAAAGAAAAAGTTTGAATAATACCCAATAGGCATCCACTTATTAAAGCAGCTGCAAGATCATCAGTCATAACTCCCCAACCCCTTGGAAGATTTTGCAATTTATTGATTCCGAAAGGCTTAAGTATATCAAAGAGTCTGAAAAGAATGAATCCAAGACCGAGAAAAAAAAGAAAATGAGAATCTGAATGGCGTAGATCAGAATCTTTTAAAAAAAGGAAAATGAACGGAATCACGCAAAACTCGTCCCAGATTACGGATTTTGGGTCCGATTCTCCTAATATTCGCTCGGCATGAGTACAAATCGGAACTCCTAGCAAGACTAGTGGGACCGATATTGCAATAATCCATAATGTTTGCAGTTCACAATAGTAATGTAAAAATCCAAACAAAAGAATCCCCACAACTGAACCAACAGTACCTGGAGCAGGTAATTTTCTCCCCAAAGGTCCAAGAGTGGAAAGTTGCAAAATGATAAAATCGAGCATTTATTTTTCTTCGTCCAGAAAGAAACGCCAATATTTTGTCAAATAAAAAACGCCAGATATTACGGTGATTAAAGTAGCCAAAATTAGTGTCGAAGCGGTGGAAAAATCAAGAATATCTAGGGTCAGCCCGAGACTTTTCTCTGACATAATAAAAGTAAAATCAGATTCTACTGACAATTTCGCTAGGCTAAGGGAAATACAAGTTAACTGAATCACAGTTTTGAGCTTCCCGATTTTTTCAGCCTCCAAGGTTTTTCCCTTGCCTGCAGCAACCAATCTTAAGCCGGTGATGATTAGCTCTCTAGATAAGATTAAAAGAATGGGGAAAAGAGCCCAAATCGGGAGGGCTCCTAAGGTAAGTAAACTAGTGAACATTCCTAAAGTCAGAACTTTATCTGCGAGTGCATCCATAAATTTACCAAAATCAGAAACTTGTCCAAATTTTCGAGCTAGCCAACCATCGAGCCAGTCCGTTAGGGCTGCGAAAAGAAAAAGAAAAAGAGCGAAACTCTTGGACCATCGAAAACTTGGTTCTGTTTCCGGGTACAAGAGTGCAATTATAAGAAGCATGAGCGGTATCCTAGAAAGCGTCAGTAAGTTCGGTAAGTTCATGAATTGAAATTTTCTATTAGTTCTTTTGTTTAATCTTGGCAATCTCAACGGTGGATTGCTTGAGGGTGGACGTATTAAAAACCCATGATATCTTGGTTATCCTTATGGTCATTGCATTGTATCCCGGCACTTTTGATCCCGTTACTAACGGTCATCTAGATGTTCTTTCCCGAGCACGGAAGTTATTCGATAGAGTAATTGTATCTGTTTCAGCTGGAAATTCTGGAAAGCAGACTACTTTTGATTTGGAAACTCGTATCTCTTTACTTCAAGAAAATGTAAAATCTTTTGATAATGTGACCGTTGAGCCTTTTAAAGGACTGCTTGTGGATTATGCCAAGGAAATGAAAGCAAAAGTTCTGGTTCGAGGTTTACGGGTTGTTTCTGATTTTGAGTATGAATTTCAAATGGCTCAAATGAATAGGCATCTGGATCCAGAGCTTGAAACCATTTTTCTAATGCCGAACGAGAAGTATTTTTTCACCAGTTCCCAGCTCATCAAGCAAGTTCATCTTTATGGAGCAAAAGAAACCGGTCTTGTACCTGAAAATGTATTTCATGCACTACAAAGTCTATCTGGAGTGCGAGATACTTAGTTTCTTGGTAGATGAATCAAGAGGAAGCATTAGAAAAAAGAAAGCGAAACACTTTTGGTGTGGTTTTCCTAACCATATTTCTGGATATGGTTGGGTTTTCGGTAATCTTTCCTCTTTTTCCTTCGATGCTTGAACATTACTTAGAAAGGGAATCACTCTTGGGTGGGGGGTGGGTCACGAGTTTCGTATTCATGATCAAAGACTTTGCCTTTGTTGATTCGGCTTCGGGAAATACATTCCGCTTTGAAACCGTAATTTTTGGGGGAGCATTAGGATCTCTCTATGCAATTCTTCAATTCTTTTTTGCCCCAGTTTGGGGAAGATTATCAGATCGAGTTGGTCGAAGACCTGTCTTAATTTATACCTTAGGAGGAACTGCCTTTGGGTATGGCTTATGGATTTTTGCTGGAGATTTTTGGGTTTTAGTCTTGTCCCGAGTCCTTGGAGGTGTCGCGAGTGGAAACTTATCAGTTGCTACTGCTGCCATCGCAGATGTAACCTCTCGCAAAGCAAGGTCTAAGGGGATGGCTCTTGTCGGCATCGCATTTGGGCTAGGCTTTATTTTGGGGCCAGCTTTGGGCGGGTTTGCATCCACTTGGATATTATCTCAAAGTAATTCTTCCATCTTTTCATTAAATCCTTTTTCTTCTGCAGCACTCATAAGTTTACTTTTAGCTCTTTTAAATTGGATTTGGGTAGGGTTGAAATTTCATGAAACTTTACCTAAAGAAAACAGAAACAAAGAAAATCAACCTAAGCCTGCAATTTTTCAACTTGGTAAGATTATAAACCGAAATGTTCGAAATACCTGCCTAGTTTACTTATTTTATATGATTTCATTTAGTGGGATGGAATTTACCCTAACTTTTCTTGCTGTGGAAAGATTTGGTTTTTCTCCTATCAATTTAGCTCAGATGTTTCTCTTGATTGGTTTGACCTTAATTCTAATTCAAGGCTTTTTCGTACGCAGATTCGTTGGTAGGATGGGAGAAAAAAATATGGCTCTGCTAGGCATTTTTCTTGGATTTATAGCTTTTTTAATAATTGCTTATTCCTTCGAACAATCACTTTTTTACTCAGGTCTCTTTTTAATGTCCTCGGGGGTTGCCTTAATAAGTCCTACCTTGACTGCTCTGACTTCACTCCATTCAGGAGAATCAAATCAAGGTTTTCATTTGGGCGTTTTCCGTTCCTCTGGTTCGATGGCTCGGGCATGTGGACCCTTGCTCGCTGGTCTTGCTTATTATGCTTATGGATCAAAGATAGCATACTTATTAGGTGCTATCCTACTCATTCTTCCACTTCTTATCATGTTTCGTATTGCCATGCCAGAGACAGGAAAAAATCAATAATTGAAATCTGGATAGCTTTTCACTCGCCAAAAGCGAGGGAATCCTTAGTTTGAATTGTTTACAAACTTAAACAAGCCAATCAACCGTTTAGATCCAAACTGCTGAATGAACCTCGAAGTTATCGATCGCTTGATCGAAAAAGATCCATCACTTGAATCATCACGCTCTTCTTTAGAGGCAATGAAAGAAGGTGCATGTTGCATCCATCGCAGTTGGGGTTTTGGTCAGATTTCTGGCTTTGATCAAGAGAAAGATATGCTCTTGATAGATTTTGAGGAAGAAAATCGTAAAAATCATGCCATGGATCCTGTTTTCTGTATCGGAAAGTTGGAAGTTTTACCAGATGAACACATTCTTACAAAGCACCGTGCGAATCCATCAGAAATTGAGAGTATTGCCAAAAAAGAACCTGTCGATCTGGTTATTTCGATCTTGGTCAATTGTGAAGACGGATGTGCTCAATCTCGAGAAATCGAAAGGATCATTGGTTTTCTGCTTGGTTCCGCTAAGGGTAAAAAATGGTGGACCGCGACCAAAAAACTTCTTGTCAAAGATCCACGGGTTGCGGTTCCGAACAAAAAAACTGAACCGTATGTACTCCGGGATGAACCGGTCAAACCTGAACAAGAAGTTTTGTTGGACTTTTTTGACGAAAAAAGATCAGCTCATAAGATTATTTTAGCCGAAAAGCTTTTTGACTTGGCATCTGAGAAAGAAGACCTCCAAGCCGACCTGCCTAGAGTTTTAAACGAGCTTACAGTAGCGATTATGGAAGCCCGAAACCTTAGTCAGGCAGAAAGACTTTATGGCATCTGGGTTAGAAATAATTTAGCCAGAGATGTCGAGGAAGATGTCGAAAAGTTAGAACCAACCTCTTCATCGATTCTTGAAGAATGTAAGGATGATCTTCCTGGTTTAGCAGATCAATTGCCGACCAAATTCCATCGTCGATTTCTTGATCTTATCCATAGGGTCTACGAAGATAATTGGAAGCCTTTGATCGTAAATCTATTGCAAAATACATCATTTAAGTTTTCAGGAGAGTGTGCTCATTTCTTGGTTGATCAAGAAGAGACTAAACTTTTGCTTTCTTCTTTAAATAAAAGCCTAGATGAACAAATCCTGAAAGCACCCGTTCTTTTATGGATTTTAAAGTTTCGTGAACTGTCGAAATTTAAGGATCTACTTGCCACTTTGATTGGGCCACGGTTACTCACCGCAGTTTTCTCTGCGATTGATTACGAATCCTTACAAAATGCTTCTACTCGACGCATTCCTCTTGCCGAAATTCTTTCCGATGATCGCGAACTACTACCTTCAATTTTAGATAAAGGTACTGCTGAAAATGCAAAAGATTTAGCTCAAGCCTTAATCCTCAATCCTGGATTTGAAGACTTAAGCAAGAAATCGCTTCTCGCTAGATTCATCAAAATATATCCTGAGATTCAGGCAATACTAGATGGAGAGCACGGCTCAGGTGCTTCCTCGGATTCCGTTGGACAAGTTACTGATGACAGCTTGATTGTTTCCCAAAAGAGTTATGATCAGAAAATGGATGATCTTGAACTTTTGAATAAAGAAAAAATTCCAGCCAATTCACAAGCCATTGAGGCTGCACGTGAGCTTGGTGACTTACGCGAAAATGCGGAGTATCAAATGGCAAAGGATGAACAGAAAATCCTCCTCGCTAGACAGTCCGAATTACAAACTGATTTAATGCGTGCAAAACCGACCGATTTCGAGGATGCACCGGTCGATTTTGTTGGGATTGGTTCCATTGCGAATTTAAGTGACTCCAATTCTGGTGAGTCTCAAAAATATGTAATCTTGGGAGCATGGGATAGTGATCCAGATAATAATATTCTATCCTACCTTACCCCACTGGGGCAAAGACTGCTTGGTAAAAAGATCGGTGAAACCGTTGAAACCGAAGTTGAAGGTAATGTACAAAGTTGGAAAATTGAAGGTCTGACTCGTTGGGTAGATTCCCAATAAATCTTTTCTTTTATTTTAGGACCCGCATTTTTGCGAGTTCTAGGTTTCATTCTTTTCGTTTGCCATATCCAGGGCTAGATTAAATCTTGATCGAAGGAAGTCGTGAAGATTACAGAAATATTACAAGTATTGTCAGATAGCACTCGTTTGCGGATGCTTCGACTTCTTTCTCGAGAAGAGCTTTCAGTAGCAGAATTACAAGAGATTCTAGAAATGGGCCAATCCAGAATCTCTTCACATCTGTCTCTACTACGTCGAAATCAAATGGTAGTGGATCGAAAAGACGGAAAGAAAACTTTTTATGCTTTGAGTTTGGATACATCGCCAAGGTATGACATCGTCCGAACGGCTTTGGCTGAAGACTCAGATGAAGATTTTTGGGAAAGTGACCAGTCTGGATTGACCCGTGTTTTAGAACGGCGTAGAGCAGAGAGCGAAAAATATTTTGAAGAAGTTGCGGATAGGTTGGGGAAGCATTATGTGCCCGGTCGATCTTGGGAATCAATCGGGCATTTTCTTTTTCGCTTATTTCCCTATATTGTGGTTGCTGACTTAGGTGCGGGGGAGGGAATGATCTCTCAATTATTAGCAGAGCGAACAAAAAAAGTATTCTGCATCGACAGTTCGAAAAGTATGGTACGAATTGGTACGGATCTCGCAAAAAAGAAAAACCTAGCTAATCTTGTTTATAAACAAGGGGATATCGAGAAGGTACCACTTAACGACAAAAGCGTAGATTTAGCTTTGATGAGCCAATCGCTTCATCACGCTCAACACCCGAAAAAAGCACTTGAGGAAGCCTACAGAATTTTGAAACCGAGCGGGCAACTTGTTGTCTTAGATCTTAAAAAACATAATTTCGAAAAAGCCCGTGAAAATTATGGGGATTTATGGCTAGGTTTCAGGGAAAATGATCTTTATAAGATGATCAAAGAAGCTGGTTTTAAGAAAGCTAGGGTTGAAACCGTTTCGAAGGAAGAGACAGAGCCTTATTTTGAAACAATTCTTGGAGTAGGAGAGCGTCCCTAGCGGGTTTCTTCTTCTAAGATTTTTACTGGCTTTTCCTCACCGAAAGTTAGTCCTAAATTCTTAATTATTTTTCCAACAATCCATTTTAAATCTTCGAGGATTAGGTATAGGCAAGGCACCATAATTAGAGTGATGAAAGTAGCGAATAAAACCCCAAAGCCTATTGCTATCGCCATCGGCTTAAGAAATTGAGCTTGGAGGCTTCGTTCAAAGAGAAT
>DEYT01000146.1:0-1284 GCA_002364975.1 Opitutia bacterium UBA3151 | reverse complement strand
AGCAGCACCCGCTTGTTTGGCAGCTTCAAGCAGAGGCAGTTCTTTGGCTCTCTTGTTAACATAATGTACGAGAACCAAGCTATCGTTAATGACAACCCCTGTTAAGGCAACCAGACCAAAGTGTGAAAGCTGACTCAATGGTAATCCAAATAAGAAGTGTCCGAAGACTGCACCAATCAAGCCGAAAGGAATAACCGACATGATAAGAAATGGTTGTAAATAAGACCGAAATGGAATTGCAAGCAGCCCATAAATCACGAAAAGCGAAATTCCTCCAGCTTGAGCAAGGCCAGAATCAGACTCACTTTGTTCCTTTTTCTCCCCGACGAAAGAAAACCTTAGATCTTTAAATTCTTGGCGTAGGAGAGGAATAAAGTTTTCGTCCAAATTATTTTCAATTCTTGCAACATCTGCGATTTCTTTGTCAGCTGATGATTGAATGTTGATGATCCGGGAGCGATTGGACCTTTTAATCGTGGGATATCCTTGTCCCAGTTCGATATTGGCAACTTCCTCTAGGGGTGCTTCAATTCCGCTGGGCGTCCGAACCCGAAGAGACGAAAGTGCGGCTAGGCTTTTTCGATCGGAAAGTGGATACCGTAGCATAACCTTGACCTCATCGCGTTCTCTCTGAATTCTCTGAATTTCTTCCCCATAATAAGCTTGCCGGACTTGGCGCCCCAGATCGGCTTGTGTCAAACCGAGCGAACGACCTTCGGGTTTGAGTTTAATTTTCATTTCCCGTTTTCCTCCGGAATGGGTGTCAGAGATGTCAAAAAGTCCCTCATATGTTTGAAGCATATCTTTCAACTTTTTGGCAGCTATTTTCATTTGCTCAAGGTTTTGACCGGCAATTTCAATATCAATCGCAGTGGGGCTTCCGCCAGCTGCAACATCTCCAAAGAAAAGTTGCTTGACCCCTGGAAGTGGTCCAATTCGTTGGCGCCATAAAGCAGAAATTTGGGGTGCGGATCGGGTGCGTTCCTCCGATTTAATTAATTCTACGCTGACTTCCCCTCTGTTAGAACCGGTATAGATATTGGAAGAACTCCTTGGCCCAGCTGAAAAAGGTTGTGCACCCATAGTGATCATGTTGAACTTGAAAGGATTCGGTTCTCCTTCATTTTCGAGAAAATCGATAACTTTCTTTCTTGCACCTTCAATGGCCATCAAAGCCTTTTCAGTGGTGGCTGCAGGAACACCGTCCTGCATCGTAATTTTCACTGAAATATAATCAGAGGGCACTGCTGGGACTCCTCTAATAGATGGAACATGTCCTCCAAT
>DEYT01000138.1 GCA_002364975.1 Opitutia bacterium UBA3151 | reverse complement strand
TTTACTTTATCTTCCTTCCAATATGAGCGGACATTCCGAAGACCCAGTGGCAGAGGAGAGCAAACGATTCTTTACTTTTTTTAATCTCTCTATGGCTTTAGTTGCCATCACTGGAATTGAAGTTGTAATAATTTATGTCAAACCGATTGGAGGTGCCGCCATTATAGGAGTCTTATTTTTGACCTCTATCATAAAATTTATCGGCGTAATTTGGTGGTTTATGCATCTTAGGTGGGATAAAATTGTCAACACTGTCCTCTTTTTACTTGGTCTTGTGATTGCCCTCGGAACTTTTTTTGCTGTAATTTACATGGGGGACACTCACCCTGTGATCGAAAAATTTGAAGTCACTGCTATCACTCAAGATTGGGAGGCAGAAAAGGATTATAAAAAAGATGAATTTGTAAAAGTGGGTGAGAATTTCTTCCAATCAAATTCGGATCACACCTCCTCAGAGAATTTCGAAAAAAATTCAAATTTATGGAAACAAGTTGATGGAATCCCCCATCAATTTTCCTGGAAAATTACCCAAGCAGATACTGTAGAAATCCACTCTGAAAAACCTGAAAATCCATTCTTCCTACAATTCTTCCCCACCAATCAAGAAATGGTAGAGGGTTCTCAAGTATCTCTTCTTTCTCAATCCGCGACTACTGAAGATTTTAGGATCAAAGTCCGATCTGAAGCTTTTTGGACTGAAAATTAATAAGCCGCCTTTTCGTTTTCTTTTTCCTCAATAGAGTGAGGTTTTAGCTATGTCCAACTCACCCATCACCCTTAGCCACTGGCACACCGAGCCCGCACTCATTGCAGGCATTTTGTTTGTTTGCTGGGCATATTCAGTTATTGTTGGTCCGATTCGCTCTAAAAAGAATCCGAATTCTCCTCATTCCGCTCGTTATGCTTATTGGTTTTCGGCTGGAATCATAACTTTTTATTTAGCTGTTGGATCTCCTCTGGATCCACTTGGGGAAAACTTTCTCTTTTTTGCCCACATGATTCAGCATAACATCCTAATGTACATAAGCCCTCTTTTTATTTTGCTCGGTATACCCCCTCATATATGGGATGAATTCTTTGAAAAAAATGTGGGAACTCGCAAATTTTTTAGGTTTCTTGTACATCCGATTATTGCCGGGCTTCTCTTTACCTTGGTTTTTTCCTTCTGGCATTTCAGTGCTTTTTACGAGGCTGCTATTCGGGATAAAACACTTCACATGGCAGAGCACCTCTCAATGTTTTTCACCTCTATACTAATGTGGTGGCCATTATGCAGCCGATCTAAGCTTATTCCAGCCCTTCCCTTTGGCCCACAAATGCTTTATATTTTGGCTCTCATGCTTGGCCAAACCCCCATCTTTGCGGTTCTTACTTTCTCCAAGGAAGTACTTTATGATACCTATTTTTATGCAGAACGGATTATGGATATTAGTCCACTGGAAGACCAAAAAACAGGGGGTGTTCTTATGAAGCTCGCAAACATGATTGTCTCCGTTGGGGTTCTTTCATCCGT
The DNA here is from genome assembly GCA_002364975.1 of Opitutia bacterium UBA3151. Lineage (GTDB taxonomy): Bacteria > Verrucomicrobiota > Verrucomicrobiia > Opitutales > Seribacteraceae > Seribacter. The sequence goes on along the minus strand of DEYT01000138.1, from coordinate 6,418 downwards.
CTTCTACAGATGGTCAAAAAAACAACCCGTTTGAATGGCGTTCGTAGCCTAGGCTTTTTACAGCCTCGAAACCAAAAGCTCCCGTTCAAAAAGCATTTCTTTAGGCAAGAACTCAGATAATTGCAGAAACAGTTCTTCATGCCTCAAGGTCTGCATCCGTAAACTCTTAGGGTCAATGAACATTAATTCATTCCATTGATCTTGATCAAATTCCATCCCCGACCAGTCGAGATCATCTCTTTCCGGGGACCAACCCAAGGGCCCCTCATGAGCTTTCCCCCTACCGTTCGATCTCTCTACGATCCATCTCAAGACTCTCATATTATCCCTAAATCCAGGCCATAAAAATTTTCCACCTTGATCTTTTCGAAACCAGTTAACATGAAAAATTCTCGGTTTCTCCTTCAAGATCTTCCCCATTTTTATCCAATGCCTAAAGTAATCACCCATGTTGTAACCACAAAAGGGAATCATCGCCATGGGGTCCCTTCTTAAATTACCCAAAGCACCTTCCGCCGCTGCAGTGGTTTCGGAAGCCAAGGTTGCCCCTAGATAAACACCATGATTCCAATTAAAGGACTGATAAACAAGAGGAATATCCGACATCCTCCGTCCACCAAAAATGAAGGCTGAAATCGGTACGCCTTGTGGATTTTCCCAGTCTGGATCAATCGTAGGGCACTGAGATGCTGGGGAAGTGAAACGAGCATTAGGATGAGACGCTGGTCGATCACTGTTAGCAGTCCATGCTTCCCCTCTCCAATCAGTTAGCTTGGCTGGAGGTTCTTCGGTCAATCCTTCCCACCACACATCCCCGTCTTCGGTAAGGGCGACATTCGTAAATAGACTATTTTCCTTCATCGACTCCATTGCATTTGGGTTGGTTTCCCAGGATGTCCCTGGAGCAACCCCAAAAAAACCGGCCTCGGGATTGATCGCCCGTAGCATTCCTTCTTCATCGGGCTTCAGCCATGCGATATCATCTCCAACGGTTGAAACTTTCCAGCCCTTCATCGAATCCGGTGGAATCAGCATGGCCATATTGGTCTTTCCACAAGCGCTCGGGAATGCACCAGCCACATAAGTTTTTTCACCTTCCGGGTCTTCCAGACCAAGAATTAACATATGTTCGGCCATCCATTCATTATCCCGGGCCATACAAGAAGCAATACGAAGAGCTAGGCATTTCTTACCAAGGAGAGCATTTCCACCATAACCACTACCATAAGAAACTATGGTCCGCTGCTCTGGGAAATGAACAATGTAGGTATTTTCAGGATCGCAAGGCCAGGCTATATCCTCTCTACCGTCCTTTAGAGGAAAGCCTATGGAATGAAGACAAGGTACAAAGAAATCACGTTCCCCCATATGGTCCAATACTTGCTGTCCCATTCTCGTCATAATTTTCATATTGAGGACCGCGTAAGGTGAATCGGTTACCTGAACTCCAAATTGTGAAATAGGAGAACCAAGAGGTCCCATACAAAAAGGAATGATGTACATCGTCCTGCCTTCCATAGATCCACGGAACAATTTCTTCAGCCGTGCCCGCATTTTTCTAGGCTCTTCCCAATTATTGGTGGGACCGGCATCATCTTTTCCGTAGCTACAGATAAAAGTTCGACTTTCCACCCTAGCCACATCTCTTGGGTCCGATCGTACCAGATAACTGTTGGGTCGCTTTTCATGATTCAAGGCAATCATTGCACCTTGATCTATCATCTTCTTACAAAGATCATCCCATTCCTGATCGGAACCATCACACCAGTGAACATCCGAGGGGTCGCACATCTCGACCATCTTATCCAGCCACTTCAACAAGGGTGCATTCTTGGTCTTACTTCGATCATAGCGCGCTGTTGTTTTTTCCATAGAATTTATGCGGTAGTGATCCGAACTGAAATAGTCAAACTTTCCTCAAATTTTGATTCATTTTTAAAATAATATAGCTTCCATCCAAATCGGGTTTGCCAATCCATCGATGAAGTATTACCTCATAAAAGCACCTTCAATTTATGAGTAATTCAGTCAAGATTAGAAATGCCGTATTGGCCTTAGAAGACGGAAGTATCTTCCGAGGGTTTTCTTTTGGAGCCTCCGCTACCGTGGTTGGAGAAGCGGTCTTCAACACCGGAATGACTGGGTACCAGGAAACCCTCACCGACCCTTCCTATTTTGGACAAATCGTCACCATGACCGCCCCTCAAATCGGGAATTACGGAATCAATCCTGAAGATGAAGAATCCGATGGACCAAAGGTTGCCGGTTTCGTGGTTCGGGAACTGAGCCCAGTGGTTAGTAATTGGAGAGCCAATGAATCCTTAGATGAATACCTAAAAAAGCATTCTATCCCCGGGATTGAAGGGGTAGATACCCGAGCGATCACCAAAAGGATTCGAGTTCATGGTGCTCTCAAGGCTTGCTTGTCCACCGAAGGAATAAGCGATGAGCAAGCAATGGAAAGGGCCAAGCAATGGACTGGTATCGAAGGTCAAGATTTCGTAAAGGAAGTCACTTGTGCTGCATCCTTCACCTGGGATCCAAATGGAGAAAAGAGTAAAACCTTTACGGTTGAAGGCACTGATTTGGCGAAAGAATACTACCACTCGAATGAAATTCATAAATTGGTTGCCTTTGACTTTGGTGCAAAACGGGCGATTTACAAAAACCTCAAGAATCATGGGTTTGAAGTGATCGTATTACCCGCGGATGCAACTGGGGAAGAGGCCCGCTCTCATAATCCGGATGGCATTTTCTTATCCAATGGTCCGGGAGACCCTTCCGCATTGGATTATGCCCATAAAACGGTGCAATCTCTTTTACCAGACTTCCCAATATTCGGGATCTGTTTAGGTCATCAAATCCTGACCCACGCGATCGGAGCCGGAACCTATAAATTAAAATTCGGACATCGTGGAGGTAATCAACCTGTTCAAAATATCGAAACCGGACGGGTTGCCATTACTTCTCAAAATCATGGTTTCGCTTCCGACCAGAAAAAGTTGGAAGCAATGGGTGCGATTGTGACTGAATTTAATCTAAATGACCAGACTGTCTCTGGAATGCGCTTGAAAAACCTTCCTGTTTTTTCAGTTCAATACCATCCCGAAGCGGCCCCTGGGCCCAATGATGCTGCTCATTTATTTGCCGCTTTTCATCAGTTAGTAGGCGAAGAAAAAAAGCAGAAGGCCACGGCATAGCCCATCCTCTGTTATGGGTCAAAAATGCGGGCTGATTTATGACAACTATTACGAAAAGCACGATACCGGTCTAGGACACCCCGAAAGTCCAATGCGGGCCACTCATGTTTACAAAGCTTTACTCCAGGAAAACCTGATCCAATCAAGCTCGGTTCTGCAACCAGAACCGATTGAAGAAATACATCTCCGCTTGGCTCACGATCCTAAATACATAACCCAAGTAAAGCGGGACATTGAGGAAGGATTAAAAACTTTGACCACTGGAGATACCTCGGTCTCTAAAGATTCTTGGCCGGTTGCCATGCGAGCTTCTGGTTCCGCATGCCTGGCAGTCAAGGAGCTCTTTTCTGGTAAGTTTACTCGTGCTTTCTGTGCCTCTCGCCCTCCGGGGCATCATGCAACACCAACAAAAGGAATGGGTTTTTGCATCTTTAATCATGTAGCAATTGCTGCACGCTTTGCCCAAAAAAAATATGGCGTGGGCAAAGTTTTAATCGTCGACTGGGATGTACACCATGGCAATGGTACCCAGGATATTTTTTACGAGGACGAAACCGTCTTCTTTATGAGCTCCCACCAATCACCCTGGTATCCAGGTACGGGTGCAAGCGAAGAAACCGGGACCGGAAAGGGATTGGGAAGCACCCTCAATTTCCCTTTGCCTGCAGGTAGTGGAAGAAAGGAAATTGTCGAAGATGCTTTTGGGAATGAATTACCAAAAAGAATGAATAAATTTCGCCCTGAATTAATCCTCATCTCGGCTGGATTTGATTCCCGGCGGGGCGACCCACTCGGACAATTCACTTTGGAAGATCAGGACTTTTCAAATTTGACCGAAATCATTTGTGATCTCGCCGGTGAGTTCTGCGAAGGAAAAGTGATTTCAATTCTGGAAGGAGGCTATGATTTTGGCGGGTTGGCCAAGGCAGCAAACGCCCATTTTAAAGCACTCTCCTCCTTTTGAAAAAAATTTTTTTATAATTTTTAGACAAAATGAGAAAGTAGGACTATTCTAAGATATAAAGAAAAAACGGATATGATCTGCGCCTTCGTCAAAATAATTAAACACTACCCGTAAAGGGAAGGAATGCGGACTAAACAGTCCCGAAATCTTTTGATAAGCACCGCTTCGGCGGTGCTTTTTTTTATTCTCTTCCTTAACTTCCTGATCTTTTAAATGAATAGAATGATGGCTATATTATGTGGAATTCCCCCTGTAATTAATAACCGGAAATTTTAGAGTTTACCCCAACCTACTCCTTGTAAAAGAAGTAACCACTTGGGAACCCTGAGAGTTGAAGAGTTTAGCCTCGGGATTTACCACCGGAAATATTAACTGTGGTTCCGTGTAAATAGGAAGCCCGTTCCGAAGCTAGGTAGACCACTAAGTCCGAAACTTCGGAAAGCTTTCCACTACGACCTAAAGGTATGGAAGAAACGGATCCATACTTGTTTCTTAGCTCTTCTACGGTAATTCCACGAGTGTAGGCCAAAGATTCTTCATAAGCCAAACTTCGCATTCCCGTAGTTTCCATAATCCCAGGAGCGACCCCTATCACCCTCACACCTGACTTACCTAATTCCTTGGCCCATGAACGGGTTAAATTATGATTGGCCGCTTTGGTGGCAGCGTAGACGCTCTGCCCTTCACTCCCTTCCATACCAGACTCCGAAGACATATTAATCAAAACGCCTCCGGTTCCACTGGCCAACATTTGACGGGCTGCGGCTTGGGCAAAAAGAAACTGTCCCTTTACATTGACCGCAAAGACCTTATCCCAAACCTCTTCCGTTAACTCTTCCTTCCCTGTTGGATCGACCAGAAGACGGGGGATATTAATTCCAGCATTATTGACCAAGACATCGACCGAGCCCCACTTCTCAACCGCATGCTCAACCACGGATTCAACCTCTGACTTTTTAGTGACATCACATTTTACAAAAGTCGCTTCCCCACTGCCTTGAGCACCTGCTTCTTCGACTGCTTCCTTGCCAGTATCTTCAGCAAAGTCGGCGATCATGACTTTGGCTCCGACTTCTACAAAGCCCTTGGCTACCTCCAATCCGATCCCTGCCGCTCCACCTGTTATGATCACTACTTTATCTTCTAAATTCGTCCAACTCATCGCGTCTTCTTTATTTTTTCTGGTATTTCTATTTTAAGACAGGTTTAAAGGGTAAGGTAAGCCATAGCCATGGTAGATCGCTTCTTCTACACTTCGGGCCCAGACATTTCCGGTAGAGTCCAAAGCATTCGCCCCCTCGAGTAATGCCTGACGGGAAACTCCATTGCATGATTCTGCTGCGAGCCGAAAAGCGTCCGCATTACATTCGACATAGGGCAAATCTTCCAGTTCAGCAAAAGCGTAAAAGGAACCAAAAGGTTGTGCTGATTCGACTTCATCCATCATCTTTGGAACATTTCGTAGCCCACAAACCCCTTTGACCATCCAGTCAAAAGAAACCGGCTTGCTCGCCTGAACAAGCATATCATCGGCATGCGGCTCAGAGGTGTTGGTCATGTGCCAAGGAATATTCTTACCACAAATTTGATGACGGGTTACATAATGGGCATTCTTTGAGCGAATCTTGGCAACCAGTTCTCCATCAATAAAATTGACTGCTGCAGATCGGGCCAGAAGGGTTTCAATTGCCTCGTAGTCTGCTTTCGCTCCCTCTCCAGAACCGGCAATAAAAACATCCGTAAACCCACCTTCTTCCAGAGTGCAGGAGTTAAAACTTTCCCGACTCTCGCCCTTGAGAGAAAAAAGGACCGGTGTTCCAGATGGAAGGGATTCAATGTAGGCAGATTCTCTTTCTGAATTCGACTCGAATCCAAGTAGAGCAACCCTTGGTTTTTTTGCCAAACCCCGATGCCTGGTGGGATCATTGGGGGAAAGGTTATGATGCATTTCATTCATTTGAGAATTCACTTCATCTTCAAATGAGCTGTACTCTGGAGCTCTGGTAATCGGCATGGAAAATGTAAGCTCTGCATCTACAGCTCCGGCATAACTGTTTAAATTACCGCCCTCCGCCATAATCGAACTCGCCTGTTCATAAGTTTCAGCCGAAGCGTAATTGGTCCATACCACCTGCGGACGACCAAATTCCATTAGTTTAGAGATAATCGCGGGATCCTTACGCTCGATCAGAACCACTCGGGTACCCCGCTGGCGTAAATCCTTAATCAGGGCATATTCCTCCATTTCATCCAA